>NZ_PQDH01000004.1 GCF_002964605.1 Vallitalea okinawensis
GAAGGGTTAATCATCGCTTATCAGCTATGCAGTGCCATAGCTAGCATCTTTGCCAAGAACTTCTCAAAAGACATCCATCCAGTGGTATTAACCGTATGGCAAATGTTTATCGGTTCCTCCATACTCATCGTCATCGGTTTAATAGGATTTGACTTTAGTTCCATTACCTATTCATCCGAGTTGATAGCCATCCTGCTCTACTTATCAGCAGTATCAGCAGCAGCTTATACCATATGGAACATCTTGCTTAAATACAACAAAGCAGCAGAGATCAGTATCTTTAAATTTGTAACACCAGTAGCAGGTACCTTGTTATCGGTAGCCATCTTAGGCGATGCACTGGATTACAAGACCATCATTGCCTTAGTATTTGTCAGCTTAGGGATCATTGCTGTTTATTATAAGAAGGATAAAGAGAGCAAGAGTAAGGTAGCTCAGTAAATTTTACAATGTAGACTGCAAGTTGTACTGGATAAAGATAGATTAAAATATTGCACATAAAGTGAAGCCTCACTATAATATCAATGATGATATTGTTGTGAGGCTTATATTGGTTCTTTATCTATTTTGGATTATTCTATACTTATGGTAGTTTGCGTATTGCATTATTTTATCTATAGATTTTCTATAAACATAGTTTATAGTGGTTAATATTTTACAATATAGTGAATATATCAGTAGATTTTTAGCACAATATTGACAAGCGTGTCATAAAACCGCAGAACTATGTCATAATTTCGCAGTGTTACTTTGTGAATTATCTTCTACAATTACACTATAATTGTCGTAGAACCTAGGAGGTAATATTATGAGTAATACTAAAAAAGTCAGTGTACTTGAAAAAGTGGGATATGGTTTAGGGGATTTCTCATGTAATCTGTTTTGGCAACCGATTCTCATGTTTCTACTATTCTTCTATACTGATGTATTTGGGATATCAGCAGCATCAGCAGCAATATTATTTCTTGTAGCCCGAGTTTGGGATGCTATTAATGACCCTATAATGGGAGCTGTCATAGATCGTACCCATACTCGTTGGGGAAAATTTAGACCATATATGTTATTTGGGGCAATCCCATTTGGTATATTAGCAATCCTAACCTTTACAGTACCTGATCTTGGAGGGACAGCCAAATTAATTTATGCTTACGTAACATATATTGGGTTAGGTATGATTTATACAATCGTCAATACACCTTATAGTGCTTTATCTTCCTCCATTACACAAGAACCTGTGGAGCGTTCAAATTTATCCGTCATTCGTATGCTTTTTGCCATGGCATCCACAGCTATTGTCATTATCGGTATGCCTATTTTAATTGATATCTTTGGTCAGGATAATCCTGCACAAGGTTATCAATACACCATGATTGTATTTGCAATTTTGGCCGTAATATTAATGCTTTTCTCTTTTATGACAACAAGAGAACGTTATAGCAGTCCTGCAACCACAGAGAAGTTTAAATTCAGTGAAATTAAGACTTTATATAAAAATAATAGACCATTATTAATCATTAGTCTTTTCTTCTTCTTAACAATGAGTCGAGGAGCTATTGGTCAAGCGGCTGGTTTATATCATTTACAATATGTACTTAACCGAATGGATCTTTTCACTGTATTTGGTATGATTGCCTTATCTGTAACCTTTGTTTCAGTTCTTTTTGTACCATTACTATCGAAAAAGTGGGACAAAAAGACATTGGTGATGGTAGGTTTAGTTATCAGTTTTATCCGCCCGATAGCTTACTTTTCAACTAGTGTACCTCTTATCATTGCTGGTAATGTCTTGGGAGCAATTGGTAATGGTATTATAACAGGATTACTTTGGGGGCTAGTTCCTGATATTGTTGAGTACAACGAATATAAGGCTGGAGAAAGAAAAGAAGGTATTATTTTCTCTATGATAGGTTTCTCGTTAAAAATGGGTACTGCCATTGGTGGTGTACTGCCAGGTATTATCCTTGACCTGACTGGCTATCATGCAAATGTTGCTCAAACACCTTTGGCATTATTTGGTATAAAATCTCTTATGAGCTTAATCCCATTAATCATAGGTGTCCTAACATACTTTGTTATTAGACGTTATGAACTAACTGGTAAACGATATAATGAGATACTTGAGGATCTAAAGAAGCGCCGTTCAGTAGAAGCGAAACAAATAGCCTAGGTTTGAGAAATAGAAAAAGAGCAGTGCAATCATCGGATTGTACTGCTTTTTAGCTCACTTATAACTCCTGATTTTGTTTACTTTGCTTATATTCAATGGGGGTAATTCCCTCATGTTTTTTGAAGATTTTATAGAAGTGACTGATACTGCTATAACCAATCTCAAAAGCAATTTCCTCAATGGATTTCTCTGTATACTCCAAAAGGATCTTAGCTTTATCCAACTTAATTTCTTGAAGAATAGAAGAAAAATTCTTGCCAGTTTCTTTCTTGACTAACCGACTGAGATAATTAGGATTAAAGTGAAAATAAGTTGAAACATTTTTTATTGTAGCATGTTGATAATTCTGTTGCATATACTTAATGATGCGATGAATGGATAGGTCCTCTTTTCCCGGGTCAATAAAAATACCTTGTGTTATGGGATATATACGTAGTAGTTCTGTACCTAGTTGATAAAACAAGCCTAAAACGTTCATTTCAGATCCCATTTTGTCTAATGTATATTCTTCCATCATACGTTTAACGATACTACTGACCTTCTCAAATTTATGGGTTTGAAAATGTATATAGTTCTTCTTGTGTATATTACCTGAATAGAAATCCTTAAATGGATGATCATCGGGCATTACCATTAATAGTTCTTGTCTTATACTATCAGTAATTATTGCATTGAATGATATATTGCTTAGTCCTTCAGATCGTACAGAATGATAGGCTTTTTTATTAAGAATACAAATATCACCAGCCTGTAGTTGTACAACTTCGTCATCAATCTTTGTTTCAATTTGACCGGAATAAACAAAAATCAATTCGTAATAATCGTGGTTATGCAAGGCAACGTTTACATAATGCTTATCAATAGAAAACAAAATCCTATGCGTTGATTCTTCTTTACCCATTAGTCGTTCCATAGAATTTACTGTGGAGGTAAAAGGACTAGTACCTTCCATGTAGTAAGCTTTAGACTCTAGAGGATGGTGAACGATCTTATACTGATATTCTTTAGGCATTTCTTGTATACGACTAAAAAAAGCTTCTCTATCATAAGTGGGTAGTCCGCTGTATTTCTCTTTCATGGATAATCACCTTCTATATTTAATAGATTTTATTTCCTTTATATTCTACAGGTGTAATCCCCTCACACTCTTTAAAGACCTTATAAAAATGACTAACGCTATTATACCCGACTTCATAGGCTATTTCTTCTACAGAACGCTTAGAATTCTCTAGCAGAATTTTAGCCTTATTTAGCTTAATTTCCTTTAAAATCTGTGTAAAACTTTTTCCTGTTTCTTTTTTAATGTAACGACTTAAGTAGCTGGGATTAAAATGAAAGTAGTTGGATACACTGGTTATACTGGCATGCTGGTAATTCTGCTGAAGGTATCTAAGAATTTTTTCTATTGAAGTATCTTCGACTTCTTCTTCCACTTCAAAATTTTCTTTATCATTAAGATAGGGGTAGAGTCTTATCAGTTCTGTAATAAGAACTGCAAAATAGCCAGTTACAGCCAAGCTTGATTCTGGTTTATCTAAGAAGTATTCTTCAATCATATGATGACTCATACTCTGGATTTTTTCATAATTTCTAGTTTTGAAGTGAATGTAATTCTTCTTTATTGCTTGACCTAGAAAAAAATCAGTCATAGGATGACCTTCTGGCATCATGCTAACTATTCGTTGACGGAATTCATCCATGATAATGCCATTATAGCTTAGATTATTTTCGCCAGTTGTCTTTATTGAATGGATGGCTTGCTTATTAAGTAGACATAAATCGCCTGTTTCTAAAATGACTTTATCGCCATCAATGATTGTCTCCACTTTACCTGAAGAGATATGAATATATTCAAAGAATTCATGATTGTGTAAAGCGATGTTAGTAAAATGTCTATCTACAGTAAATAAAAGCTTACCTCCACTGATGTCCTGATTAGATAGCTGCTTTAAAATCTTTACAGTTGAAGTAAAAGGATTGCTACCAACCATATAATAGGGTTTATCTTCTAAGGGATTATAGATGAGTTTTAATTGCAATTCACTTGGAGCATTTTGGATTATACTATATAAATCTTTTTTATTATACTGATCTGATTTTTGATCACATCTTAGTTTATAGGCATTCTTATTACCCTGTTTCTTCACCATACCCCTCCTTCTAAGGCTTATTTATTGAAAGCTACATGAAAACACATAGATGCATCATGATATCGCAGTGAATTTATTAACTATTTCGTATAACATTATAACATATTTTATCTTTAAGGAGGTTAAAACGATGACAAGTAATAATTGGAATCCTATAGAAGAGAACCTGATGACAAGGTGGGCTAAAGATGTTGATCATAGTTGTCCATTACCTGAATACCCTCGTCCACAAATGATAAGAGAAGATTGGATGAACTTGAATGGCTTATGGGATTATGCCATACTTCCTAAAGTTGAAAATCACGTTAATCAATTTGATGGCAAAATTCTTGTGCCTTATTGTATAGAATCAGCTTTATCTGGCGTAAAAAGAGCACTTCAACCCGATGAGCATCTTTGGTATAAAAGAGATTTTCATTTGCCTAGAGAGTGGGAAGAAAAGCGTATTCTCTTACACTTTGGGGCTATTGATTGGCAAGCAACAGTTGCTGTAAACGGTAAAGAAGTTGGATCACATACAGGAGGCTATTTACCCTTTTCATTTGATATTACAGATTTTCTTGGAGAAGGTAAGAATGAAATGACAGTTAAGGTTTGGGACCCAACGGATACCCATTGGCAACAAAAAGGTAAACAAGTTCTTAATCCACATAGTATTTTCTATACTGCTACATCCGGTATATGGCAGACTGTTTGGATGGAGGCTGTTCCTAAGAGTTATATCAAAAACCTTAAAATGACACCAGATATTGATGCTGAAAAGTTACATCTAGAAACAACCGTCATTGGGCATAGCGATTTATTCATTAGAGGGACTGTTTTAAAACAAGGTAAAGAGGTCATCACAGAGATTCAATCTGTAGGACAAGAAATGTCTCTTTCTATAATCAATCCAATGTTATGGAGCCCGAACCAACCTTTCCTTTATGATTTAAGGGTAGAATTGGTGTCTGGTAATCAGGTTATAGATTCAGTAGATAGTTATTTTGGGATGCGTAAGTTTAGTCTAATGGAAGATGAAGAAGGTACAAAACGATTAGCTCTTAATAATAAGATTCTTTTCCAAAATGGTCCCCTTGATCAAGGTTACTGGCCGGATGGTATCTATACTGCCCCAACAGATGAAGCCTTACGCTTTGATATAGAAGAAACAAAACGCTTAGGTTTTAATATGACACGTAAGCATATCAAGGTTGAACCTGCTAGGTGGTACTATTGGTGCGATAAAATTGGTCTTATCGTATGGCAAGATATGATCAATGGTGGTAAATTGGCTTTTGATAAGCTGATCCCTGAGAAACTTCAAAGTGGTCAACTTGATATACCTATGGAAATTATGCAAAAGATGGTTTCTGGCCAAGAAATGGATACGTCAGAAATGATGGTTATTATGCATGCTGTTGTTAATAGTGTGGATGATGATACCAGCAAGAAGTGGTATGATTATGTTAACCGTAATGAAGAAGCCCGTCATCAATTTGAAGCAGAGTTAAAAGAACTTGTAGACACCTTATATAATGTACCGTCATTAGGTATGTGGATTCCTTTTAATGAATCATGGGGACAATTTGATTCAAGAAGAGTTGGTGACTGGTTATCTTCCTATGATCCAACACGCTATGTAGACTATCACTGTGGTTGGATTGATACAAAGGGGGGGCAATTACAAACAGAACATATCTATTGTCAACCTTTAGCCATGCCAGAAGTGAAAAACAATAGAGCTATGATTGTATCGGAGTACGGTGGATATACTTATCAACCTAAAGGTCATATTTGGGAAGATGAATTCTTTTCTTACTCACATTATGAAACACTTGAAGACTTTGAGAAGGCTTATGTATCACTTATTGAGGAGCAAGTTAAGCCCTTAAAGGAACAAGGGTGCTGTGGTGTAGTTTATACACAAATCACAGATGTAGAGCGTGAAATTAATGGTTTTTTATCCTATGATCGACAGGTATTAAAAGTAAATCCAGACCGAATCAATAAGATACATCAGACATTATACAAATAACATTTAATAGAAAACTCCCTATAAGCATTGTCTTATGGGGAGTTTTTGTATCATCTATATCCATATTAATACTTCATTTAATGAAAAGTTTTAGTAATTAGCTTAGAAAAAATGCAAAAGAAATTGATATATTTCTAAAATATTTTAGATTTCATAATACTAGGTATTTAATTATACTATAACTAACACAAAATATTTTAAAAACTTAACAGCCTTGATCAATGCTAAATTAAAGAGGGTGAAGCTCATTGAATGGTGTTACTACTGTTAAATACAAAGAAGAGAAAAATAAAGTGAATTATACTTGGAAAGAATTTAAAAAACAAAAATACCTTCAAATAATGGTTATTCCATGGGTGATTTGGTTAATTGTTTTCTCTTATATACCTATGTATGGTATTATAATTGCGTTTAAAGAATTTCAGATTGGTAATGGTATACTCGGTAGTCCTTGGGTTGGATTTATGCAATTTAAAATGTTCTTTAATAATCCAGAATTCTTCAATATTATGAAGAATACATTGGGCATCAGTATTTTAAAGTTAGTCATAGGATTTCCAGCGCCAATCATATTGGCCTTACTACTAAATGAATTAACACATGCGAAGTTTAAAAAGCTTGTACAATCCGTATCCTATCTCCCACATTTCATATCATGGGTAATTATGGCTGGAATCATAACAAGAATTTTATCTGGAGAAGGCGGCGTTATTAATGAATTATTAATGGCAATCGGTTTATTACAGGAACCTATAACTTTTTTAGGTGAGCCACAATATTTTTGGGGCATTTTAGTTCTATCCGATATATGGAAAGGTGTGGGTTGGGGATCCATTATTTATCTTGCAGCTATCAGTAATGTTGACCAAGGTATGTATGAAGCCGCTGCCATTGATGGTGCTAAAAGGTTTCAGAGAATCTGGCATATTACTCTTCCTTCCATCGCGCCAACAATTGTAATTTTACTTATATTTAGTGTAAGTGGTATACTAAATGCTGGTTTTGATCAAATCTATTTATTGCAAAATCCGTTAGTGCTGGACGTAGGTGAAGTTTTAGACACTTATGTTTATAAAGTAGGGATCTCACAAGCTAGATATTCTTATTCAACAGCAGTAGGTTTATTTAAATCTGTTGTTGGTTTTATATTAATACTTATAACGAACTGGTTGGCTAAAAAGGTAAGTGACCAGGGAATATTTTAATGGAGTTAGGGTGAGAACAATTTGAAAAAAACAATAGGTGAGAAAATTTTTGATTATGTCAATATCTTATTCATGTGTATTATAATTTTTTTATTCATATTCCCTTTTTGGCAGTTACTGATGATTTCATTTAATGATGCTACAGATGCCATGCGAGGTGGTATTTATTTTTGGCCTAGAATGTGGACACTTAAAAACTATCAAATGACTTTAAAACATCCTTTGATTGGTAATGCTTATTTGATTACTATTCTTAGAACGGTCATTGGTACTATATGTAGTTTATTAGCTACAGGTATGTTTGCATACGGTCTATCTAAAAAGCATCTGGTATTTAGGAAAGTATATTTAACATTAGCTACTATTACTATGTTTTTCTCGGGTGGGCTGATACCTACATTCCTACTTATTAGAGGACTTGGATTGACAAATAACTTTTGGGTATACATTATACCTAGTCTTATTAGTGTATGGAACATGATTATCATGAAAACATTTTTTCAATCTCTTCCAGCCTCATTAGAAGAGTCTGCTAAAATAGATGGGTATAATGATTTACAAATATTTTTTAAGATAGTACTACCAACATCTACACCAATAATAGCTGCCATCGCTTTATTTAATGGTGTTGGGCATTGGAATGCATGGTTTGATGCGTACATTTATATAAATGATGCGAATCTGCTACCGTTACAGACAATTTTAATGAAAATTGTTGCTCAAAACTCGGCAGCTCAAGAGCTGATGCAACATGAGCAAGCGGTACAAGGGGCGGTTACCCCGGAGGCAATGAAAATAACAACGATGATGATAGCTATAGGTCCAATTGTATTGATTTATCCATTTCTACAAAAGTACTTTATGAAAGGAATTATGATAGGAGCTATAAAGGAATAATCATCGGGATACAGCCGATGTTATTTATATATAATTTATAATGCAAATGGAGGGTGAAGGATGAAGAGGATGAAACAAATAATTAGTATGCTATTGATCTTAACAATGATACTAACAGTATTTTCGGGATGTGGACAAAAGTCAAATGATAATACGACTCAAGTGAATGGTGAAAATTCAAGCCATGTAGCGACTGTAGACGATAAAAGCACAACAGATGATAAGAATATAGAAAATGACTGGATAGCAGAAATGAGAGACAAATGGTATGTTGGTAAAGATATCACATTTGATTGGTACCTCAATTATTCTTGGTGGAATCACAATAAACCATGGACGGAGTACCCTGTACTTAAAGATATTTCCGATATAACAGGTGTTGTACCTAATGTATCCATACCTTCAGGAGATGGAACAGAAAAGCTGAACTTAATGATAGCGACTAATGATCTTCCAGATATGATTACTTTAGACATCTCAGATAAAAACGTAAATAAATTAATTAATCAGGGTCTAGTTTATTCTTATGATGAACTTATCGAAGAATATTGTCCTGAATTCATGGACGAAATACCTGAAGAAGTGTATAGGTATACAAAGTCAGATATAGATGGAAAACTGTATGGTTTACCTAGTTGGTTCGTACCAGACCTGATGCCTAACAATGCCTCTGCTTATAATGTAAGAAAAGATATCTATGAAGAGCTCGGTTCTCCAGATATGACAACGATTGATGGATTTAAAGGTGCTCTACGAGCATTTAAAGAAAAATATCCAACAATCGATGGTAAAAACTCAATTGCATTATCTTTAGGTGAAAATTATGGCTCAAGAGGTATTGTTGAAAAATCTTTTGGTATCCGTGAATACTATGTAGATGGTTCTCAAAATCTTCTGCATCGTTATAAAGATCCAAAATATATCGAATTCGTTAAATTTATAAATGAATTATACCGTGAAGGATTATTAGACCAAGAGGGGTATGTAAAGAAAAGGGATCAGGTAAAAGAAGATCGATCAACACGAGTATTTTGTACCGCTACGGGTTGGTGGGGCTTAAATGATGAAAATGCTGCTTTGGATGCTAAAAAGCCCGACTCTCATTATATTGTTACAGAAGCTTTAAATGCTCCTGGAGAAAGTTTTGAAGTTGGACAGAGTAAGCTTGGTTGGACAATTTCATTAATAACAAAGGCTGCTGAAGATCCAGGTGAAATACTTAAGTTTACACGATATATGTGGAGTCCAGATGGCAATAAATTATTAGAGTATGGTCATGAAGGCGAAGATTTTGTTATAGAAGATAATAAAGTTTTTCGTAGTGAAAAATATTTAGAAGAGTGGAATAAAGACAAAAACGCTTTCTATGAGAAGACAGGTGTACATACTTTCCGTTTCTTCCAATACTCCTACTGGGATAATGCTTTATATGGAGCATTTACCGAAGAGCCTGATAGAGCCAATAACAGAGCATTAGCTAATACTTATGTAACATATGATGCAACACCATTTATATATGAAATGAACCCTGATCCAACAACGGCTGAAGGGATCATTATGACTCAGGTTGAAGAAGTTATTGAGAAGGAATATGCTAAGATTATAATGGCTAAATCTGAAAGTGAAGCTATTGATGCTTATTATGAAATGATCGAAAAAATGGATAAAGTCGGCTTACCACAACTAGAAGAATGGTGGAGTGCCAAATACAAAAGTAATGTAGAGAAATTTAGTAAATAATAAATCAACTAATTCCCGGTTGTGACAACCGGGAATTAGTTGTACTTTTCTTTAATACATAGTACTAAAATTTCTCTTTCGGATTTTGTTGTTTATCGTTGAATAATGAAGAATATGATATTAAACTATATATGAGGGGGATGGTTGCTTGTATAATATCTTAATTGTAGACGATGAAGGCATAGAAAGGCGTGGCATTCGATCATTAATTAATAAATACAATCTGGAACTGAATGTAACAGAAGCACAAAACGGAGAAGAAGCCTTAGAGTACATAAAGAAACAAACTGTTGATATCTTATTCACAGATATTAAGATGCCATTTATGGACGGTATAGAATTAACAGATGAAGCACTAAAGATCAATTCTAATATAAAAGTTATTTTTTATAGTGCTTATAATGAATTTGAATATGCCATGAAAGCCATTGATTTAAAAGTTAAAAAATATATTTTAAAGCCTATTGATATCGACCAATTTTTAAATGTTATGAATGATGTCGTAAGCTTATGCAAACAAGAAAGAAAAGAAGATGAGGTAAAAGAAAAGTTAATTGAATGTTACAACAAAAGCGTTCAGTACGAAAAAGAGAAGATATTACTTGATATCATTCGTGGTCTAAAGTGCGATGAGCATTTAAAGAAGAGAATCCAGAATCTAAACATGAATATTAACAATGATGGTTTACGTATGATTTTATTGGATTTTGAAGATAAATTCTTTGATATTGAGAATCTTAAATTTGAAGATGGATTAAAGGAAGAATTGCTTATACCTTATGATTATCTAAATCTAAATGAATACCAAAGTGTTTTGTTTTTCACAGAAAATGAGAATACGCTGACAAAAGAATATACAATTTCAATTTGTGAAGGGCTACAAGATTGGATTAGCAATTTTTATGATAAGACTAGTAGTTGTATGGTTATTAGTAGACCGATTACAAACTTAGATGATATCCATTTTGAGTTTAATCAAATGGATAAACGACTTGAAGATAAGTTCTTTACGAATGAAGCCCTTATTTTATTCACAGAAGATTATTCATTTAAAATTAGTAACTTTCCTGAATTTATGGATAAGAGCTTAAAGGATATCAACATATATTTACGAAGAAAAGACTATTTTAGCGTTAAGAGAAAGCTAGATGTATTTTTTGACAGACTTCAAGAATGTAAAAATACCATCTCATCCATGTACCTAAAATATATTTGCATGGAGATTGTCAAAAAAATTTATGAAGGATGTTCAGGACGAATTAGGGAAGACTTCCAGGAAAGCTTAGAGAGCATCTTTAATGCACAATCTTTAACAAAACTTAAAAAGATTTTAATTGAAATGATTGAGCATGAAGAAGCAAAACAATTACATCCTATAGATAAGTCTCAAAAAAATGTTATTGAAAAAGTCATTAAGATTATTAGAAGAGATTACATGAAAGATATAAGCCTTCAAATGATAGCAGAAAAGGTTTATCTATCTCCAAGTTATTTAAGTCATCTATTCAAAAAAGAAATTGGAGAAAGTTTAGTTCAATTTATTACAAGCTATCGGTTAGAAATGGCTAAAGAACTTCTTGAGGAAACAAACCTTAAAGTAATTGATATATCAAAACAAGTGGGTTACTCTAATCTTTCTTATTTTGGTACTGTTTTCAAAAACCATTATGGTATGACGCCGGCAAAGTATAGAGAAAGAAATAGCCAGCCATGAAAAAAATTTTACAACACTTTAAAAATTTAAAATTCAAAAGGAAACTATTATTGTCTTATATATTAGTTAGTATGATTCCTATAACAGTTTTAGGTATTTATTCTTATAAAGAAGCAAAAGATTCATTAATCAATCAATCTAATGAAGTGCTGCAAAATGCCATCAATAAAGTTGCAGATAACATTAGTCACGATCAGGATTTTTATAATAATATTATTAATTCCATAGCCTTTAATATAAGAATCCAGCAAATATTCAGTAATAATTACACAGACATGCTTCTATTAGTAACTGATTTGAGAGATTTTCTGAATCCTTTTTTCAATAATATAATGGACATACATGAAGAAATTAAGCAAATAACAGTTTATACTAAAAGTGATGTACCAGAGTATGGTCAGTACATTCAGTCATATGATAAATTAGATGGAATGGACTGGGCGGATGAAATAATGAAAAGTAAGATTACCAGATGGTTTTATCAAGATGGGAAGTTGTTTTCTGCTAGAAAAATGAATGATACGATCAGTGATTTAGAACTAGGCATTGTTTTTATGGAATTAGATTACGATAGAATACTAAACAGTTCTGCTCGTATAAATGTATATGAATATGGTTTAGTCATAATGGATAAGGAAAATAATATTATTCTCTCCGAAAATACGTTATCAGATAATTCATTAGAAATTCCTGATTATGATCTTAAAGAAATTTCTGAAGGTACTATTCGGTATAATAAGAATGAATATATTGTTGCTAGTAGTAGCACCAGTAATGAGGAATGGAGAATAATTTGCTATGTACCTACTCATCTAATGACAGGTGGTACTATAAAGATATTAAGTACAACGATGATTATTGTTGGTATCTGTTTGGTAGTTGTAATGGTGATTATATGGCTTTTTTCTCACACAATGGTAAAAAGAATCGATAAACTAAATGATAAAATGGGGCTTGTAGAGCAAGGGAACTTAGGAATTGAAGTCAAGAGTCAATCAGTAGATGAAATTGGTGAACTAACAAATAAGTTCGGAAGAATGGTAAAAAGAATTAATAGTTTAATAGAAGAAGTATACCAAAAAGAATTAACCCAAAAAGCTGCAGAACTTAAAGCCTTACAAGCTCAGATTAATCCTCATTTCTTGTATAACACCCTTTCTGTTATGAAATGGAAAGCAATGGATGTCGATGCAGATGAACTAAGTAACATGATTACATTATTATCTAAATTTTATAGGACATCATTAAATACTGGTAAAATTATAACTTCAGTTAAAAATGAGGTTGATAATACGAAATCTTACGTAGAGATACAACAGATCGTACACGAAAATAGTTTTGATGTTACCTATAAAATTGATGATATTATTTATAATTACGATACTCTCAATTTAATTCTTCAACCCTTAGTAGAAAATGCGTTGGAGCACGGTATTTTTAAGAAGAAAAAAGGTTTCAGGCGGTTAACAATAAAAGGGGGATTGAGGGGGCAGTACCTGGAATTTGTCGTAGAAGATAGTGGAGTAGGTATCAAAGAAGAAGTTTTAAATACGATTCTAGAAAAAGAATCTAATGGGTATGGAGTAAAAAATGTCAATGAAAGAATTAAGTTATTCTTTGGTGATAACTATGGACTTTCCATTCAGAGTGAAGATGATAAGGGAACGGCAGTATATGTATATCTACCTCAATTTATCGCCAATAAAACAATATAAAAGAACTTTTTTAAAGCATCTCTTCTACTAGGAGGTGCTTTTGAATTGTAAAAAGGATTTACAACTGGATCAAATTGTAATATAATTATACCTATGGTATGTATATACTAGTAGTATAAAATCATGTGAGAGAAATGAGGTGTTCTTATGAAAGATATTAAAATGCCAGTTGGTTATTTGGAATTTCACAAAGATCCAGTGATTAATTTTCAACTAAATGCCAGGCTTTATTCATCAGGTATATTTGATGAGGATGAAATAACTGAAGTATCTCAAAGAATTTATGACTTTCAAGATTGGAAAAATGAAATGGTTGCTTTGGCATCACGATCAGAACAAAAGGGAAATTACTTACAGGCAGCAACAGCTTATAGAGCAGCTGAATTTTTTGCTACCATTGATGACCAAGATAAGAAGAAGTACTACGATATGGCTCTCCAATTATATAGGATAGCATTGAAAGATCAATCCATTGAAATATCCTATGTAGATTTTGAAGAGGGTAAACTTTATTGCATGAAATTTAAGCCAGATCAAAAAAAGTGTGGTACTATAATATTACACGGCGGTTATGATTCATTTATAGAAGAATTTTATAACATTACGCGATTAATGGTAAACAGAGGTTTTGAAGTCATTATGTTTGAGGGGCCAGGACAAGGGCAACCATTGTATAACTACAACATGAAGATGATACATAATTGGGAAAAGCCTGTAGCTCAAATTCTGGATAACTTTGAGTTAGATGATGTGACATTAATAGGTATTTCATTTGGAGGCTATTTAGCTGCTAGGGCTGCTGCTTTTGAATCGCGGATTAAGCGAGTTGTGCTATTTGATATCATTTATGACTTCTATGGAGCCGTTCTTAATAAAAAAAGTAAAAGTGAAAAAATAGTTACCCAGATATTAATGGCTTTGAAAGCTAAAAACGCTATTAATGGAATAGAGAAGACTGCGAGGGAACACTCAAAGTTTGCTAGCTGGTTGATTGATCAAGGGTATTATATTTTTGGAGTCAATAATCTATATGATTATATGGAAAAAATTAAGATTTACTCTACAAAAAGTTTTAATCACCTCATTAAGCAAGATGTCTTATTGATGGAAGGTGAAGAGGATATGTATATGTGCTTTTGGGAGAAACAGAAAAAAGCATTAAAAAACGCTAAATCAGTAACTGGTAGAGTGTTCACAAAGAAAGAAGCAGCCTCCCACCATTGCCAAGTGGGGAATTATCCCCTTGCTATTCATTATATTTTGGATTGGATTGAAAGTAAAACGAATAAATTCTATTGAAAGGTTGCGAAAACATGTGGATATCCAAAGATAAAAATGCGCGTAAAAAGGAATTTTTAAAAACAGCCATAGCCATGTATAAAGAACATGGCTATGAAGCGACTTCTATTAATAAAATATTGGCAGAGATGAACATAACAAAAGGTTCATTCTATTATCATTTTGACTCTAAAGAAGATTTATTAAGTCAGGTAGTTGATTTTTTTCTTAGGGACATAAGTAGTATAGCTAACAATATAGGTGAATCTAGATCTGGAGCTGCTGAAAAATTAGAGATGCTTATGAAAGAAATCATTTTATATCGAGAAGAAAATACTGGTTTATATAAGGATTTTTATGAGATTAATAGCAAAATGGGTAATGAGCTTATTCAAATAAAATATCAAGAGAAGATCAAGGATTTGTTCTATGAAATCATTCAGCAGATAATCAGACAAGGAAAAGATGAAGGGGTATTTAATCCAATTGATTTTGAAGAAACACCTGAATTATTTTTAGTGATTGCTAACCACTATAAGGTAAAAATCGCTAACTGTTATTATACAGAACATAATAAAAGAGAAAATGAGTTACAAAGATTAGGAGTAGCTTTTCAACAAACAATTGAACGGTTATTAGGAGCGAAACAAGGTACCCTTGATTTTTATTCAAGGTAAAGAAAGATATGTTACAGTATGTGTGAGAGCTTTAGTCATTAAGGAGGACTTATGAATTACTTTATATATATTTTTACTAATATTATACTACCAATATTTACGATTATCATCTTAGGATTCGTCCTTTATCGAAAATTTAAGATTGATATAAAAACTTTAACCAAAATCCAATTTTATGGCTTAATTCCTGCCATACTATTTATTAATATTTATAATAGTGAACTGGATGGATCATTGATTACGATGATCATGATCTTTACCATTAGTTTATTCTTTATTGAATTTATATTAAGCAATGTAATCTGTAAAGTATTTAGGTATAAGAAATCCATTGAAAAAGCATTCATTAATTCTGTGGTCTTATTTAATTCTGGGAATTATGGTATTCCACTGATCAGTTTATTATTTGATGATCCTTATGCAGTATCTATTTTAGTTATTCTTATGGTGGTTCAAAATGTATTGGTTAATACAGTGGGTGTGTATAACAGCAGCAGTGGCAATGGAAAGAGTTTTAAAGAAGTAATAATGAGCATTTTTAAGCTACCTATGATGTATGTTATTATTATAGCATTTTTCATGCGAGGCCAAGAAATAGCCGTTCCAGGTCCCCTTATGTCTACTATAACTATTCTAAGTAAAGGTATGGTTCCAGTTGCATTATTGACTTTAGGTGCTCAGCTCGGTAAAACACACTTTGACTTACGGATTAAGAAAGTATATTTATCCAACGTATTAAGACTTATTGTTTCACCCATCATAGCTTATCTTATAACACTAGCTCTTGGATTAAGTGGATTGGTTGCTCAAGTTTTAATCATCATTTCAGCCGCACCTACTGCAGTAAATAGCGTTCTGCTAGCTATTGAGTATGATAATGAACCTGATTTTGCTTCTCAAACTGTTTTATGGACCACTTTATTCAGTGCTATTACTGTAACTACAGTTATCTATTTAGTAACAACCTTTATTTAAATCATTGCGTCATTTCATAGGTTAAGAGAAGTTAATAAATTGCTCTTAATACCTTGATTCTAGAGGATAAAAGAGATATAATACTTTAATATATTTGATCAATTAAAAAGTGTACAAGGGAGAAGGAGAGTTTATATGAAATTACATCAATCAGCACGTTTGATTAAATCCGAAGACTTAAATCATCATGGTACCCTCTTTGCTGGTAGAATGGCAGAATGGTTTGTCGAAGGTGGTTTTGTTGCAGCGGCTGTTGCAGTTGGTAAT
This sequence comes from Vallitalea okinawensis, assembly GCF_002964605.1. NCBI lineage: Bacteria > Bacillati > Bacillota > Clostridia > Lachnospirales > Vallitaleaceae > Vallitalea > Vallitalea okinawensis. The sequence continues at coordinate 16,803 of NZ_PQDH01000004.1, forward strand.
CCTGATAATATCGTTTGCTTAAAAGTCCATGGTATGCGTTTTAATATTCCAGCTCAAAAAGGAGATATCCTAGAAATCACTGCTAAAGTAGTGGATGCGGGTACAACAAGCCTAACAGTATATAATCAAACACTATCCACAAAGACTGGTAAAGTTCTTGTAGAAGGATTTATAACCTTCGTTAATGTTGATAGTAACGGTAATAAAATGCCTCATGGTTTGGTGTTAGAGAATCTCACAGATGAAGAACTTGAATTACAAAAGCGCGCAAGAGAATTAAAATAACCTATATCTAAGCAAGAAGTAATAGCCCTATAGAGTCCAACTAAAAAGACACTATAGGGTTTTCTACTTTTGTGATTATCATCTTAAAGTTTTGCAAAAAATGAAAATAGTGTATAATGTATATGAGCACTAATTATATTTTGAAAGGTAAGGGTATAAAGGGATGGATACAAAAATTGGTTTACAGCTTCTATTAATCGCTATTTTAACATGCCTCAATGCCTTTTTTGCATCAGCAGAAATGGCTATTGTTTCATTAGATAAAAATAAAATTAATAAGTTAGCGGAAGGTAATAATAAGAAAGCTCAACTGCTGCTCAAATTATTGGATGAACCCAGTAAGTTTTTAGCTACTATACAAGTTGGTATTACTCTAGCAGGATTTTTTTCAAGTGCATCAGCGGCTACCGGGATATCAGGTGAATTTGCTGTTTTTCTAGAGCAATTTAATATTCCTTATAGTCATCAAATAGCAGTTGTGCTGATTACCATCATATTATCCTATTTTATGCTTGTATTTGGAGAGCTATTTCCAAAGCGTTTAGCTCTACAAAAAACTGAAACCATTGCTATGTTTACAGTAAAACCTGTTCACTATATTTCTAAAATTACCATGCCTTTTGTTAAATTGCTTTCAGCATCAACGAATCTGTTATTAAAGGTTTTCAGACTGGATCAAGGGAATATGGATCAAAAGGTATCTGAAGAAGAGATTCGGTTACTCATAGAAGTTGGAAGAGAACATGGTGTTATTAATCAAATTGAGAAACAAATGATTAATAGTATTTTTGACTTTGACGATAAGCTTGCTAAAGAGGTTATGATTCCAAGACCAGATGTATTTACAATTAATATAGCAACACCTCTCAGTAATGTATTAGATGAGTACTTCCAGGATAAATTCTCAAGAGTCCCTGTTTATGAGTATGATAATGATAATATTATTGGAATCCTGCTATTAAAAGATTTTCTTGTAGAAGCAAGGGAATATGGGTTTGAAAACGTCAATATAAGAAAGTTATTACATCCACCCTATTTTGTGCCAGAAACAAAACCTATTGATGAATTATTTATAGAGATGCAGAGAGCAAAGAAACATATGGCTATTTTAATTGACGAATATGGGGGATTCTCAGGAATTGCAACACTAGAAGATCTTATTGAAGAAGTTTTCGGTGAAATCAATGATGAATTTGATGAAGATTATCATGAAAATGTTGAGTTAATAGATACGAATACCTATAGAGTTAATGGATTATTGACTATAAATGCTCTTAATAAGTATCTTAATCTAGATTTAGATACTGAGAATGCAGACACTATTAGTGGTTTTTTAATGAACCTACATGGTAGTATCCCATCTTCAGAGGAAGATATTATTATTGAACATAAGAACATCATTTTTCAAATAGAAAATGTAGAAGATCGAAGAATAGAAAAAATCAAGCTTACAATCAATAAGTAGGTACTTAAAACCCCTATCGAATAAATAATTCGTAGGGGCTTTTGTAACTTTTCATATGTATATCATATATAACTAAGTTCATTGATACGTTTTGGATACAGAGCTAACTTACCCATGTATATAAGTTCATGTTGATTCATTTTCTTATTAAAATCTATGGGTGTTACATTATTTGGTGCTTTATCGAATTCCAGTATACTGCTTTCTTTGAGAACTTCTGCCACAAAGTGGGAGCAAAAATACTTATTTTCTCGATCGCATGTTATACCAAATCTTAATGTAACAACACCAACTAAGTTATAGCCATACTTTCTAGGATCTTTCTTAAATTCCCCAATAAGTTCAAGTAACTGGTTATATTGCTCTTCATCGACTGGTACTTTATAAACACCAGCATATGTATTTTTAAACCTAGCAAAGGTACCTTTTTGTATATCTTCTTCAACGAATCCTGCAATGAACGGATTACGCGGTTTTAAACGTCCAAAAGAATAGATTTCATCTAGTTCTTCATCTAATGCTAAAGAAACATGTGTATATTCTGCTCTTGAGCAATATTTGATTAGAGTTGCAAAAGCAGAACTTGTGTGGCTCAGCACAATATAAACATATCTTTTCATCTATTTCATCCCATCCCTGAAGTATTTTCATGTGAGTGTACTAGCAGATGTAGTATACTTAATATCTATATTAAAGTATAATCAGCTTACTGTCAATAAATACAACATGAAAAGAGTTATATAAGCATTACTTTACAAATTTTGATATTATATTGTATAATTATAGTATATCTATGATATAGCCTAAAATTTAGTTATTCCTATCTAGTAATCTTTCTAATAAAATAATAATTATCACATTCCTGCCAGATGATCTAGCGTAAATCCAAACCATAGCAATAGGTGTATTTTAGTATCAATATATTTCATCACAAAACTACCACATCTACAATTTATAATAAATGAAATCATAATCACATCGATATGTGGAAGGAGGTATACTTTGATGAATATAAAATATGCATTAGAAAATAAAAAATTATTTACGAAGTATTTGCTATACCTATTTCTAATTTTTTCAGCAATTTATATTTTTGAATTTCTTATTTTACAGAGCAATGAAGTACTTACTGAGCGAAACAAGATTAAGCTCAATGAAGAGCATCTGGTCAATTCAGAGAAGTATATATTAGCTAAAGAATTCAGTAGTATTATTTCGGATCTACTGTACATTTCCGATAATTATAGAATGCATGCAATAGATGAAAACTCACAATATAATGTAGAAGAGGATTGGAGGAGTTTTGTCGATAACAAAAAGATATATGATCAATTGAGGTACATTGATTCAGAGGGTAGTGAAGTTCTTAGAATTAATTACAGAGATAAGGGATCCTATGTGGTACCGGATAAATTGCTTCAAAATAAAGTCAATAGAGATTACTTTCAAAACACCATCAATCTTAAATCAGGTCAAGTATTTATATCCAAGGTCGATTTAAACATAGAAGAAGGAACCATAGAAATGCCTTTAAAACCCATGATTCGTTTTTCTACTCCACTGATGAATAGGGATGGTGAAAAAGTAGGTATAGTTGTACTTAATTATTATGCAAGGTTTTTGTTAGATGAATTTAAAGCTATTTCTGAACGCAGTCAAGGAGAAATAGCCTTGGTTAACAAAGATGGTTTCTGGATTAGTAATGATGATAGTGGTAAAGAATGGGGATTTATGTATGAGGACAAGCAACACATAAGTTTTATGGATGAATTTAATGAAGAGTGGTCCTATATTAAAGATATGGAGGAAGGTAGCTTAATATCTGACAAGGGATTATTTGTATTTTCTAGAACAGAGAATATAAAAAAGAGCCAGTCTGTAACTCATTATGATCTTTATCTAGATGAAAATAATTGGATGATTATATCCTACATACCAAAAAATAGCGAATTGGGCTATATCTTTGATGATAATTTCGGAAAGATTCTTTTAAAAGATTTAATGGGGAACTGGTTTGTATTTGTGATCATCCTAATCGCAGCTTTTTTCCTAGCCATCTTAATGGTGATTAATCGTATTTCAAAGGATGAAATCAAATTTTATTCAGAGTATGATGCAATGACCAATCTATTAAACAGACGAGCAGGTCTTGAAAGATTACATGCAACGATAAATGATCATAAACACTCCGCAATTTGCTTTGTCGATATCAATGGTTTGAAAACAGTTAATGATGTTTTAGGGCATGCAAAAGGGGATGAATTAATTATCACATTCTCAAAAATAATGAAAAAATGTATAAGACAAAATGATTATATTTCTCGCTTGGGTGGTGATGAGTTTCTTATCGTTTTACCAAATACGACTTTAGAGCAAGCTGAAAGTGTCTGGGAAAGAATTAAGCAAGAATACGAGTTAATCAATAAAGAAGAGAAGAGGAAATACATATTAAGTGCAAGCCATGGTATATCTTATTGTAATTGTGATAATGATACATATATTGATAACCTTGTCAATATGGCAGATGAGAAAATGTACGAAGAAAAAAGAGAGATAAAGAAAAATATTAAAATTATAAGAGATTAACAAAATATTTACCCTTTTATCTAATCCTGTATAGTGATACAGGATTTTTTTTGTTGTATAATTTATGAGCTATAGAAGTTTCTTAATTTATTAGTTTTGGAGGAATTTTAGTGATGAAGGAGAAAGTTACCTATAGAATAGATGAAAAGGAGGGATTACATTGATTAACGCTAGAATTCAATCATTTCGACAGAAAATGATGGAGCATCAAATAGACTGTTATATTATACCTAGTTCCGATGCCCATCAAAGTGAGTATGTTGCTGAACATTGGCAATGCAGGGCATGGATTTCTGGATTTACTGGTTCAGTAGGAACTGTCGTCATAACGTCGAATAAAGCATGTCTCTGGGTGGATGGTAGGTATCATGTGCAAGCAGAAAAGCAGTTAAAAGGATCAGAGTTTATCTTAATGAAGCAAGGCTTACAAGGGGTACCAAATTTTATTGAATGGATTGAAGAAGAGATGCAGGAAGGACAGACCATAGGATTTGATGGTCATGTCATGGCATCAAGTATCTATAAGGAATTATTGCACATTGGTAAAAAGAAAGTATTAAAATTTAAGATGAATGATGATTTAATGGATCACATTTGGGAAGATCGCCCTCCGTTGCCGAAAAAGAAAGCTTTTGTCTTAGATACTTCTTACGCAGGCAAAACTAGACTTGAGAAGATTCGGGATGTACGTGAAGAGATGAAAAAGCTAGGAGGAGAGTCTTATTTAATCCCAAATCTTGATGATCTCTGTTGGTTATTCAATATACGTGGCAATGATGTTAAGTTTAGTCCAGTAGTTATTGGCTATGGTTTAGTAACCATGTCAGAGGCGAGTTTATTTATTGATGAATGTAAATTATCTGAATCAGTACGAGCAGAACTTGAAGGGGATAATATACGAATACTAACTTATGATTATATAAAAGAGTATTTGGAGAAAATGGATGTTACTTCAATGATTTATACACCTGCGTTAACGAGTATTTCACTGATTAAAGCTCTTAAGCCATCAGTAAAATGTATTGAAGAAGAAGCTATAGCTTCTAGATTGAAAGGCATTAAAAATGATACTGAAATAAAGAATCTCAGAGAATGCCAAATCATTGATGGTATAGCTATGGTTCGATTTATTAAGTGGCTCACAGAAAATCTTGATACCGATCAAATAACGGAGCTTACAGTAGAAGAACAATTACGCCTATATAGAGGTCAGCATAAATTGTATAGAGGAGAGAGTTTTAATACCATTGCAGCATATGGCGAGAATGCAGCAATGATGCATTATGCAGCAAAGGAAGATAGCTTCTCTCATGTAGAAATGAAAGGATTTTTGCTTGTTGATTCGGGAGGTCAGTATTTAAATGGTACAACTGATATAACAAGAACCTTTGCAGTAGGCACCTTAACAGAAGAAGAAAAACTTGATTATACCCTTACTCTTCAAGCACATATAGCACTTGCTAGAGCCATTTTTCTTCACGGCACTACGGGACCTCACTTAGATATACTAGCAAGAAAGCCTATGTGGGATAATGGATTAGACTATAAATGTGGAACTGGTCATGGGGTGGGGTTTTTCATGAATGTCCATGAAGGACCACAAACCATTCGAAATAATAACAACAATGTGGCTTTAGAAAAAGGAATGATTTTAACCAATGAACCTGGAGTGTATAAGGCTGGTCGTCATGGTGTACGCATTGAAAATACCATGCTTGTGGTTGATGCATTTACAACAGAATGTGGGGAATTCTATAAGTTTGAAACCATATCCTATTGTCCAATTGATTTAAAAGGAGTTTTAGTTGAGCGATTAACAGAAGAGGAGAAGCGATGGATCAATGCTTATCATCAAATGGCCTATGAGAAACTATCACCATTCATGACCCCAGAAGAAGTGGATTTTCTCAGAAGTATTACAATAGCAATTTAAATATAAAGATATTTCATTTAAAAATAACTCTCCTGATTCAACTAATGGAGAGTTGTTTTTCTTTTAAGTGTTAAATGTACATGTGAAACATATATTAATATTGACTAGATAATTCTAATTTGTTATGCTACAAGGTATACAAGGATTTAGCTTTGAAGAAGTATAGATGGGGAGGTTAATAAGAATGGACCAAAATGTTATGGTAGAATTTTTTGAAAACATCGGTATCGGAAATATTGAGTTAAATAGTAATTTGGTTATATCTATCATACTCATTCTATCCATCTGGATTATTAATAGAGTCCTCATTAAAATCACCCACAAATATATGGAGAACGTACAAAGATTTTATTATGTTAAGAAATTAATCAACTACTCTTCCATAACCATTCTACTCATAGTATTGATATCAATTTGGTTAATGAGTGGTCAATCCATGACCACTTTTCTAGGATTGCTTTCAGCAGGTTTTGCTATAGCTCTAAAAGATTTATTAATCAATTTTGCAGGTTGGCTATTCATTATCCTAAAAAAGCCTTTTGAGGTAGGCGACAGAATTGAAATAAATAATTCTGCTGGAGATGTTATTGATCAGAGGATTTTTCAGTTTACGATTATAGAGATCGGTAATTGGGTTGATGGTGACCAGAGTACTGGAAGACTTATTCATGTACCTAATTCAAAGGTTTTTACTGACAATTTAGCGAACTTTACAAAAGCTTTTCAGTTTATATGGAGTGAAATGAGTGTCATTATTACATTTGAAAGTGATTGGCAGAAAGCAAAGAAGATTTTATTAGAGATCGTTGATAATAAAGAAATAAGCATTATTGATGATGCAAAGAGCCAAATCAAAGAGGCCTCATTAAAGTATATGATTATGTACAAAAACCTAACACCTATCGTCTATACCAGTATAGAAGACTATGGTATTAAACTTACTATACGCTATCTATGCGACCCAAGAAATAGAAGATCCAGTCGACATGCTATTTATGAAAAGATATTATTAGCATTTAATGAAGAAATGGATATAGAATTTGCTTATCCAACTCAGAAGATTTATTTTAATGATAAATAATTATTACAAATACCCAACTAAAGAGTATCCCTTGGTTGGGTATTATTAATTCCATTTGATGTTAAGAATTTTTCAGCTTGTCATAAGCAAGTAAAGCTAATTCTTCCCATTTTTCAGAGTACTGGGCATCAATCACATACCAACCGGCTAAAGGAGGTTTATTCTTAAATGGATTGAGAAGTTCGTAGTCTGAAATAGTATAGGGCGTGAAATCAAATTCTTTACCAAGCTTGAATACCATTTTTTCTTTATAATAAAATGCAAATACTTTCTTATTGAAGGTTATAGCTGGAGATGACATCATCTTTCCATAAGCAATATCATCAATGTCTGTCACTAATTTTGCTGCAATATTATCATAGATCATCTTTGGTTCACTCATTATATCTCCTCCGATTTAAATTGCTAACTTATTATGATTTTACCCTATTGGAATAGTTGCAGTCAAATGAGTGATCATCCTTTTAACCTATAAATAAATTTATAATACTTTAATGCAATAACCATTCAGGTAAATAAGCTTTTGTATTATCAATCATAATATTGAAAAGCTCTGTTGACTCTTCTATAGATAATCTTTTCACCATAGGTTCATTGGCAAATATATTCATGATGCCTTGTTTATCTTGATTGAAGAATGCATGAATGAGGGCTTCTTGATTAATGGCATGTTGTAATACAAGATTTTGGACGTTAAGCGGCAAGTTGCCAGTTTGAACGGGCTTAACTGACCCGCTTTTAAAAACAGCATTTGTCTCAACAACAGCTCCTTTAGGTAGCCATGGTATCTGACCAGCGTTAGGTAGATTGACATTGGAAACGAATGATTTTAAGCCTAAGATAGATTTAATTTGCTGAACACCTTCTTCGCCTGATGGTGAAATAGTCAGCTCTTTCTTTCCTGCAATAATATCATTTGTTTCCTGATTTTTGTTTCTTAAGCTATTAATTCTTCTTTCCACTTTTGTCAACCAATAGATCCACTTTTCTTGGTCACTTTCATTTTTTAGGTACCATTGAGGAACAAATTCGATAAGGTGTCTATCGCCAGCTGCTGCAATAACTCCGTATCTTCTGAAAAGATCAAACTTTACTTTATGAGCATTTTTAAAAGGATCTCCTCTGTGTTCTTCTTTGATCAGTCCATGATCATAATATTTGTTAGCAAATTGAGTATAAATGGGTATTAGATCAATATCCTTGTAAAATGCCTCATCGATCCAAGTGAAATGATTAATACCAGAAACATTAACCTTAATTTGAGATCGATCAGTTAATCCTAAGTTGAGTTCTTCATTAAGTGCAGTCATTAACAATTCTTGTGTTCCAAATACTTCATGGCAGCACCCAAAGGCTTTAATTTGTGGGAAAACTTGATATAATGTTCTAACACATAAGGTCATAGGGTTGGTGTAATTGATGACCCAAGCATCTGGCGCATAATCCTTAATAGCATTGGCTATTTCTATATACATAGGAATGGTCCTTAAAGCTCTTATATAGCCACCAGGACCAACAGTATCACCAACCGCCTGATAGATGCCGTAACACTCAGGTGTATGAACATCGGAGTACATATCTTTTTCTATTGTCCCAGGAGTAATAGAAATAATAACGAAGTTTGCTCCCTCTAGGGCATCTTTAAGTGTATGGACTGCTTTATAATGCCATGTCGTTTTAGCGCCAGGTAAGTTATTAAACATATTACCGATAACTTCATTTTTCTTTGCAGCCTTTGTATCTATATCGTAAAGCCTAACTTCTCCACTGATTGACTCTTCAATAATTAAGTCAGACATAATTTTCCTAGCCCACTGCCTACTTCCTCCACCAATGTAAGCTATATTAATCTTGTTGCTTGTTCTTTTTTCGTGTGTATTCATATCAAAACTCCTTGCATGATAGTTAGTGACGTAATAATACCTAAGTGAAAAGTAAAGTTATGGGATTAACCCTTACTAGTTGTTTGATGTGGTTAATCCCGTTTTTTGAATCCATTATCTATTTCGATCAAGAGCTGTGTTATAAATCTCTACAAGTCTTTCCATCCCTATTTCGTTACACTTTGTTATATAATTGTTCCACCAAGTATCGTTTATTTGTGTATAAGCATTAGTTATAGCTTCTGCGAAAGCTTCATCTTGATAAAACTCAAGGTTAGTTTTGATGTTATTAATTTCATCTTGTTCTTCTGAAGTAAAGCTGACTGGTACACCTGGAACAAAATTAACCTCTCCCGATGCATAGGCCTCAAGATATATTTTTTCTATCTCATCTACAGGTGATTTACCAAATTCTTCACCATACTTGATGTGTCTGAAAGTATCATGAATAACGTCTGGTGTTATACCAATATTTAAGAAGCCATTATCGTAACGAGCAGTTTTACTATTGTTGTTAAAGTCTGCATAGATCAGGTCATTCCACTCTTTTGTTTCTTGATAAACGCGTATACCATCAACAGTATCAACAAGTTCAATTTGTTCGCCAATAATACCGTATGCATTTTGTATAATAAGCTCTTCAGTTAAGAAGGAATCCAGTACTGCGGCGGCAAGTTCAACATTTTTACTTGAGCTAGATATTCCGATACGACCTTTTCTCATAAAGTGAGTAGCTCGTTGGTCAAGTCGCTGGCCATCGAATTCTGTAGGCAACATAGGTACAAGCTCAAAACCTTCTGGCATATTAGGCTGATCATTAAAACCTATGGTGCTTGCACTCCATATGGTAAAGCCACCACGGTCTGAAGGGAAGTACATGTTTTTAGGATCGTCCTCAGTGAACAACTCCTTACTGAAAATACCTATATCATACCATCTAGAAGTTTCTGTTAAAGCGTGTCTGAACTCATTTGTGCTCCACCCATGGTAAAATTCTGAACCATCATCACTAATAATGACACGACCAGTTGCTCTACTTTCTGTACGAGCACCAAAAATTGGAGGTAGGTTTTGCTTTAATACCCATGCTTTGGAGACAAAAGGAACAGTGATACCGCCGGCTCCAAGGTTATTATCTTTGAATGCTAGTAATACTTCTTCAAGTTCCTCGGTAGTTTGAGGAACTTCCATACCTACTTTTTCCAGCCAATCTTTTCTGATCAAAGGTACATGGGTTGGTTTAAATCTCTCAGCAGAAGCAATTAAGAAGAGCTCTCCTTGGGGAGTGACGCTTGCTTCATAGATCTGTTGACCCAGTGGATGATTTTCAAAAAAGTTTTTTGTATTAGGCATTAAATCCATGTACTGATTAAGATCAACAAATGCTCCTTCATTAGCAAATTGAACCATGGCATCATTTAAATGGGCCACAGATATAATGTCAGAAGGAAATCCTTCAGTAGCATGTAAGTTAAGATCTGTAGTATCGTCTACATTTGGATTAGCAGTACCAATTAACTTGACACCTGTTGCTTCTTCATAAAAGTTTGCAAAAGTTGAATCTGTGGTAAAGGAAAATCCACCATCTTGTTTAGCAAAGATAGATATCTCAGCTGGTTCATTAACAATCTGGCCGAATGTACCATCATAAACAATATTTGAATCTGTTTTTTTAGTTTCTTTCTTCGTTTCCTTTTTTACTTCATCTTGATTATCGCTAGTTACATTAGTATCATCAGTTTTTTGTCCAGTACAAGCGATTAGACTGACTGATAAAGTAAGGATAAGTAATAAAGCTAAAATTCTTTTCAATTGAGTTCCTCCTCTTATTTTCATTTTACCCCCCGAAAAAGCTTCGGGATATAGATTTTATCTACAAGATCTTTTCTTTTATACAGTATTGTTTATTAAAAGAGTAGACCTATGTATTCAGCTTTTAACACCACCTAAGGTAATACCTTTGGTAAAGTGTCTCTGAACGTAAGGGTATACAATAACAACTGGTATAAGGGATAGTACCATGATTGCATACTTAAGTGTTGTATCATTATGTCCACCAGCTTCTATTTTAATGATTTCATTACTTGTATCATCAATATTCTCAGCTGTATACAAGAGCAAACGCCTTAAGATAATCTGAATAGGTTGTTTACTTTCTGTTTTGATCAATAGTGAGTACCAGAACCAAGAGTTCCAACTTGATAAAGCATAAAATAATGAGACAGTTGCTAAGATAGGTGATGATAAGGGGACAAAAATCTTTGTAAGAACCTGGGACTCACTTGCACCATCTATTGTTGCGGCTTCCACAAGTTCCTTTGGAAGAGAGTCGAAGTAGTTCCGTATGAGAATGATATTAAATGCGGAAATACCAAATCCTACAATCATTCCAAGGCGGGAGTCCCCCATGCCTAAATTAATGTAATTGAGATAACGTGGTATAGTTCCTGCTCCCAGCCACATGGTGAATAAAACGAAAAAGTTAAGAAATCGATTAAATAAGAAATTTTTTCTCGACATAACATAAGCCACCATAACAGAGATCACCATACAGTAAGCAGTACCTGCAAACATATAGAAAAAACTGTTGGCTAAGGAAACCCAAAGTGCTCGGTCAGAAAATAAATATTCATATGCACTAAAGGTCAAGTCTACTGGCAACAAAAATACTTGTTTACGATCAACAGCAATACCACTACTCAATGAAGCTGAAAGTACATATAGAAGGGGATAGAGTGCACCTATAATAGCAATAACCATCAGTATGTTGACAATATATCCAAATATAAGCTCCCCTTTAGATAATCCGTAATATTTTGTCTTCTTGAGTTTAAAACTTACCATAAAGATGTACCTCCGATTTTTTTAGATATTCTATTAGAAATATATACAAGGATGACAGCTACAACTGATTCAAAGAGACCAGCAGCTGTTGCCACATCAAGTTGATTAGCTCCTTGTAAACCGATTCGATAAATATATGATCCTAGAACATCTGCAACCTCATAGGTCTGTGGTTGATAAAGTAATATAGTCTTTTCAAATCCTATACTTAATAACTTACCTACTCGTAATATAAACATAATAATGATAGTAGAAGAAATACCAGGCAAAGTGATGTTCGTAATAACATGGAACTTATTAGCTCCATCGACTTTAGCGGCTTCATAGAGAGAAGGTGAGATCCCAAGTAGTGCAGCAAAATATATAATGGAGTCAAATCCTGCATTCTTCCATACACCTGACGCTATGTAAATGAATCTGTAGTACTCTGGCATAATCATAAAGTAAATGGGTTCGTCAATGATATGTAAACTCATAAGAATATTATTGATAACCCCTGTATCCGGAGAAAGTAGATTGATAACAAGACCTGCTACCACCAGTTCCGATATGAAGTGAGGCAGGTAAAGGACTGTTTGTGATACTTTTCTAAATAAATTGTTGCGAATTTCATTAAATAAGAGTGCCAAAATGATTGGTATAGGAAAAGCGAATATTAAACTATAGGCATTAATTAATAGAGTATTTTTTAGTGCCCTCAGGAACATGAATTTCCCCGAACCAGAGAAGATATACTTAAAGTTATCCAGTCCTACCCAAACACTGTCCCAAATTCCCTTAAAAGTACTATAATCCTTGAAGGCAATTTGCAGGCCGTAAAAGGGCAGATAATGAAATATAAGATAATAAATAATTGCTGGTAAAGCTAAAAAATAAAATAGCTTTTGATGTTTAAAGGAATATTTAAGCTTTGTACCAAAAGTTACTTTTTTTGTACTACTTCTAAGTGGTTTCACCATATGATTAGCCATATCATAACTCCTTTTCATATTAATGTTTTGTAGCCATTTTAAGATAGGCTGAATAGATAACACTGTAAATTAGACCAAATGTAAATGGCTCGATAACAAATTTTAAAATTTCATTTTCATATAGGTATTGATTCGTAAAGACGACAGTAAAGGTAATAACAAAGTTAGAAAAAAAGTTAAGTAGTAAATTAAGATATCTGTTTGTAAGGACATATCTTAAAGATTGATTGCTTATTGTCGTCATGTAAAGCCTGTTACCAGCAAATTCGGTTAATATAAATGAGCATATAAATATGAAGGGCAGGTTTGATAATGATGTCCCTACAAAGTAGGATAAACCACCAATATACCAATATAACAGAAATTTTAATGTTTTCTGTTTATAAAAAATATTTTGTCTTTTTATATTGATCATAATAATCCCCATCTCTTATCATTAAATAAGTGCATTAACAAGTTATCACTTATCTTTATATTAATTTAAGATACATAACACTTTCTACTTATTTATTGCTGATTTGAATAAAAACCTCCGCATATCATGTCTTGATTAACCTAAATTATTAACAAAATAAGTGAATATTAATAAATAATTATAATAAAGCAGATAAAAATTTGAAAATATAGCTACTAACACAAATTTTGGAGTAATCAATTAAGTTCTTTATAAACGATTAATAATCAATGTGATACCATAATAAATAACCCTAACATATAATAATTCTGAAATAATTTTATTATAAAGATAAAATGTATTTATTATTTATGGAGGATTTAGAAGTACTATCAAAATAATATCATGTACTACGTGATATTATAATTAATTTGGAGTGAAGATAAGTTAAATATGAGTTGATATTAGAATATTCAGAAAAAAATTAATCATTCAAAAAAGTAGACTAAGACCTATAGTTACAGGTCTTAGTCTACTTTATGATAGTGAAAAAATATCATGTTTAGTCTGATTTCTATATTTAGTAGGTGACATGCCTACTTTTTCAGCAAATACTCTATTGAATTGAGACAGGCTACCGAAGCCACAAAGCTCAGCTATTTTTATAATCTTATAATTAGTTTCAAGTAGTAAGTGACAAGATTTTTTGACTCGAGTGAGTTGAATATACTCAGTAACACTAAAATGAGTGTATTCTTTGAATTTCCTAGATAAATAATGTGGGCTAATAAAAAACTTTTCTGATAGACTGTTTAGTGTTATTTTGTCACAATAGTGATTGTGAATATAGATTGTTAAATCTTCTATCTTCTTAGTAATGGTATCTTTCTCAATATCCTCATTGGTATAAACATTATTATCTATATACTTTTTTATGGTATATAATAATTTTAAAAGTGTATTTTGATACATGATTTCCATAGCAGGATCCTTCTTACGAGAATAGGTATAGAATTCATTGATGAGATCAATAATAACTCTTTTTTCTGGGTTATTAAACCTTAAAACGGGTATAGGTTTTTGAAAAATAGTCAGAATCCATTGCAATTGACTATTGAATGCAAAAGACAAATAATCTTTATTAAAGCTTAAAAGTAATCTCTTATTTTTTTTGCTTAGATAATTAGACTTATGTAGTTGATACCTATCAATAAGTACAAAGTCATAGGTATTCAGGCGATAGCTGGACCCATTAACGATAAAATTACACTCACCATCTAAAAAAATAAATATTTCATAGTAAGGATGAAAATGCTGATACTCCATATTCTTTAACTCTTTTCTAATATGAAAATCAAGGTCAAAGAATAGATTTTCAGTTATAAAAGAATGGTGAAGTTTCTCCTTAAAAAAAATTGTATCAGACATAAGTTAACTCCTTGTTATAAATTTAAGTGTTATTATATATAAGCTGTATATAGACACGTTAAGCAAATACTATAATTTTATAGTTTGGCTATTAACCAGTACATAATTTTATTATAATAAATAAAAGGTAAATAATCTAGGAAAGAATTAATCTATAAGCCGTATTAAGGAGGGGTAAAGTTGAAAATTGTTATTATTGGTTGTTCTGGGCATTATGGTTATGCCCTAGATGGTATTTCTTTTAATAATAAATATACCATTGTAGGTATTTCACCTGGTGTAGAAGAAGAGAACATTGATAAGATATATGAAAAAGTGAGAAAAGATCATCAAGAGGTTAGGGTATATAAAGATTATCTGAGAATGATAGAGGAATTAAATCCAGAAATAGCAGTAGTCAATACATATTGTACCAAGAATGAAGAAATTGTCATTAATCTTCTTCAAAGAGACATTCATCTTTTCATAGAGAAACCACTTACCACATCAATGGATTCACTGTGCAAGATAAAGGACGCTTATAGTAAGAGTAAAAGTCATCTCTGTTCCATGATGGGTATTCGCTATCATGCTGCTTTTCTTACAGCCTATCAAATAGTTAAAGAAGGTGGTATTGGTAAAGTTAAGCTGATCAATGCTCAGAAATCCTATAAATTAGGTCAACGAGGCAACTTTTATGAAAAAAGAGATTATTATGGCGGTATTTTACAATGGGTAGGTATTCATGGGATTGACTGGATCTATTATTTCAGTGGGCAAGAGTTTAGTTCCGTTTATGGTAGGTCCAGCGAATTAATAGAGAAAGATGGAAATGAAATAGAGATGTCAGGAGTATGTCAATTTGAACTAACCAATGGGGTATATGCTACACTAGTTACTGATTTTTATAGACCTGAAACAGCAAACAGTCATGATGACGATCGATTAAGGGTTGTAGGGACTAAGGGGATTATAGAAGTTAGAGATAATCAAGTGTTTGTAATGAGTAATGATAGAGAAGGTTCACAAGAGATTCATCTCCTTGAAGAAAAGAATATTTTTGAGGATTTCTTAGAATCTATCGAAGGAAATAAAACATGTTTTGTATCATCAGCAGAGGTTTTTGAGGTGACTAAAGCATCTATATATGCTAAAGAATCAGCCGATCATAATAAAATTATGTTTTGGAATGAGGTCAATTAGGTAATAAAGAAAATTAACTTGCTTTTAGTTGATGAAATATGATGTAAAAAGACCCCTTGTTAAGTCATGATATAGCAACAAGGGGCTTATGTACTTCTATTTTCCTACATAGATTTTAAGCGAATAGATATAATTTCATTAGGTTCATAAGGTACTTGGATCATACCGTGCTCCAATGTTAAAGATTGCTGGGTTTCTTCTATTAGGTTACATAGCCAAGCTTCTTTAACTGGAAAATTCAATTTTATTTTAGCTATACCTTTAGAACTATAAGTTTCTACTAGGCGTAAAATGATATCCTTTGTACCATCTTCAGATAGTTTAAAAGCTTGGCACTGTAATGCCTTTGTATCTAGAGATAAAGGAGCTTCAAAATCTTCTTTAGTCTTCTTATTAGGATAAACTTGTAGTGGCCAGTTTAGAGCATAAGCTTCTTCAACGAGACCATCATTTTGCCATTGACCACCATGTGTCATAAGAGAATAAGTAAAATAATGCTCTTTTCGATCACTGTCTCGATCGGGGCGAATAGGTGCTCTTAAAAGGCTTAAACCAATAATATTATCTTCTACATGGCAGCCATATTTGCAATCATTTAATATACTCACCCCAAAAATTCCTTCGCTCATACCAACCCATTTATGGCATGGTACTTCAAATCTGGCCTGTTCCCAAGTTGTGTTTTGATTGTTATAACGTTGAAGGACACCAGCAGAGGTATCCACGTCATAAACACGAGCATACACGTCAACAGGGAAGAGTACTTTCAAAAGTTTTTGATCTTCTTGCCAATCAACCCAAGTTTCAAAATCAATACGAGGATGTTCTGCATATAGGCGAATAATTTGACAAGCCTTACTATTCGAAAATTTACGTTCCATTCGTAATGCAATTGAAATAGGTCCATCTTCAACAACTTGTATGTTTTTCCAATGGGGAAGAGCTATAGGGTATTCCTCATAATTTTTAAGTATATCCCAGGCGTTATATTTACCTGGACGGTCATCGTATAGTGCCCATTGATTAACTGTTTCTCCTTCCCTAATCACATTACGGAAACGTATCTTATCATATATATTGATGATCTCTCCTTGTGTATTGATTTCTATGCGATAATATTTATTTTCCATGCTCTCTTGAGAAATTTTCATTGAAGTATTTTCTGGGATAAAAGTCTTTAAACCAGTTAAGCTCATAGAGCCCAATCCTTTAATGAATGGTAACTGGGCACAAATACGAGTTTTACCATCAGGTTGTTGTTGAATTTGAAGCGGGTAAGTATTGCCATGAGAATCCTTAAGTCCGGTATAATCACTTTCAGCAGTATTATTAAGATTGGCGATACCTTTTTTCTCTTGTATGGAAGGATTCAGTACAACGAAATTACCTTCACTGCTGGAAGTAAGCATTTGGTTAAGAGTTCCTTCTTTAATGCTATTGAATTCTTTTTCCATAACATCATATAATTCCAATGCTTCTGTGGCAACAGGTGTGGTATGACTGCCTGGCAATATATCGTGAAATTGGTTGGTTAGGAGTTTCTTCCATGGAGCTTCGAGAGCTTCCTGCCAAGAATCGTTACCCCGTAAATAAGAAAGAGTTGCTAATGTTTCTATCTCTTGTGCCAAAAATTCACTTTTTCGATTAATCCTTTTTAAGTCCCCCTTTGTTGTAAATGTTCCACGATGCATTTCAAGATAAAGGTCGCCGTCCCATACTGGATAATCCTTCTCTTTATGACTAAAAGCAGACTCTAGATACTCTTTTCCTGTGGTAATACGTTGATGTGGGATACCAGGTAATTTTTCTTGACGTTCTATGTAGGCGATCATGGCATCAGTCACACCACTACCACCATCACCATAACCGTACATCTGTAGGGATTCAGGATAGATTTCTTTCTCCTTATAAGCATCCCAGTTTTCAATTGCTTGATCCGGTTCTAACCATGTGATGAAGTGAACGGGTGGAACAGAAGCATTAACTGTGGAGCCATCAAGCCCTTTCCATATAAAATTATTATAGGGAAACATGTTAGTATCATTCCATGTAGACATCTTATTGGAAACAAAATAATCCACACCTGATTTCTTTAGAATTTGGGGCATGATGGCGCTATTACCAAAGACATCAGGTAACCAACAATTGTTAACCTCCACATTAAAAGTTTCTTTGAAGTACTTTTTGCCATAAAGAAGCTGGCGGACATGACTTTCAGCAGAAATTAAGTTGCAATCAGGTTCTACATACATAGCACCGACAATTTCCCAGCGACCATCTGCAACACGTTTCTTTACTTCCTCAAAAATATCAGGGTAATATTTTTCAAGCATTTCATAGGTCCATGCTTGGGTATGGGAGTATTTAAATTCAGGGTGTCGATCCATTAATCGTAACTGTATAAGGCAGGTCCTTGCATTTTTTTGTACAGTCTGTTTAGCCGTCCAATGATAAGCAATATCTAAGTGTGAATGAGCAACAAGAGCAAGATTCCCTTGTTTACTATAAGTATGAAATTGATTATAAATGTGGTCATTAAAATACTGCTTAACAATAGGCATGCAGACTGTATACTCTTCTCTTGAACTTTCAAAAAGAGGTAGTAAATGAAGTACTTCATTAATATGATGTTCCATGTTCTCTTTAATATGATCTTCAACATGTTGGCTGTATGCAAGTGAATAAAGCATATCCAAATCATACTTAAACTCCAGCATATCTTCATCTAAAACCATAAAGGATGGGGATTTAAAGTTCTGAATACAGCCTTTTAATTGTCGAGTTGCAACATTTCTATCGTCATCTGGTTTGGAACGTGTATAGGCTTCCAAAATGATTTCGTAGATGTCCCCTGGGTTGGCTGATTCCACAAAAGGGAATGATGAACGATTAGGGTCAAGACCATTCATATAAGATCCATTGACTTTCACCATGACTTCAGTAGGAGTAACCATCTCAAAGTATAACTTCTGACCTTCCAGTTCAGGAGGGATAATGACTGTTGTCTTAAAAACAGAAGTAACATCAGGACCTCCCCAGCGTTCACCATCTATAATGGGAATGAATTCGTCATGATCCCATGTATAAGCATCAGGATGATATTCACCAGTACGAATATGCCAATTAGGAATTGAATAACGTTGTTTAATAATAAACTGATTCAGTTGATTAAAATTTACCCTTGCCCATTGTTCATTGCTCATGCTTCTTCTACTAACTTTTATATGTGCCATGTTTGCCTCCTATTGATCAAAGTATGGTATGTTTTTAATTATTTTTATGGAAAAATGCTGATGGAATTTAGATTCAATCTTTTTGTTGAGCCACCACTGTATATCTTCTCCACAACTGTTACATGTAGCGCAGTCTCCATAAGCATTAATAATAAGAGTATTATCATTAATTTCAGTACAAAGGAGATCACCACCATCGGCTTTAGCCATTGGTCTTAAAACAGAATTAATATAATTCATTATTTCCTTATCCATCATCTAGCCTCCTAGTTTAAAATCATTCTATCTTTATTATAAAGAATAGAGAATCCTCAGAGAATAGGTTATGAAGCCATAAATTTGCATAGTATGACCATATTGTCCATATGCTAAAAATAGATTATAATAGACCTATGCAATGAATAATGGGAGGAAAGCAGTGGAGATTCTTGAATTAGATGACTTAGAAATAAAAATAGAATTTGGGCAATTAGAATTAAATATGCTTTATATGCGGTTTGCACCTCCCAGTAGGATTAAAGAGATAACTAATCATTTTCATAGTAGCTATGAATTGCACTTTATACCCTATGGACAAGGATTATTAAGGACAAAAGATCAGTCTTATACCATCAATGCAGGAGATTTCTATTTGACAGGTCCTAATGTTTATCATGCACAAAAAGGACATCATGATAACCCTATGGCTGAGTACTGCGTTAATTTTGAGATAATTGGTGAAAAGATAAAGGAAAACCAAGGATCTAAGGACCAAGAAGTCATATCAAAGACATTAAAAGAGACCACCTTTTGGTATGGAAAGGACAAATTTAACAGCATGGATTTGTTCAAAAAGATAGCAGAAGAGAGTCATTATAAATACGTAGGCTATATGGAGAATATAAAAAACTACCTACAGCAGATACTATTAAATTGTATCCGAAGCTATCTGGAGTATCCCTATTCCTTGGACCAGCCTCCAATAAAAAGTAAAGATGATCAACGTAGACAAATTACTGATACCTATTTACATAGGTTTAAAGAAGAAGTATCTGTAGAAGAACTAGCAAAAATTTTAGGTTTAAGTGAAAGGCATACAAGGCGATTTTTTCATTCTATTTATGGTATGTCACTCCATGAGAAAGTTAAAGAAATGCGAATAGACTTAGCTAAAGAATTACTCATGAATACCCGTATGACGATAAGTAGAATCGGTGATTATGTAGGGTATATAGATCCACTATATTTTTCAAGAGTATTTAAAAAATCTACAGGATGTAGTCCAACTGTATATAGAAGACATTCCTATGAATAGATAAAAATAAAAATGAACTACTCAAATAGTTGACTAATGAGTAGTTCTTTCTTCAATAACCCTAGAAAAAGATAACTCTTTTTTCTTCCATGGCTTGATCCGCATAAAAAGCTGCTAGGTGACTATTCATGGAGTCATTAATCGTTGTACGAGATATAGAAGTTTTTTCATCTTTTATGTAGTTAACAAAGTCATCAACCAGACGTAAATCGCCGCCACCATGACCGCCAAACGCACCAGCCATATCTCCTTTTATATTCAAGTCGATAACTTCCTCAGTGAAATCAGATTCTTTGGTTGGATTAATTTTTCGAAGGGTAAAGTTGGATTCTTCAAAGACGCCTCTGATATCTCCTTTAGTTCCAATGACATGTATATAGCGTTGAGGTCGGGTAGACCCACCTAGCATGGTATGGGTAGCCACGGAGCCGTTTTGGAATTCTATGGATACTGTTTGACGATCCACCACATTATTATCATATCGCCATACGCATTTACCAAAGTGGTTATCTGTTTTAAGAGAATGTATTTTGTCCTCAAGAGTAGGATTTTCCATGTGCTCTAAACAAGTCCAAACATATTGTTTCCAGCGATTAGGGTGATCAATATAGTGTTTTTTACAAGAATAATGACAGTTTTCTTCTATTGGACAGTCCACCATACAGCGCTTTCCTGCATCCTTTGGACGATTTTCTTCTGTAAAAAAATGACGACCACCAAAACTAGATAGTGATGTAGGGCTAATACCACTGTTCATCCACATGATGATATCGAGATCATGACAGCATTTAGCCAGTAACATGGATGCATGACATTGTTCTTTGTTACGCCATTTACCTCGCACATAAGATACAGCCATGTGATGGAAGGAAACATGTTCTGTTGTTTGAATACTAATGATATCACCAATATCACCATTTAAAATACGCTCCTTAATGGCATGATAAAAGGGAGTATATCGTAAAACATGACAAATCATAACCTTTCTATCTAACTTTTCAGCTGTTTTGGCAAGTGTGATTGTCTCTTCTTCACTAACGGCATAAGGTTTCTCAAGAAGGAGATCATAACCTTTCTCTAGAATAGGAACAGAAGTTTGAACATGAAGATGGTCCATAGTTCCATTGATAACAGCATCTCCGAATATTTCATCGGACAAGAAATCCGTTAACGTATTGTAGCAGTGTTGCTCATCAATATGATAGAGTTTTTTAGCCTTTTCAAGGCGAACAGTATTAGGCTCAACAACCCCCACGACTTGCATTCGATCAGGATTTTCTAGTGCATAGCGGCAATAAACATTTCCACGATTACCCGCACCAACTAATATAACTTTTACTGGATTCATTCATTTAGCCCTCCTTTAGAAATGATTAAGCCTATTATATAAAGCATAGGGTAAATTGTCTTTACAATTCAGCGCAGGATTTTTATGATTTTTTTATAAATTGACTCATTAATTAACTCCTTAATTGCTATAGGTTTCGGGTTGATATCAGAATTTTATCATGTATAATAAAAGTATAAATATGAAATTAGCATAATGGTTTGGTAACCTGGGCTTGTAAATAACTATGCTGATAACTTTGGTGTAAAGTAGGGAGTAATATGGGGCATAAGGGTATTCGTCTTAGAGAAGAGGTGAAAATTGATAAAATCTTTTCATTTCTATATTATGAGATGACCAAAGACTATAGTTTTAGTGGAGAGCGACACGATTTTTGGGAGTTAGTCTATGTAGATCAAGGATGTATTCACGCTATAAGAGATGATGAAGAGGTCAAACTTTCAGCAGGCGAAGTAATTATTCACCAACCAGGTGAATATCATGGTCTTCATGCTAATGGCGTTGATGATTGTAATGTGTTCATCATATCTTTTTCTTCTCAATCAAGAGCATTAAACTTTCTCAAAGGGGAGAAGGTTTGTATAAATCATGATATTCAACAATTATTTAATCAGTTGTATCATGCTGGTGATGAAGCTTTTAAAGACTGTCGTTCAATAGATGGGGTTCTTAAGATAATGATGAAACCTGAAGAGGATATGTTCTTTGCAGCTGAACAAGTGGTCAAGCTATACCTAGAACTTCTGGTGATTCAATTAATCAGACAAGTACACACGCCTCAAATAACTAGTCGGAGAGTTGACATGTTGTCTTCTTCGGATTTGATGGAAGAAATTGATGATTTACTATTAGAGAATTTTCACAGGAAGAATTACTTAGATTTTCTTGTTGGCAAGCTAGGTGTAAGTAAAAGAAAAATTCAATATCTTGTTAGAGATAAAAGAAATATGAGTGTTAATGCCTATATTCGGCTCCTTAAAATAGAAAAGGCAAAAGCTTTATTAAGAGAAAGAAAGAAAACTGTTACAGAAATCGCAGATGCATTAGGTTATAGTTCTGTGCATTATTTTTCCTCACAGTTTAAACAAGAGTGCAATATGACACCAACAGAATATAGTAGATCAATTAAATATAAAGGGCATGGTCTAACCTTTTCAAAAGGGGATTAGTGGCTCATGTGAATAGAAAGCACACCTTAAGGTGTGCTTTTTAGTGCATACAAAATGATTAAGAAAGTAACTCTAACCATTTTATTACGGTTACAAAAAAATGATATCCATTAAAAAAACTATATTTTAATTATAAAAAGCCCTAGATTTTAGCTGTTTTTAATTAATCATTGATTATAAAGTGACATTTTTATAAATTAGTATTCTTGAGGAGTTTTATAGAAAATGATAATTTTGAAAGGAGCAATCATTCAATTCACAAGTTTAAAATTTAAGATGAGGAGGAAAAAAAGTGCAACTAAGAGGAATGAAAAAACAGAGTAATGAGATGAAAATTAATCGATTTTCCAATACATTAATCAGTTATAAGAAAAATAGTTTATTTTTTCTAATGCTATTACCGGCTATTATATATTTTGTTATTTTTCATTATCTACCGATGTATGGTGTTACAATCGCCTTTAAAGATTACTATATTTTGAAAGGCATATTAGGAAGTAAGTGGGTTGGTTTTAAGCACTTTGAAGATGTATTTTCAGGGTTGTTTTTTTGGCCAGTGTTTAAAAATACATTAATTATCAGTTTTTATAAATTGATGCTTGGTTTTTTTGCACCAATTGTATTAGCCATTATGCTGAATGAGGTATCTCATAATAAATACAAAAAGGTGGTGCAATCTATTACCTATTTGCCTCACTTTATGTCTTGGGTTGTATTATCAGGTTTACTTATCGAGATTTTATCACCTTCAAGAGGACCTGTTAACATCCTATTGCAAGGAATTGGTCTAGAGCCTATCTATTTTATAGCAGAAAAAAGTTGGTTCAGAAGCATTCTTGTTGGCTCAAGTATATGGAAAGAGGCAGGGTGGTCATCCATTATCTATTTAGCAGCAATATCTGGTATTGACCCTCAAATGTATGAGGTAGCTGAGTTAGATGGAGCAAGCCGCATGAGAAAGATATGGAACATCACCATACCTTCTATCATGCCCGTCATCATCATCATGTTTATTTTTGCTACAGGTAAAATTATTCAGGATGATTTTGAGCAAGTATATAACCTATTAAACCCAGCAGTTATGGAAGTTGGGGATGTTATTTCTACCTATACCTATCGAGAAGGGTTAGAACGTATGAACTATAGTTATGCAGCAGCTGTAGGATTGTTTAAAAACGTTATTTCCTTTGCATTAGTCATGGGTACCAACTATATAGCTAGAAGAACAAGTGATTACGCACTTTGGTAGGAGGGAAAAGATGAAGATAAAAAGTAAACAGGATATATTCTTTGATTGTATTATTTATAGTTTGTTATTTTTATGCTGTTTGATTACTATCGTACCATTCTTACAGGCTGTTACTATTTCTTTAAGTCCAGCCAGTGAAGTGAATAAATATGGTTTGCATTTGATACCTACTTCGTTTAACTTAGAAGGTTACCAAAAGGTTATCCAACATGATCAAATTTGGATTGCTTACAAAAATACTATCATTAGAACGGTTTTAGGAACTTTTTTAGCTGTAGCATTAACTGTATTAGCAGCATACCCCTTAGCAAAGAAAGACTTACCACATCGAACATTTTGGACTGGATTTATAGTCTTTACTATGTATTTCAGCGGAGGGCTAATACCAAGATATCTTTTAGTTAATAACCTTGGATTGCTCAATAGTATGTCAGCATTAGTTTTACCGTCAATGATCAGTGCTTTTACATTAATAGTTACCCGCAACTTTTTTATGACTATTCCAGAAAGTTTAGAAGAATCAGCGAGAATAGATGGTGCCAATGATCTCTACATACTGTATAAAATCATTATTCCTATATCCAAACCCATTATTGCAACTATTACACTATGGTACGGGGTATGGCACTGGAATCAGTGGTTTGACTGTATGATCTATATTATGGACAAAGAGAAATTTGTTTTACAGTATGTGCTTCGACAAATAGTATTAGAAGGTCAAATGAGTGATAGTGAAATGGCTATTACAGACGTTATGGTTGTTAACACGGAAACCATGAAAATGGCAACATTAGTTGTTGCAACATTACCTATAATTTGTGTATACCCTTTTTTACAGAAATATTTTGTTAAGGGCGTTATGATGGGATCATTAAAAGGGTAATGTGTAAATTGATGTCGACTTTATGGTAAACTAAGTAGGTAGGAACTTAGTTGATCAATAAGGTTTACATAGATATAAAAAATAGGAGGGAATTAAAATGAAAAAATTAGTGTGTATGATACTAATAATGGGGTTACTAGGTAGTCTATTTGTAGGATGTACATCAGAAGACAGCCAAACTGATAGTACTCCAACAACGGATAACACTAAAGAAACGAAAAAAGGTTCAGAGAAAAGTGAGACCACTGGTAATGAAGCAGTTGTTATTGATTGGCTAGCGTACCAGACTTCTGCACAACCGGATGAAGAAGCAGAGATCGTAAAGATGGTTGAAGAACGTTATAATGTAGATTTTAACTTTTGGTTCATCGATGATCAGAAGTGGAATGAAGCTTTAAATGTTCGTTTAGCTTCTGGGGATATGCCAGACGTTATGCGTATTAGAGATGATAATTTATTTAATTATGTTGAGCAAGGGGTCGTTGTTGAGTTACCTATAGAAAAGTTAGAAGAGAAGGCACCTGATTTTGTTGCTGCAGTTAATGCATATGATCCTAACGGTTATTTATGGAATAAATCTAAACTTTCTGATGGTAAAAACTATGGATGGAGTATGGTGCAATTGGATGCTAAGTACCATACCATACTAGAATGGAGACAAGATTGGTTAAGTAACGTTGGCATTACAAAGGTACCAGAAACTTTAGAAGAGTTTGAGGCGGCTATGTATGCTTTTAGAAATGATGATCCTAATCAATCAGGACAACAAGATACATACGGTATGTCTATAAAAGCTATGAACGCAGTATTTGGAGCATTTGGATCACCAACAAATATTGAAAATGGTAGTGAAGTAATGATCAAAGATGGTGAAATTGTCTTTACTGCAACTCAACCGGAAATGAAAGAAGCCTTGGCTTTATTAAACAAGTGGTACAATGATGGTATCATTGATCCTGAGTTTATAACTGGTGAGAATACTGGTGGTTATTGGGCGCTATCTCATGCCTTTATGAATGATCGTGTAGGTGTTACCGGTGGTATCAATTACTATCACTATGCACCACCAGGAAAAATTGAGGGACCTAAAGGTGGACCATGTTACAGAGAAACTAAAGCCATTAATCCTAATGCGGAAGTTACTTTGGGCTCACCTATTGAAGGACCATATGGTCAAGGAGTTCTTAAAGGTGGAATGGCAGGTGAATTATTTGGAATTACTGCTAAAGCTACTGAATCTGAAGCAAAAGTTGATGTTATATTAACTATGCTTAACGATATCTTTAATGATGAAGAATATAGTATGATGGTAAGTCATGGAATTCAAGGAACTCATTTTGAATTAGATGAGTCTGGAGAAGTCAACTATCTATACGATAGAGATCCTGTACAAATGAGGGAGCAAGGTATTCAAATCTTTGACTTTTTAACAGGATCACCAGATGTTAGAAGTAAAATTATGAGTTCAAGATATGAGTATGCTGAAAAATATGCAACAGCTCCATATTACGAGAGACCGACTATGCCATCAGTTGACGCTCTAAATGAGAATAAGGAAACATTAAAAAGAATCACTGAAGAAGCCTATATTCAAATTATTACTGGCGAAAAGAGCGTTGATTACTTTGACGAGTTTGAGACTCTTTTCAATGAAAATGGTGGAGATGAATCACTAAAGGCTTTAAACGAAACATATAACTCATTAAAATAATGGATAATTCAAAAAGCCTCTCTATAGATTAGAGAGGCTAATTGAACTTCTAGGTTGTTTGACAGTAAAAGGGGTTTTGTAAGATAATATTGTTTATTAAGGATTATTGGAGGGGGTCCAATGAAAAAGAAAAAGATATATTATCGATTATTATTCCTAAATTTACTATTATTGATGATAGGAGTTATTATACCCAATCAAATCATATACAGGTACAGCATTGATTTTATATATAGAAATATACATGAGTATAATGTCATCAAAGTAGATCAAATCAGTAATACCATCGATGAGTTAGTCAAAAATATTATTGAGGTACCAATTGATAATATTACAGACTTAAAGACCAACGAAACTTTAACGAAGCCTCTTCATGAGGATATAAGTAAATCTTTTATAGATATCAAGCAAGTCATGAATGAGGTATCTGGAATAGTTCATAAGAATGAATTTATAAATGAACTTAGTTTATATTACTATGAAGGTGATGTTTTTTTCTATGATGACACGGTAAATTTCATAGGTAATAGAAGCCAAAAAAAGATTAATATTCCAAAATGGTTCGAAAAAATCTATCAAGAAGATATCAATACTTTATGGTATAAGCATATGGATGAGCAGAGCAAAGAATATATTACCTATGCAAGGACTGTACCATTTTTCTCTGATATAAAAGATCGAAAAGGGATTATGGGGGTTACAATTGATTTAAATATGATATATGAAATTATCGATAGTTATTATGTAGAAAATCATATGGGACAACAATTTGTTATCATTGATGAAAAAAATAATCCTATAGTAGGTTACCCAAAGAAAATGGTAAAAGCTGATCTCGATCAAGTAATGGGGCAAATGAATGCACAACAGTTAAATGATAAAAATCTATATGAAATAAGTATTAATAATGAAAGCTATTTAGCATCAATAATACCTTCTGAATATAATGACTGGAAATTCATTGCATTATCTTCATTAGATTCTTATTATAAAACAGCTGATCAGTATAAGGATATTTACTTCTTTATCTTTATAATGATTATTCTAATTAATATCATCATCATTTATTGGAGTACGCGAAAGGCATATAAACCGATCAACAATATAGTCAATGTTTTTAAGGGGATCTCAAAAGATGACGGTTCTACTGAGGATGAATATACATTCATAATTAACACAGCCAACAGCGTTGAATCGCGCATCACAGAATTAAATAAAAAATTGAAAGCCTATCAGCCCCTTATTCAATATAACCTGATATGGGAAATTCTTAACAAAGCCAAAAATGATATCAATCAAGAGATATTTAAAGCGAGTGGTATTTCATTAGATTTAAATAAATCATGTTGTTTAATTGTTAAGGTTCATAGAAATGATGTTCTTGAAGATAAAATTATACTGAATTATAAGTTGATCAATGCTCTCAATGAGCAGATGATAAATCGCTATAAATGCTATTCTGTATTGAATGAAGACAATGATTTAGTCCTTTTACTGAATTATGAGTCCAAATTTCAACATGTTATTGACTTAATAAGGACAATTATTGAAGGGTGTACAACACAAGGTTATACACTGTGTATCGGGCAAGAGGTTCAAGAAATAGCTACCATATCGGAATCTTATAGCCAGGCTAAGTATGTAAAAAGATGGACCTTTATAAAATGCAATGAGAAAGTGATTTACTATAAAGATATTGCAAAGGAAGAACTTAAAGCTGACGGAAGTGCTTATAAAGTATTATATCACATTGAAGAAGCTCTAAGAGAATGCAAGATAGAAGATGTTCAATACAAAATAAAGGTACTGATTGAGGGATTAAAGTATGGTCATTATCGAATAGAGTATTGTGAGAATACACTATTAGAATTATGTTCAAGGTTAAGAAACCTTTTTATGGAGAGAGGATTTAATAGTGATTTGATTCTAGAGGTTGATATTCGTGAAGTACCTAATATTATTGAAAATATTAATGAATTTGAGGCTAAGATTAATGGGATTGTATTAACCATCATACATCATATAAGAGATAAGAAAGATAAACTACCTGTTGAATTAGAATACAAGATTGATCGTTATATTGAAGAGAATATTTACAATGATATTAGTCTAGAAACGATGGCTGATGAATTAGATATAAGTTATGAATTACTGAGTAAACAATTCAAAGATCTTAAGGGTATTACCTTTAGTAAATATATGATGGAGCTAAAGATGAAAAATGCCAAAGAGTTATTATTGACAACAGAGTTGTCTGTAAAAGAAATTAGTAATAAACTTGGTTATAATGCTACACCTTATTTCATATCACGTTTTAAGAAAATATATGGTCAAACACCTTTACAATATAAGAAAACCAATGGGAAAGTCTAGTACAGGTGAAAGATCTTGAAAAAGGAGATTATGATGAAATCGAAAGTATACCAAGATTGCTATATGAAATTTGATTCATCCACCGATGAACTCATAATAGGTAATAGCCTAATTGAAAGAAAGTTCATATTTATTAAGGGACATCCTTATTGCGACTATACTCTGAATAAGTTATCTGGTAAAAAGTGGGCAAACGACAAGGCTAAAATGTTTCATATAGGACATCTTAATGAACTACATTACAATATAGATATATACTCAGAAGTCATTGATCTTGCGTTAAATGGAGAGTACTTACTAGTTAAGGTTATATTCCAAGGTAATGGTATAAAAGGGGATTTAACCTTCACAGTTTATCCAGATACACCTTTTATAACAAGTCGCATGAAGGTTAAAAATATAGGGACTGTCCATGTCATTAAAAGTGATGAAAAGAAGCAAAACAGTGGAATAGAAATGAACTATCAATCAGGTAAAAAAGGTCTAATTGAAGATACGATTGATAGTATTGGTTATGACCAACCCCATATCAAAGTTAAAAGTTATAAGCTGTATGATGTAACGGATGCTCATAATACTTTAGTAAAATTGGAAAAAGGAGAGCTTTATTACAAGAAGAATGCTAGTCGTCATCATTATGAAGGAAGTATATTTATTATTGATAGCTATCTTGAAGAAGAAGGCTTGATAGTAGTTAAAGAAGCGCCAACAGAATTTGCAGCTCAAAATAAAACCA
Organism: Vallitalea okinawensis; assembly: GCF_002964605.1. Lineage (NCBI taxonomy): Bacteria > Bacillati > Bacillota > Clostridia > Lachnospirales > Vallitaleaceae > Vallitalea > Vallitalea okinawensis. The sequence goes on from NZ_PQDH01000004.1 coordinate 46,851, forward strand.
TTGACGACCTCATCATTGAGCCTGGCTCATATATACGAGTAACAGGTTCAAGTCTAAATGGTCCAGTAGATGCTAAGGATGAATTCATTACTTGTTATGGTGTTACGATTGGTGTAGGGCAGCCTGGAGAACTATGTCGCTTATACAAGAAACATTATTTACAAGAGTGGTATCACCAGCAAAAACCTCTCTTTACTATGTCCAATACATGGGGAGATCGAAATCAAGATAAAGCAGTTTGTGAGAGTTTCATTCTAAAAGAAATTGAAATAGCAAGTGAGATGGGAATTAATGTGGTGCAAATTGATGATGGTTGGCAGAAAGGAATAACCTCTAACTCTGCATTAGCAAAAAATGGTGTATGGGAAGGGTATTATGATTTTGATCCTGACTTCTGGGACATTCATCAGGATAAATTTCCTAACGGATTTGGTAAAATTATTAGATATGCACGAAATAAGAAGGTAGAGATCGGACTATGGTTTTCGCCTGATTCGTCACATGATTTTTCAAATTGGCAGAAAGACGGGTCTGTTATCTTAGATTATTATAAGAGATACGGTATTCGTTACTATAAGTTAGATGGCATTAAAGTAAGAAATAAACAGTGTGAAATAAATTTAGTTAAGTTATTTAGCTTTCTAGAAAAAGAAAGTAAGGGACAGATCAGGCTTAATTTAGACATAACTGCAGAAGAGCGATTTGGGTATCTATATGAAAAACAATACGGTACACTTTTTGTTGAGAATCGCTATACAGATTGGAGGAGTTATTATCCTCACTATACGTTAAAGAATATATGGCAGTTATCCCAAGTGATACCTACTCAAAGATTACAGATGGAACTACTGAATAATAAACGGAATAAAGATATTTATGAAGATGATCCATTAGCTCCACATCACTATTCTATGGATTATTTATTTGCTATTACTATGGTAACTAACCCTTTATTTTGGATGGAATTAAGTGGGTTAGAGAAAGAAGACCAACAGAAGCTTAAAGCGGGTCTTAAAGTATTTGATACTATTAAAGATGATATACTACAAAGTGAAGTGATGAATATTGGTGAAATGCCTGATGGAACATCTTTTACAGGATTCCAGATCATTAAAGGAGCAGAATCTGGTTATCTTCTAATCTTTAAAGAACTAACAACTGAAAGAGAGCACGTCTATCAACTAAATGATGTTAGTGATTGCAAAATAGTAACAGAGATCATCTATACCAATGCTCAAGAGAGCAAAATCATAGTATCTGATTGTGTAGGGAGTAATGGAGAATTAAAGATTAAAACGGGATCTCATTCAAGAATATTTGCTCTAATTAAATATGTTGTAAAAGGAGAATAACGTGAAATCCATAAATAGATCAAACAATAGTCGGGATTTAAGCAATCCTAATTGGGGACCTTATACTAAAAAATACATGGGAATATCTCATATAGCGGATAAGGAGAAGGGGATACGTTTTGATTTAAGCGTTTTTCCTGGATATTATCGAAGAAGGATAGATGTTCCCAATGTAAGGTGGGAAACTGGTTACCACCCATGGGAAGCATCGGCAGACCTAAATTATTATTCCATGAGGCATGAATTAGAATGGAAAGATCAAGTTTACTGTGACATATCCTACTCTAAAATTCATGATGATTTACGCCTGATTAAGTGTCAGTTCTTTAATCATACAGATGAAAAACAGAATGTGGTCCTACATTCTATGGCTTCATTAAATTATCCAACATACAGTGATTCATCAAACATCATACCATATGAAGTTATGTTACCTGAAGGATGTAGATGGATAGATGGACTAGAGTATACTTCTTTGGAGTATGCGGTACAAAGGCATGATGATCATTTGGTCTATGATGGATTATTCAGAGGAGAAGTAAGAGAGAACGGTTTTGTAGATGCAAAGTGCTTAGGGAAGGGATTTGGAAGAGAGAAAGGGGATACTGTTACATATCATATAGGAAAAAATAAAGAGCAAGATGGTTATATCATGTTTCGATACATGATGGAAAAAGGAAGTAAAGTTACGTTACAAATTTCAGGAAGTGAAGAAAAGGCAGTCGTTTTTGAAGGAACAGGTGAAATCATAACTGAATTAATAGAAATGCGTTTATGGGATACAGATCGTATAGAAATAACGTCATTAGGTGGAAGTGAAATTAAGATAGATGGATTTGCTATTGTATCTAACTATCATATTAAGAACATCAGTTTTGTTCCTAGTAAAATCAATGCTATTCCTTGCATGAGCCATAATCATAACAATCTATTATTAAAATACGATAATATTGAGCATCACTATGGAATACGTTGGTTCTATGATGATTATGAAATAAGAGAATTTTATTGTGATGAATTAGATACATTAATGCGATTTAAAGTAAATGACCACACATCCTCAAAGTTATATGGAAAGGGTGAAGGTCATTATACAAATATATTTATGCGGCCTATATTCTTAGAAGCTCAAGAGCAAGTGACAATTTATGGATTAGTATGCTGTGGAGAGTCAGAGGATGTGGTAGAGGGAATTCTGAATAAACAGTATAATTTAACTACGCTAGTGGAACAGAACAGGGCTACAATATCTACTTATACAACCACTGATGAAGGGGAAAAGTATTTATTCAGTCAAGAGCGTATGGCTGCAATATTGTTATCCAATGTGGTTTATCCAGTGTATGTACAAGGGGAGTATATCAGGCACAACACTCCTGGTAGATGGTGGGATTCTCTATATACATGGGATTCGGGGTTTATTGGAATTGGCTTTTGTGATATCGATATTAGTAGGGCCATTGAATGTCTTAATACCTATGTAACCGACCCTGAGGATGACCAAAGGGCATTTATCCATCACGGCACCCCGCTACCAGTGCAGATATATCTTATGTTAGAAATATGGAATAGAACCAATGACAAAGAACTATTAAACCATTTCTATCCTAAATTAAAACACTTTTATGATTTTATTGCCGGAAATAGTGGACTTTCCACCACGGATACATTTAACTCCAGCTTACTTCAGACCTGGGATTACTTTTATAATTCTGGTGGTTGGGATGATTATCCACCCCAGTATCATCTGTTTTGTGAGAATAAGGAGCTTATCAAAGGTATAACGCCGGTTGTTACGACAGCTCATATCATCAGATGTGCTAAAATATTACTCATGATGGCAGAGCATTTAGAGGTTTCCCAGGATGCTACTCAATATCAACAGGATATAAGTAAGTTTTCAGCTGCACTACAGAGATATTCATGGGATCAAGAAGCAGGTTACTACAGTTATGTCATTCATAATGAAAATGGTGATCCCACAGAGATTTTGAAATATAAGAATGGAGAGAATTTCAATAAGGGATTAGATGGAGTAAGTCCTCTTATTTCAGGCATTTGCACAAATGATCAAAAGAAGAGATTATTAAACCATCTTATGTCATCAGATGAATTATGGACGGCTATTGGCATATCCACTGTGGACCAAAGTGCAAACTATTATACAAAGGATGGTTATTGGAACGGTGCTGTTTGGATGCCTCATCAGTGGTTTGTTTGGAAAACCATGCTGGATATTGGTGAAGGAGATTTTGCTTGGAAGATTGCTAAGACAGCATTAAACCTATGGAAAGATGAAGTAGAAAATTCTTATCATTGTTTCGAGCACTTTATTATTCAGTCAGGTCGTGGAGCTGGTTGGCACCAGTTTGGAGGTCTATCATCACCTATAATTAATTGGTTTGCTTCATATTACTGTGTTGGCACTCTTACTGTCGGATTCGACATTTGGATTTTAGACAAAAAAGTGAATAAAGATTATTCTCATTTAGAGGCTACGTTTAAAATGAATTCTCATGAAGACGAAGTAACATGTATGATTATTGTCATGAATCCAGATGCAAATTATCAAGTATTCTGGAATAATGAGTCATTACCATATAAAGAAAGATGTAAAGGTGCATTAGAAATTGAAGTAAGTAAGAACAAAGGAAAAAATCAATTAGTCATTCAAAAAACTCTTTAATGCTTTTAAGCATTAAAGAGTTTTTATTATTGAGACATAGACTCACATTCAGTAGCACATTTATAACAGGCATCTGCGCAATCCTTGCAATGTTGAGCAGGGAATTTACTGCACTCATCACCACATGTCTTACAGATCTGAGCGCATAATACACAGAGTTGCTTAGCAAATTGACTTCCTCTTGCCATATATTTGGCTGCAAGGTAACATATATCAGCACAATCTCTGTCAAGTTGGATACATTTAGTCATGGATTGGACATCCTGCTCATTGAGACATGAAGTTGCACAAAACTCACAGGCATTAGCACATTTTAAACAAGCATCAATACAAGTTTGATATAAGGGTAACATAAGACCCCTCCTTTATATTTTTATTCATTTTTTTTGTTGTGTAGAGAACTTTCACAAAAAGGCATAATGGAAGATTCACCACATCTGCAAAGGCGAGCAGTTTGCTCAGAAGGTATGATATTTCCTTGTTCATCCACTAGCTCAAATTCACCAGATACAATAAGTGGTCCTTTTTCTTTTATCTGAATCCTTGTCTTAGGCATTAATCTAACTCCTTTCAAAATTATAAGTTTATTTTTTGCAGATTTATAAAAGCTATACTACGCATAATAAAGATATTAGATATGATAAAGATACACTGGATTAAAAGCTATGACATAGAATACTATAAGATACTAACAGTTGGATGTATGTATTATGTGGCCTAATGCTCTATTTTCTTATTATTTTATAAAAATGAATCAAAAAAGTAATTTAACCAATAGACAAACAAATGAAGAGCCAATAAACACCAGAGGGATTTGGTATACCACTTATGGAAGACTCGTTATGACACAAAGAGGTGATAAAGTTACTGGTTACTATAGTTGGAAAGATGGTATTATAAATGGGACGATTACTGGAGATGTTCTTACAGGAAGATGGGATGAAAGACTTATTTATACAGAGAGCAGGAATTACGGCAATATGAGACTAGTTTTCGACGAAAATGAGTTTACCGGTAAGTGGAGTTATGAAGATTCACCTGATGATGATTATATATGGGAAGGAAGGAAAGTCTCTAGCAATTTTGAAGATAAAAATTGTTACCGATATCGAGTTGTCAATGACTCACCCAATTTGCCTGAAATCTTTATAGGTAATGAAATGATTGGTTTTGAAGAAAATAGCTCATATTTTTATCCTAAAACATGCTTACCCATATTAGATCTAAACATTATCATTTCTGACCAATTAATAAGCAGGCAAGTATCAGTAAACCCCGGTTATTCTTATTCTTTTTTAGTAAAAGGAGCTTTACCTTATGTTATAATAGATACAGTCATAGATAATCCTTTTTAAGATGAGATTGTGCTTGTATACTTAAGTAGAGTTGTGGTAACATTCTTAGTAGAGAACTAATACAGAAGCGAGGAAGATTATGATAGAATTAGCAAAAATACAAAATATGCACGTCTTTAAAAAAACACCACATGGCTTTTTAACAAAATCCCGTTATGATATGAGACAAGTCATTTTACCCTTTGAACAGATTATTGGTGAAGTAGAGTTAGGTCAAGAAGTTAAGGTGTTTATCTATAAAGATTCTGATAATCGATTGATTGGTACCATGAAGGCACCTAAAATAGTTATGGGAGCTTTAAAGGAGTTAGAGGTTGTTGATAAAGCCACATCTGGAGCTTTTATGGATTGGGGACTTGATAAAGATCTTTTCTTACCAGTTAAAGAACAAAAGGGAAATGTTCGCATAGGTAGCAAGTACCTTATAGGTCTATACATCAGCAATAAAGATAGAATTTGTGCAACCATGAACATTGGTAAACTCCTAGAGGATGATTCTCCTTTTAAAGAGAATGATCAAGCATATGGTTTAGTATACGATATAAAAAAGGATATGGGTGCATTTGTTGCAGTGGAGAACAAGTATCATGGACTTATTCCTAAACATGAATTATTCTCAGAATTAAAAGTAGGGGATAAAGTAGAAGTACGTATAACAAAGGTACGAGAAGATGGTAAATTAAACCTTAGTATACGGCAAAAAGCTTATCTACAAATGGATGCAGATACTAAGATTCTTTTAGATGCTTTGAATGATAAAGGAATTATTCCATTTAACGATAAGAGTGATCCAGAACGTATAAAGCAAGCATTTGGTATGAGTAAAAAAGCTTTCAAAAGAGCTGTTGGTCGTTTACTAAAAGAAGGAAAAGTTGAATTCACGGATTCAGGTATTAAGTTATTGGATGAATAAAAAGCTTATAAATCTCTTATTTGGATTAAGACATTCAACTAAGAGATTTTTTTGAATATTTTAGATGTATGACAAACTGGTGTCGTATATCCTTTGCTATAATCCTAATTAAGAATATTGCATACAAGAAAAGGATTAAAGGGGGATGGATATGACGGAGATTAATCGAGAAAAGATGGATCAGCAAGAAATATATGAAAACAATGGTGTGATCAGAAGAGATATCAATGCAGATTACGCTTACTCAGGTTTTGTAGAAGCTGGTGACTTTATCTTCCTTAGTTTTTGTGTAGGGAATATTGGTGAATCAGTTGAGAAACAGATTGATGGTGCTCTTGATCAAATGAGTAACCGTTTAAGAGAGGTTAACCTTACGTTAGACTCAGTTGTTAAAGTAGAAATATTACTAAGGGATATTTGGGATATACCTATCATGGAAGAAGTTTTTAAACGTCGCTTTAATGGGAATTTTCCTGCTAGAAAAACTATCTCAACAGAATTTGCTCATGTAGGTGGTCCGGATGGTTTAAAGGTTCAAATCGATGGTATCGCTTATAATCCAAAGGTATATTAAATTTTTATATGTTAACATAGTCTCCTGTAGAGGAGATAAAAAGGATCAGTGATAATAATGAAACTAACGAAAAAGCAAGCAAGGGAATTTATTTTAAGTCACCAAAAACTTATACAGCCAAGAAGTTTATCTGGGAGGGATGCAGTTTATGACTTTATTAAACATGTTGGATGTATACAATTTGATCCATTAAATATGGTAGGCTATAATCCATTCCTAGTTTTACAATCAAGAATAAAAGACTTTAAAGGTGATGATTTATATCATTTAATCTATGATGATAGAAAGTTATTGGATGGCTGGGATAAATGTATGTCAATATATCCTGTGGAGGATTGGCCTTACTTTGAGAGGTATCGAAAAGAAGCCTATGACCGATATGCTAATAATAGTGAAGCTATAAAAGAGCTTTTACCTCAAATAAGAGAAGATATTCATCAACATGGACCTTTGTCATCAAAGGATATTAAGATTGATTATAAGATTGATTGGGCATGGGCTCCAACAAGAGCACCTCGTGCAGTTTTGGAAAGTATGTTTTATTGGGGAGAAATACTTGTTCATCATAAAGTTGGGACAAGAAGATTCTATGACTATGTTGAAAAACATATACCACAGGAAATTCTGGGTAAATCTGATCCTAATCAAACATTAGAAGACTACTTAGAATGGCATGTAAAGAGGCGTATAGGTGCTATTGGGCTATTGTGGGACAGAGCAAGTGATGCATGGATAGGTATTCACTGGATGAAAACTAAGGAGCGTCGTGCTGCCATTGAAAGATTAATCAATAAGAAAGAAATTATTCCTGTCTCTATTGAAGGAATCAAATATCCTTGTTATATTCGTCAGGAAGAAAAAGATCTTCTTGAAAAGGTCATGAATGGGTTAACCTATGAGTCAAAAGTCTCTTTCATCGCACCTCTGGATAATATGCTTTGGGATCGAAATCTGATAGAAGAACTTTTTAATTTTGAATACAGGTGGGAAGTTTATACACCTGCAGCCAAAAGGAAGTATGGTTACTATGTGTTGCCTGTACTTTATGGAGATCGACTAATTGGACGATTTGAACCAAGGTATTATAAGGAAAAGGGATTATTGGAGATAAAAAACTGGTGGTGGGAATCAGTGATTGCTTTAGATGAGGCGTTAATAGTAGAAATTGCTGCTTCTTTGGAATGTTTAATGGCATATCTAGGTGTTGAAGAAGTAAAGTTTATAGGTAAAGATAAAGAGTTTAAGAAAGTTATTAAAAAGATTAAATAGATGGAGAGAAAAATGAGAAGGAATCGACTTATTTATTTCATGCTAACCTTGATCGTCATGACTATGGGGTTGGCAATACGAGTGTCCGGGTTACCACTCCCAGGTTTTATAACTACTTACGGCGGTGATACTCTTTGGGCATTAATGATATTTTTAGGTTTGGGTATAGTATTTAATAGGATGCCAACATTGTGGAGCACCATCATGGCGTTATTATTCTGTTATAGTATTGAAGTGAGTCAACTTTATCAGGGCGATATGATTAATTCCATTAGACAAACGACTTTAGGGGGATTAATTCTTGGTTTTGGTTTCCTATGGAGTGATATTATCTGCTATACCATAGGTGTCGGGATAGGTTTTCTAGGCGAGAGTTTACTTTATGCAAGAGTTAAACATATGGAATAGCAAAAATAGCATCTACTTTCTGTAGGTGCTATTTCAATGTTTCTAAAATCTCTAATATGCCATTATATATACCTAATGATGAATGGATTTTATATTCAGGGGCTTGGATCAGTTGTCCGTCAATTGGACTCGACATATATGCAACTTCAATCAGTAAAGCAGGCATATCTGTATGTGATAAAACATATTTCGATTCATTACGTAAACCTCTGTCTTTTGTACCAGCATAGGCGGTAACATTCTTCTGCATAATGTTAGCCAGGGTAACGAGGGTTTCATTTTCTGGATCGTAATAATAAGTTTCCGTACCATTGACTATTGGAGCAAAGGAATTATGATGAATGCTAATAAAAAGGTCAGCTTCCATTTCATTAGCAAGATTACAACGTTCTTTTAATGTGGGATATGTATCATCTGTACGTGTCATGTACACTTTTATTTCATCATGTTGGGACAAAAGTTCATTGACTATTAGTGCAAGGTTTAAATTAGCAACTTTTTCATCCATACCTGCATAATTCTCGCCATCATTGGGTTTACCAGGGTCGTTGCCACCATGACCCGGGTCAATAACAATAATATATTCATAATTCTTATTGCCATCAATCTCTTCTTCATCAGTTAATGGAAGTTGAACATCTATAACATCCTCAGTGGTTTGCTCACTCATAATATCTTCAGAAAGAGTTGGATGAAGTGGAACTTCAAACATAGGTTCATCGGATAAATCTCTTATCTGTAATGCATCCAACATGAAATTTATAGGCGTCATGATATGAGTTTTATCATCAATAACTTCTAACTGAGTAGGAGCATCCATAGCGGTATAAGTACCGTTTACATAGGCAAAAGATTCATCAATGGATAATAGTATAAACGTATTCTTGCAAAGGATATAAACTTCTTGACTTGTAGAATCAAAAGTGATATCACCTTCAAGAAGATCAATTAATTCATCAGTCGATATAAAAGTCTCACCATCCCTTAAAGAAGTTGTTAATACTTGATCTCTAACTAAATTATGAATGGTTGTTTCTAAGATCGAGTTTTTATCTTGAGCATTTGATAGAGTCGTAAAAAAAGTAAACAAGATAAAAACAATAATAATTTTTCTATATTGCATGAGTAGGTCTCCCCTAACTTATAGGATTCTCAAATAAATGCTAAAATTTAAAATTAATCTACTATATTCTACCACAAATACAATTACTAGTCGATTATAACCTCAATAATTCTGTACATATAATTCATAGTCATCTTGTAAACTATCTTTAATATAATATTTTAAGTTCTCATGAATTGTCATTGACTTATTTGCAGAAGTAGGTTAGAATTCTAACAGTAAGATTTCTTATCAAGGAAGGACGTTTAGCATTATGGAAGAGGCTTTGTTTAATGATCTATTTCTAAATATGGTACAGTTGATGCCACTATTTCGTAAAAAACTTGGACCTGCTTACGATCGAGTAGATCGAGTTGATAAAATATTAAAAAAGAATCAAATAGGAACAGTAATGATGGTTGGACATAACGGACAAATGACATCAACGATGTTAGGAAAATGCCTAGATATGAAAAAAGGGAGTTTAACCACACTCATTGATTCTCTTGAAGAAAAAGGATTCGTTTATCGAGAAAGAGATAAAAAAGATAGAAGAAAAACATGGATTAGATTAACGGAACAAGGACAAAACTATCGCCAAGAAAAATATAGGTTATTAAAACAGGAATATGCTGAAATTCTGAGTAATTTATCAGATAAAGAAGTACAAGAACTTCATGAATCTATTGTAAAAGTTGTTAACATTGTCGATAAATTGTAAGGAGGAGATAACATGGATAGATCGCGATTATTAGGCGAAGAAAAAATAGGGAAGCTCTTACTTAAGTTTTCTATACCAGCTATCATTGGTATGATTGTAAATGCTCTCTATAATATTATAGATAGGATATTTATAGGCCAAGGGGTTGGCTCTGATGGTATTACAGGAATAACTGTTGGATTTCCTATTATGTTGATTATTATGGCCTTTGGGATGCTTGTAGGTATAGGAGCTACAGCTCTTATATCCATACGTTTAGGAGAAAATAAAAAAGAAGAGGCTGAGAAGATACTTGGCAATTCAATCGTCTTACTGGTACTTATAGCTATTATTATTACTACTTTTGGATTAATCTTTTTAGACCCTCTCTTAACTCTTTTCGGTGCAAGTGAAGAGGCTCTACCACTTGCGCGAGATTATCTGCGTATTATTTTGATAGGATCAATTTTTCAGTGTATAGGCTTTGGAATGAACGGTTTTATACGAGGTGAAGGTAATCCGATGATTGCTATGTTAACAATGGTTATCGGTGCAGTGGCTAATATTATTCTTGATCCAATCTTTATCTTTGTATTGGATATGGGAATAGCTGGTGCGGCTCTTGCGACTATCACAGCTCAAGCTATATCATCAATATGGGTTCTTTATTACTTCTTTGGTGGTAAGAGTTTATTAAATATCCATAAAAAGAATTTTAGACTTGATTGGTCAGTTGTATTAAGAATTTTTGCCATTGGTTCAGCACCTTTCTCTATGCAATTAGCTGCAAGTGGAGTAACAGCAATTTTTAACATACAACTGGGTAACTTTGGTGGTGATACAGCTATAGCTGCTTTTGGGATTATTAATAGTATAGCTATGCTCATCCTCATGCCAATATTCGGTATCAACCAAGGTAGTCAGCCCATTATTGGTTATAACTATGGAGCAAAGCAATATGATCGGGTTAAAAAAACATTGCTATTAGCTATTTTAGCAGCCACTGGAATTGTTTTGATAGGATTTGTAATCGTAGAACTCTTTTCTACTGGATTAATAAGTATGTTTAATAGTAAAGATGCAGAATTAATTAGAATAGGAAGCCAAGGGATGAGAATATTCTTGATCATGTTACCAATCATAGGATTCCAAATAGTAAGTTCAAATTATTTCCAAGCAGTTGGTAAGGCGGCTCGGGCTATGTTCCTAAGTTTATCTAGACAAGTACTTTTCCTAATACCAGCAATACTCATATTACCTAGATTCTTTGAACTTCAAGGTTTATGGATGGCTGGTCCACTTGCTGATTTACTATCCTCAGTACTCACTGGAGCATTTCTTATATATGAGCTTAGACATTTAGATAGTAAGCATCAAGAAGTGTTAAGCTAAGTTACTAACAAAAAAGGAGGATGGCTTCGGCCATCCTTTGTTTAAGGAAAGTTCATTTTCACTTTAAGAGAAATGAATAAGCAAGGAACTGTACTTTCCTGCACTTGAAAAGGTGACTTTAGTCACTTTTCATATTAAGAGATCATATGTCAAGACTTATCCAAGAGATAATGCCACCTTATCCAAGGTTAAGTCATGTAAACAGGGTTAAGTAATTCATTCATTTTACGTACTTACTTTACTAAAGAAGCTCCTAAATCTTGAAGTTCTTTAATATCGTCATCACCAGGCTCATTGTTAACGATATGCCCATCATTAATTAATAGTGAGCCATAACCTTTCATTCTGTCAGCCCACTCACGCATCCACTGACCATCTCCCCAGTCGTAAGAGCCGAATAAAAGTGTAGGTTTCTTAATATCATTGCCTTCTAAAGATTCAATAAATGGTTCAAAAGACATTTCTTCTAATACTTCATCGCCCATTGAAGGACAACCAAAGGCTAAGACACTTGCTGATGTAACATCTTCAATAGTAGCACTATCTACGTCTAATAGTTTTACAGATGAACCAGCTTCTTTAGCACCATCTGCAATTGCGTTTGCCATAGCTTCAGTATTACCGGTTCCACTCCAGTAAATGATTGCTAGATCTTTCATGGAAAACCTCCTTATTAAAATAAGATTAATAATAATTGCAGTGCAAGAGAGTATTCCCTATACTTACACCTGCACAATGTAAAAGTGTGTTAGTCACTTTTTTTTGGTATAGGAAAGTTCGTGTTTTGCTCGCAAGGTACCGTACATTCCTATTCCGGTTTTAACATGGTGGTAGCCATTTTTGTACTAACATGGTTGTAATAGGGTTAATTTAACTTCTTAGAGTATGATAATGATAATCGTTATCAACAATTAAACTATATCATAATCCGATATTAAAGTCAATCTTGATTTTAAAAAGATTTTCCAGTATAATATTGATATAAATTATCAATTTAAAATGAATATCATTTATATATACGTGAGCAGTAATAAGGAGGGTGCTTATGGAACATAAAAGGCTTATGCAAGAATGCTTTTTATCTATTGAACAATTAGAAAAAAGGGACTACCTAAAAGCATACCTAATCTACTATACAGCCCCAACAATTGTGGGAGTTAAGCCATCAACTATTATAACAATTAATAATCAAAAGGGTGTCAAAGCATTATGGGATAGTTATGGTCGGAAAGTTATTGATGAATTAGGACTATATGTACATACAATTAAAGAAGATGAGAGAAAAGTAACAATCTTGCTATACCATTCAATTAGTCTTGAAGCTACCTTAAGACAGCCTAAGCATAGAGCTTTCTTAAAAAGATTCGGTTATAATAATGCTGCGCTACATCAATCATTAGAACGTCTTAAAGACCGTTTTGAACATTTATGTCCTCATGAAATGGGTATCTTTTTAGGATTTCCCTTAGATGAAGTCATTGCCTATATGGAGTGCCCCAATCAAGAGTGTCTATTGTGTGGATATTGGAAGGTTTATAAGGATCAAGAATATGCTGAAAAGACTTTTAAATTATTCGATCAGCTACGATACAACATGCTACAGTCCTTTGTTCAAGATAAGACGATAGCCGCATAGTGGAAGTCAAGATAATTAACTTTAACTTTGCATGAAAGGAACTTTATGAAAGTTATTATAAAATTTTATTATTATATGCAAAAAAAAGGGGATAGTCCATATAGACTATCCTTGATTCCTTTGAGGCATTAGTATCTTTATGACTAAGTTTGTACATAACCTTACTTTTGGGAAGGTAGGTTATGTGAGGGGGGATAATACAGGGTTAATAATGAAAACGATAATCATTATTTAATAACAACTATAGTATATCATAAGGTTTTCTATCATGTCAATAGATTTTGAAAATTACAATCAATATTTATAGATAATTATTATTCTATACCTTCGATATATGTTATCAATATATCACATAATTGCTCCATTGTCTGGCGGGTTAGGAGTAAATGGTCTGGTGAGATTTGTGCAAGAGCAAGATCTAAAAAAGCTCCCCGTGTTTTCATAAAATGTTCATTGATCTTTTTCCCTTTATCCGTTAAATAAATTCCTTTACGTTTACTATCCAAGTCAACTTTATAAATGTAACCTCTTTTTTCTAATTCAGATACATACTTAATAGTATTCTGCTTATCCATATTATAAATCTTGGAAATTTCACTTTGAGTTTTACCTTCATAACGATATATCTTGCCAAGAGTGCTTTGTAAAGAATTAGGGATATCACTATTTTCATCAATTAATCTTGAGAGTTTCGCCATCTCAGAAAGGATTAATCCTGCCTTATCTGTAATATCATAGATCAGTTTGTGATTTTCATATTGATCAGCCAAATGCATCACCTCATATGTGTAATTTACACCGTTGAAAGTTATTTATTCTATGTACTATACTATTCTTAGAGAATATCTTCCTAAATTATATCAGATATTAGATGTATCGAAAAGAAGCTATTAAGAAGCGTATAATAAAATTACATTGAGGTGAAAAAATGGAGAAAAAATGGTGGCATAGTTCAGTTGTGTATCAAATTTATCCTAGAAGTTTTAATGATACCAATGGTGATGGTATAGGTGATTTAAAAGGTATTATAGAGAAGTTAGATTACTTAAGAGAATTAGGTATTAATGTCATTTGGTTAAGTCCTGTGTACAAATCTCCTATGGATGATAACGGCTATGATATCTCTGATTATCAAGATATTGCCCATGAGTTTGGTACTTTGGATGACATGGAAGAATTGATAAAGGCTGCCCAACAGCGTGGTATTAAGATAATTATGGACTTAGTGGTCAATCATACATCGGATGAGCATCCTTGGTTTAAAGAAGCGTTAAAATCTAAGGAAAATCCTTATCGTGATTATTATATCTGGAGAAAACCTGCTGAGGATGGTGGTGTACCAAATGATTTAGATTCTGTCTTTGGAGGTTCTGCTTGGGAATACGATGAAGCATCAGGTGAGTATTTCTTACATTTATTCTCGAAAAGACAACCGGACCTTAATTGGGAGAATCCTAAGGTTCAAGAAGAAGTTCATAACATGATGAATTGGTGGTTAGATAAGGGAATTGGCGGTTTCAGAATGGATGTAATCGACCTTATCGGTAAAGAAATAGATAAAGGTATCACAGGGAATGGACCTCGACTTCATCAACTCCTTCAAGAAATGAACAAAGCAACATTCGGTAAGAGAGATGTTTTAACAGTAGGTGAAACATGGGGAGCAACGCCAGAGATTGCTAAAATGTATTCAGATCCAAAGAGAAATGAAGTCAGCATGGTATTTCAATTTGAACACATCACATTGGACTGGGATGAAGAACATGGCAAATGGCGTCCAAAGGAATTAGATTTAGTCAAATTAAAAGAAATTTTATCTAAATGGCAAGTGGAATTAAAAGATCAAGGATGGAACTCTTTGTTCTGGAATAATCATGATTTACCAAGAGTTGTTTCTAAAAGAGGGAATGAGCAAAAGTATCGTGTTGAGTCGGCTAAGATGTTAGCCACATTACTTCATTTCATGAAGGGAACACCTTATATTTATCAAGGAGAAGAGCTTGGGATGACTAATGTTCAATTCAATTCTCTGGATGATTATGATGATATTGAAACTATTAATTTCTATAAGGAAAAAACAGAAGAAGGCTTTAGCCATGAGGAAATGATGAAAGCTATATGGGAAAATGGTCGAGATAATGCTCGTACACCAGTGCAATGGGATGCATCAGATAACGCTGGTTTTACCACAGGAGAGCCTTGGATAAAAGTTAATCCCAATTATACAACCATTAATGCTGAAAATGCTCTAAGTGATCAAGATTCAATCTTCTATTATTATAAAAAACTCATTGAATTGCGTAAGAATATGGATGTTATTGTTTATGGTGAGTTTGAGTTGATCCTAAAAGAAGATCTAAATATCTTTGCTTATACGAGAACATTAGGTGAAGAAAAGATATTAGTCATCAATAATGTAACAGACCAAGAAGTTACTTTTGAAAGTCCAGAAGCTTATGAAGTTACTGAAACATTAATTAGCAATTATAGGGATGCAAAAGCGCAACCAAACTCAATGGTATTGCGTCCTTATGAAGCTGTTGCTTACAAAATAAAATAATATGACTACTATATAAAAGTACAATATAAAATGATTAGATGAAATTAATAGAGTGAGGTAGGATTTTAAAATCCTATCTCTAATTTTATAGTGTAAGAAAGTACTGCGTTTTGCTCGCAAGGTACCATACTTTCTTGCACATACTTGAAACGTGACGTTAGTCACTTTTCTTGTGGAATAGGAAAGTCCGAGTTTTGCTCGCAAGGTACCGTACTTTTCTATTTCAGTTTTACCGTGGCGTTAGCCACTTTTGTACTGGAATAGGAAAGTTCGAGTTTTGCTCGAGTAAATGGGTCAGTCATACTCCAGTGTATAGTAGTTGGTAAGATGATAGAGGGAATGTGATAAAAGTGCACAAAATTATTCTGTTATTTGTCTAATAGTTATATGAAATTTCTAAGTTAATGGAATTGTTGTTGACTAATTTTAAAAATGCATGTATAATAAGTTCATAGATAATTGAAAACGCTTTCAAGCTCTATATTTTTTTAAATTGCTTGAAAACGCTTTCATATTGTTCAACTTTTCTTAAAAACGTTTTCAATCCTTCCAAATTCTTGACTCAAACTTCAGGTAGAGTGAAAGCTCTATCTGAAGACCTAATGTTTTACTCAATAATGAGTTATATGAAAGCGTTTTTAGTATAGATATAGGTTTATTTTAGTTCTAATAGAGGTATTAGAAAGCGAGGAGGAAGCTTATGAAACTAACAGTGCTTGGTGGTGGAGGCGTTAGATCACCATTTTTAGCTAAATCCATTGTCAGTAATGCAGACATGGTAGGAATAAATGAAATTGTATTTATGGATAACGATAAAGAAAAACTCTTTATATATGGTAAGATAGCCATGAATTTGGCTAAAAGAATTAATCCAGATATTAAGTTTTCTATAACAAGTGATGCTAAAGAAGCTTTAACAGATGCAGATTTTGTCATTACAACTCTAAGGGTTGGTGGCGATGAAGGTCGAGTAAGTGATGAGCGTATAGCATTAAATAATGGTTTATTAGGTCAAGAAACAACTGGTGCAGGTGGTTTTGCAATGGCCCTAAGATCTGTTCCTGCTCTTATTGATTATTGTCATTTAATTAGAGAAGTTGCGAAACCAGAGGCATTAGTTTTTAACTTTACAAATCCTTCAGGAATTGTTACGCAAGCATTAAGAAGTCAAGGATTTGATAACGTATATGGAATATGCGATGCTCCAAGTGAATTCATCAAACAATTACGTGAAATATTGGATGTAGAACCTGAAGATTTTGATATCACTTGCTTTGGTTTGAATCATTTATCTTGGTTTAAAGACGCTAAAGTAAAAGGAAAAGACGTGATGGGTGAGATTCTTAATCATCCTAAACTTTATACAGATACAGAAATGAGACTTTTTCAACCAGAGTTGACAAGAATGTCAGGAGATTTGTTATTAAATGAGTATTTATATTTCTATTATTATAGAGAGCAAGCCATCGATTCTATCAACAAATCCGGTAAAACTCGTGGTGAGACTATCTTAGAAATCAATAATCAAATGACTAAAGCTTTAAAAGAGATCAATATTGATGAAGATTTTGAAGAAGCATTTAAAATCTTTATGACCCATTATTTAATACGTGAAAACAGTTATTTCTCTATTGAATCAGGTCAATTAAGACCTAAACAATTGAATGTACCTTCTGTTCAAGAAGTTATTGAGACGCCAGATGAAGGTGGTTATGCAGGTGTAGCACTTAACTTTGTCAGAGCTTACTCAACTGGAGAAAGAACCCTTATGGTATTATCTATACCTAATGAAGGTGCTATAGAAGGTCTAGCAGACGATGATGTGGTTGAAATTTCATGTGTTATTGATAAGAAAAAAGTGACACCTATAGCTGTTGGTGAAATTAAGGATATGCAAATGAACCTCATTAAGACCATCAAATATTATGAAAGAAAAACTATCGAAGCCATTTTAAACAAAGATAGGGATATGGCAATTAAGGCATTAACAGTTCATCCGCTAATTAACTCTTATTCTTTAGCGACTGAGCTAGTGGATGGATATTTAGAACAATACAAGGATTACGTTGGAGAGTGGAATTAATGGCACATATTTCAGTATTTGGACAGATGAACGTTGATATAATATTTGATGAGTTCGGTCGTTTACCCGACTTAGGTGAAGAGGTTTTTGCTAAGAATTTCGATGTTCAGTTAGGTGGCGGACCTATGGTATATCCAATTGTTCTTAACCGATTAGGTATACCTGGACGTCTAGGGACTTTTTTAGGAGATGATTTAGCAAGTCGAATTGCTAAAGAACTTCTAGGACAAATGGATTTTAAAGACTATGTAAATTTTTATGAAGGAAAAGAAGGGCATCCTGTTGTTGTTACCAGTGTCCTATCATTTCCTACAGATCGTAGCTTTATTTGCTTTAATGAAGGGGTAAGGGAGAATTCACTTGATGATCAGAAAGTTTATGACTTTCTTACAGGATCAAAAGTTGTCTTTGCACCTCATGGGTTTGACGAAGTGATGATACGACTAAAAAATGAGGGGACAAAGATTATTTTTGATACAGGGTGGGAAGATGATCTGCATATCAGTATGTTTAAAGAAACACTAAAATATGTAGAGGTATTTACTCCTAATGATAAAGAGGCGCTGAAAATGACTGAAACCAACAACCTACAAGATGCGATTAAAGTTCTCGCTGAGTATGTGAAGCATCCTGTTATAAGTGTGGGTGGAGAAGGTTGTTTAACCTATTATAACAATCAAGTTGTACATGTTCCCATGCCTGTTAAGTTTAATGCCATAGATACAACAGGTGCTGGTGATAACTTTTTAGCTGGTATCATTTATGGTTTATATAATGATTGGGATATTATTAAGTCTATGCAAATGGGGAATATTCTAGGTGGCTATTCTACGACTGCATTAGGTTGTTATAAGGCTGGTATTACGTTAGAGGTTGCTATGGATTATATGAAAAAATATAAGTCTATCATGGCATCATAATAGCAAAACGTATTAAAGGAACTATTTATTGGTGTATATGTTCTGGGTATATTGTGATACACTGAACGTATATCCTAAGTCTATAGGGGTTTATCGATAGTACAACGTAAATAGTATCCTTTATATAAATGTTCTCTAGGGAACAGTGTTATGGAGAATATTTTCTTCAATATTAAAAAAGGTGGAGGTAGTAATGATGAAAAAAATTCTTTCTTTAACAATGGTAATCATTCTTGCAATGGCATTATTTGCTGGGTGTGCTAAGGATGAGGAAAAACCTTCAACTGCAGGAGATAACACAAATAGCTCAAGCAGTAGCTCAGAAAAAAAAGAGAAGAAGGAAGTAGAAGAAATTACACTTGGTATTTGGGATGAAAACCAAAAGGATGCGCTTCAAGAAATCGTAGATGCATTTAATGCTGAGAATGAAAGCATTCATGCAACAATTGAATTAACACCATGGTCAAGCTATTGGACAAAATTAGACGCTGCAGCAGGTGCAGGAGAAGCACCAGACGTATTCTGGATGAATGTATACTTACCTAAATATGTTGACGGTGGCGTGTTACTTCCTATGGATGAGTACATTGCAAGAGATAATGTCAACACTGGCGACTATGTTGATGCAATTGTTAACACTTATAACTATGAAGGACAGCAATGGGCGATGCCTAAAGGTGTAGATTCAGTAGCTGTGGCTTACAATAAAGCAATCTTTGATCAATATGGCGTTGAATATCCACAAGATGGATGGACTTGGGATGATATGGTTGCTATAGCTGAAGAATTAAAAGCAGCAATTGCAACAGCTAATGGTAGTGAGTACCCAATTTTAATGGAACTTGATGCTCAACCATCTCACTTCAACTTCGCACATCAAACAGGTGGCTATATCATTAGTGAAGATTTTTCACAATCAGGTTATAACCAACCAGAAACTGTAGAAGCTTATCAAAATGTTGTAGATTTATTAGATCAAGAATTATTAGCTCCTTATGTTGTTCTTTCTGAAACAAAAGGTACAGATTTATTCTTATCAGGTAAAGGTGCTATTGTTTTCTTAGGTTCATGGAAAGCTACTGTTTTAGAAGAATCTACAATGGGACAAGAAGGCAATGTTGGACTTATTACAATGCCTAAACAAAGTCAATCTAATGCATCTGTATTGGGCGGTTTAGGTTATTCAATCTATGGTAATACAGATCACCCTGATGCAGCTTGGGAACTTGTAAAGTTCATAACAGGTCCAGTGGGTAACAAAATTCAAGGTGAAGCAGGTATTGATATTCCAGCACATAAAGAATCACAACAATATTATTTAAATAACTTCCAAAACATCGAAACGGGCATTTTCTTTGATGCAGCTGAAACTGCGGTACCATTCCCAGCAGGTCCAACATTAACTAAGTGGTTAGGACCAGTTAACGATTACGCAGCTCAAATATTTGCAGGTGAAATCACAGCAGAAGAGGGTTGTGCAAAGATTTACGAAGAAATGCAAAAGATTATTGACGAGGAATAATAAAACCAAAGAAAAACTGAGTTTATAAAGAGTTAAGTTGAAAAAGGAATCATAAGTTTTCTGAAGCATAGAATACTTATGATTCCATATTATCAAGAATATAAAACTTAAGAAGAAGCACTTAAGTTTAATAATACAGGGAGAAGGAGGGGTGAAAATGGCACGTAAAAAATTATCGCCAATACGTAAGAATGAGATTAAATGGGCTTATATATTTATCGCCCCATTAATGATTGGCTTATTCGTTTTTTATTACTTTGCCTTTTTTCAAAACTTCTATTATAGCTTTACAAAACTTGGGTCATTTGGGGCACCTGAATTTATAGGGTTAGATAATTATATTCGTTTATTTCAAGACGAAAAATTCTATCAAGCATTAAAGAACACATTAACTTACGTTGTTATCGGCGTACCATCCATTGTTATCCTATCAACTGGAGCAGCTATTTTAATTAATTCACAGATTAAAGGACGTACTTTTTTTAGAACAGCATTATTCCTCCCAGCAGTAACCATGCCTGCGGCAATTGGGTTATTGTGGAGATGGCTTTATAATTACGAATTTGGTATCATCAATTTTATACTTGGAAAAATAGGTTTAGACTCCATAGCTTGGTTATCCGATCCTGATATAGTTATCTATGCTATTACGATTGTTCTCGTATGGACCATGATTAGTACACAGATGATTATTATATTGGCTGGGCTACAAGGCATTTCAAAAGTTTACTATGAGGCAGCGCAAATTGATGGTGCAAATAAGTTCCAAACACTTTTTAGGGTAACCATTCCCTTATTAACACCAACACTCTTCTTTGTGACTGTAATGTCCATAATCAATGTATTCCAAATCTTTGACTTTATTTTCTTAATGATTCAACCTACGGCATTAAGTATGAAATATGCCATGTCATTGGTTTACTATTTCTATGATCGTGCATTTATAACATTTGAAAAAGGCTATGCATCAGCTGTTTCGATGATGTTATTTGTCATTATATTAGTGATTACATTGATTCAAATGAAATTACAGAAAAAATGGGTTCATTATAGTTAGAAAGAAGGTGGAGACTTTGAATAAAAAAGGTAATACATGGATTTATATTATATTAATTTTAGCTGTAATTGCGACAGTAGGACCTTTTATATGGATGTTCTTAACGTCCATTAAAACTTATGAAGAGGCTATTATGATTCCACCAATTATCTTCCCAGATACACTAAGGTGGGAGAATTATCAAATTGTATTAGAAAAATTCCCATTTGGGCGACTATACATTAATACTTTCACAGTAGTTATAGCTGTAATCGTAGGTCAATTATTTATAAGCTCAATGGCAGCATTTGCATTTGCAAGATTAGATTTCCCAGGAAAGAATGTTATTTTTGTTGGTATTCTAGCATTATTAATGATACCTGGACAGATCTTTTTGATTCCACATTATAATATTATGGTTGGGCTTGGTCTGACCAATACATTATTTGCATTAATGTTACCAAGTTTGTTCAGTGTTTTTGGTGTATTTTTGTTGAGACAGTTTTTTATGTCGATACCAAAAGATTTGGATGAAGCAGCGAAAATAGATGGTTGTAGTTACTTCTCTATCTTTGCTAAAATTATCTTACCATTAGCTAAACCAAGCCTTGTTTCATTGTCTATCTTAACAGCTTTAGCAACTTGGAAATCGTTAATGTGGCCAATTATCGTTAATAGATCAATTGATAAAATGACATTGTCAGCAGGTCTTGCTTTCTTAATCGGAGAGCATACCACTTATTACGAGCAAGTTATGGCTGGTGGTGTTATAGCGGTATTACCAATGATTATTATCTTTATTATCTTCCAAAATCAAATTGTTGAAGGAATTGCATCTCAAGGGATTAAAGGCTAGAAGAGGAGTGGAATTATGATCGATTTTTTAGTTGTTGGTGCTCATCCAGACGATGAGTCAGTGGTGACAGGCTTACTTTTAAAAGCTAAAAAGGAAGGGAAAAAAACAGGTTTGATCTGCTTTACTAAAGGGGAAGCAGGAGGCTTTGCAACAAAGGAAGATCGAGTTAGAGAGTTGAAAAATGCTGCAGAACTATTAGAATTAGATTATTTTAAGCATTTAGATCATCCAGATGCTGGGGTTGAATATGGGATTGAAGCAGTAGAGGAACTTGTTCCATTGTTGAGAGAAGCAAGTCCTCAAGTTGTATTGACAATTCATCCAGACGATTATCATCCCGATCACGTAGCAGTATCAAAGACAGTTGATCGAGCAGTGTTTGTAGCGGGGCTCAAGAAACATTCATCAGATGATAAAACATGGCATCCTAAGCAAGTACTCTACTTTTCACTGGATCCTCGTACCAATTCACAAAGACCTGATATGATTATCGATATTTCAGATGTTTATGAGAAAAAGTTAGAAGTAGTTGGTTGTCACCAATCCCAAGGAATTGCGCAATTTGTTGAGTTAAGTGCAAAACAAATGGGGATGTTAGGCGGCTTTGAATATGGTGAAGGCCTCTACATTCGTCAACCTTTTAGGTTAAGCGATATTAATGCATTATTAAGCCAGAATAAGATTGGTCGTTAATGGGATTATCAAGCAATATGTGTTAAGATTAATGCAGAAGCTTAATATAAGAAAAATGATTTGTATTGATAAAAGAAAGTTGATGCAAAGTCAATAATTAAGTACAATATATAGACGATAAGAATTAGTGGCTAACAAATTGGTATTGGTTGGTTGACATCAGGAGGAGTATACCATGACATATAAAGGAAGTATTAAAAGAATTCTGTTTTATCAATTTATATCCATGATGATCTTTAATTTAGCTCATCCTGTGACACCAGCCCTTATAAAAGAGTTAAGTTATCCTGATTATGCTTTTGGCATTCTATTTGCAACCATGTCTTTATTATCTTTTGTTACGGCTCCTTTATGGGGACAATTAGCTGATAAAATCGGGCATAAAAAAGTGTTATTTATAGGCCCTTTCGGTAGTGCCTTAGGTCAATTAGGATTTGGTTTATCAACTCATTTAGGATTAACTATTTTTTTTAGAGCTTTTACAGGCGCGTTTTCTATGGCTACAGTATCTGTAAGTTTAGTATACCTAGCTGCTGTTTCCTCAGAAGAAGATAAAAAGAAGAATTTAGCTTATTCAGCAGCTCTTACAGGTATTGGATCCATGTTAGGTTATTTATTGGGAGGGCTAATTGGTGAACAAAAGTATCAGTATACCTTCTTTGCTCAAGTTGGTTTATTACTATTATTGCCTATACTTGTTTTGTTCTGTATACAACAATTAAAAGATAATGAGCATACAAGTGCAGCTGCAGTATCCTTCAGAATTATTATAGACAAAGTTTCGCTATATATTGTGCAACCCATGGGGAAAGTTTTTATATATACCTTTTTATTAACCTTTGGCTATACACTTTATACCAATACCATACCTTATTATTTAGTGACAATCTGGAATATGCCATCATCTTTTGTTGGGTATTTCATGACATTTTCAGGATTTCTCAATTTAATAGCCAACATGGTTTTATTACCTATGTTTTTAAAGAAATTCAGTCCTACGAAGATTCTATTTGTAGAGTCACTGATACTAAGTTTATCTCTGTTTTGTTTTGTTGGGTTTAAAGACATTCGGATTATTATACCAACACTAACCATATACTTAACTTTCTTAGCTATGTATAAACCATTAAATCAGATGATTATATCAGTAAGTACCCGTAATGATCAAGGTGTTATTTTTGGAATCATGAATTCTTTTAATGCTTTAGGGATGATACTAGGCGGGTTGCTTTCAGGCTTTGCTTTTGAGCTAAGCTATAATCTGCCTTTTATATTAGCTGCTATCATCTTTGGTATAACAGGATGTCTTGTTTTTCTGTTTAAAAAAAGGGAGAAAATCCCTAAAAAATCCTGTCAACTTAGGTGAATTGACAATAAAAGAACCCCATGGTATGATTGAGTTTAAATGATGTTGTTGAAAGAGGAGGTGGCAGGGATAGCTGTTAAAATACAAGATGTTGCGAAGAAAGCAGGCGTATCCATATCAACTGTGTCACGAGTCCTTAACGGTTATAAACATGTTAGTGATGAGCTGAAGGATAAAGTAACAAAAGCCGTTGAAGAGTTAGAATATCGACCTAATCAAGTAGCTAGAAGTTTAGCTTCTCAAAGAACCAATCTTATTGGTATTATTGTTCCTGACTTAACCAATCATTACTATTCAAGAATGATCAGTAGCATTGAAGAATATGCAAGTGAGCGGAATTACAATATTGTCGTCTGTAACATTAAAGAGAATCTTGATAAAGAGGTTCGCTATTTGAATGTACTGAAAGAAATGTGGGCTGATGGCATTATCCTCATGCATGAAAAGGTTGATGAACGTACTAAGGAAATGCTTAAGGCTTATAAAATTCCAGTTGTATTAGCTAGTGTTAAAATTGATGGACTCAAGGTACCATCAGTTAATATTGATGACTATCATGCAGCCTATGATGCAACTAATTATTTAATCCAAAAAGGGCATGAACGTATAGGAATCATAGCTGGTGATATGCAAGATATTACAGCTGGGCAACAAAGATATAGAGGTTTTATTGATGCATTGAAGGGTCATGGTATTAAGCAAAATCCATTATACATGCGAGAAGGAAAGTTTAAAATTGAGGACGGTTACCAAGCCATGGATGATATATTAGATAATAGTCAGGTAAAACCAACGGCGATTTTTGCTGTTAGTGATTCCATGGCTATTGGAGCTATGAATTGCGCTATAGACAGAGGATATCAGGTTCCTGATGATATATCAATTATAGGTTTTGATAACATTGATTTAGCTGCTGCGGTACGTCCAAGACTCACAACAGTGAATCAACCAGCAGAAGAAATCGGGAGACAATCCATGAAAACCCTTATTGCATTAATCAATGGGAAAAATACAAAAAAAGATATTATACTTGATCACTCCATTGTAGAAGGTAGTACCTGCAAGGAAGTGAAGTAAGGACTATAGAGAGCCAAGCAGCTAAGGTAAAATATTCTACCATGCTGCTTTTACTTTATACATAATAATTTTCAAGCTACATGGAAGGAAAGGATCCATTGTTAGGAGGGAAAAGCGTGGATATTCGCCGCGAGATGGAAAAGCAAAGAAATTATTTGATTAAGCATCGCCGATATTTTCATCGATATCCAGAATTAAGTCATGAAGAATATAAGACACAGTCTTATATAGAAGAAGAACTCAATGGATTAGGTATTCAATATAAGAAGGTAGCAGATACAGGTATCATTGCAACTTTAGGTGAGGGAAAGAGTGAAGATGCCATTGCTTTAAGAGCTGATATGGATGCATTGCCTATTACAGAAGTTAATGAGGTCAGTTATGCGTCTTGTCATAAGGGGATTATGCATGCCTGTGGACATGATTGTCATCTTGCCATGCTTTTAGGGGCAGCAAAAGTATTAAAAGAACATGAAGAGTCCCTTAAAGGTGAAGTGAAATTAGTATTTCAGCCAGCAGAAGAAAAAATGGCTGGTGCCAAGGAACTCATCAAAGATGAAGCTTATCATAATGTGTCGTGTATTCATGGGATTCATGTGTGGAGTGAACTGAATAAAGGTGAGATAGCTATTAAAGAAGGTCCTTTGATGGCGGCTGTGGATGCTTTCAAGATTACTATTAAAGGGTTAAGTGCTCATGGAGCAATGCCACAAAAAGGCGTAGATGCCATCCTAATAGCATCCCATATCGTGACGAATTTGCAATCTATTATTAGTCGTGAACTCAGTCCTCTTGATCCAGCAGTCATCACAGTAGGTAAAATAAATGGAGGAACAGGCATTAATATTATAGCAGAGGAAGTCATTATAGAAGGGACGATACGTTATTTTAATCCTAATCTAAAGCATAAACTTAAAGAGTTAATGGATAGAAAGATAAAACATATTGCTGAGGGATATGGTGGTATAGGGCAACTTAATTATATAGAGGGATTACCTCCAGTTATCAATGATAAGGATGTAATACAGGTGTTAAAAACGTCAGTTGAAAAAATAGGGTGCAAAAGTATAGCGATTGAACCGGTAACAATTAGTGAAGATTTCTCAATCCTTATGGACAGTCGAAGAGGAGCTATGACCTTTATAGGAATAGCTGATGAGAATAAGAAACCGCTTCTTCATACAAACAATTTTGACGTTGATGAAGATATTTTGATAGATGGTGCTGCGTTGCATGTTCAATTTATTATGGATTATATTTTTGATAAATAAGAAGTCTGAAAGAACTTACTCAAATTGAGTAGGTTTTTTATTTTGATATATTACAAAAATGTTAACTAAATGAAACTCATGTTTAATAATATGGTAATATATTTAATTGAATTATATATTGATGGCATGTATAATTAAGATATAAAGCAGTTTGTAGTGAATAATGTTTACTCTGTTATAGTTAATAACTATGTAATATATTTAATTCCCCCCCATCTCTATATTACGAGGAGTAAACATTATTCACCACAGACTACAGAAAGGGGCAATAGATGATGTATAAGAAAGTAGTATCGTTTTTAGTAGTAAGCGTGATGGCTTTGGGATTAATAGGTGAACCTATTCAATCAGAAGCTAAAGAGCTAAAGTTATATTCAGATGGGAAGAAAGTCTGTTTCAGTGAAGATTTAGGTTTTCCCTTTATCGATAATAACGGAAGAACTCAAATTCCTTTTAGAGCTTTTTCCGAAGCTTTTGGTTCAGAAGTTACATGGGATGGTGATGCTAGAGTAGCTTATGCAGTTAAAGATAACATAACAATTGCTATTCCAGTTGGGAAAAATTATATTTCTAGAAATGGTCACAAAATTGATAGTGATACTGAAAATAGTATTATTAATGATCGTGTTCATGTACCATTACGTATAGTAATGGAATCCTTTAATTGTAATGTTGATTGGGATTCAAACAACTGGGCAATTTATGTTACTCAAGATGGGAGTGAGGTATCAAAACCATCAGAAGACCAGAAAGGAACAGATATAGAATGTGATTGGCAGCCAGCTCCAACAGAAGATAAAGAGCAACCAACTTCAACTGAAGGTGAAGAAGACACTGTACCAACAGAGAATAAAGAAGATGAAAAGGAACCAGTAGCAGTAAGTAAAGAAGCCTTGAGAGGCATTCATATAGGTGATGATGTAACCCAATTGGTGGATAATTTAGGACAACCTCATCGAACAGATGCAAGTGATTATGGTTTTAAGTGGTATATCTATAATAATGACTATAGTCATTATCTGCAAGTAGGGGTTAAGGATAATAAAGTTATTGCACTTTACACAAACGCTTCCTATTGGAAATTAGCTGATGGTGTAGAATATGGTGCATCTGCTCAGACAGTGAAGCAAAACCTTGGAGCTGAATATTATGGTTCACAGCTACAAGCAACGAGTAATAATATTAATTATACATTCTTAGTAGATCAACTAGATGGTAATAAGGTTACATCCGTTCTTATAATGGACTCCAGTGTTACGAGTAGTCACTATTATGGAAATGGTAGCGAAGAATTAAGAATAAGCTATGAAAAAGAGATATTTGATTTAACTAATGTAGAACGTGTTAATAAAGGGTTACAACCCTATACGTGGGAAGATGATGTAACTGTAATAGCTCGTGAACATAGTAAAGATATGAGTGATAATAGCTACTTTAGTCACACGAATTTACAAGGACAAGCACCATGGGATAGAGCAAAACAGGCGGGGATAAACTATTCTTATTATGGTGAAAACATAGCTATGGGGCAAAAAAATGCTATATATGTAATCAATGGGTGGATGAATTCATCAGGACACCGAAAGAGCATACTCAGTTCAGACTACACTGGATTAGGTGTTGGTGTTTGGTTTGCTAATGATGATCAACCCTATTATACACAAAATTTTATCAAGTAAATTCTAAAGGGGCATGACGCCCCTTTTTTTACATAAAGAAGTTTGGAATGGCAAGGGTTATCTGTGGAATAAAAGTAATCAGCATTAAATAGGCGAATAGCAAGAGGTAAAATGGAAGGAGGGATTTTGCAATTTGCTCGATTTTAGCACCGCCAATGGAACAACCGACAAAGAGGGTGGAACCTACTGGAGGAGTAATCAGACCTATACCTAGATTAAGCATCATTACAATACCAAATTGGATAGGGTCCATACCTACAGCCGTTACTACAGGTAGAAGTATAGGTGTTGCTATCATAATAAGAGGTGCCATATCCATAATCATACCTAGTAATAATAATACAACATTAACAATCAATAAGATGACTAGCTTGCTACTAGATATACCAATCAGTGTTTGGGTAATTAAGGTTGGTATCTTCAGGTATGCCATCATCCAACCAAAGGCACTTGAAGTTGCAATGATTGCCATGATAATAGCTAGTGTCTTAATGGAATTTCTTAGAATAACATACATATGTTTGAAAGGTATGTCTTTGTATACGAAAAAAGTAATAATAAAAGCATAAACAGCCGCGATAGCAGCAGACTCAGTGGCAGTAAATATACCTGATAAAACACCACCAACGATGATAATTGCCGTAAATAAACCGAGAAGACTTTCACTAATTATCTTCTTTGCATCACTAAAACTTATTTTTTCACCTTTTGGATAATGACGTTTTACAGCAATGGCATATGAAAGGATCATTAAAGATACACCTAGTAAAATTCCAGGTATCATACCACCTAAAAACAGTTTTCCAACTGAAATTCCTCCTGCTGCCATAGAATAGATGATCATATTGTGGCTTGGTGGAATGATCACACCTTGAGTAGAAGATGTGATAGTAACGTTGATGGAATAATCCTTATCATAACCTTCTTTTTCCATCATCGGAATCATAATAGAGCCTATGGAAGATGTATCAGCTACTGATGAGCCAGATATACCTCCAAAGAACATACTGGCTAATATATTAACCATAGCTAAACCACCTCGCACTCGTCCAATCAAAACATTGGAAAAGTCGATAAGTCGTTTTGATATACCACCTTCGCTCATGATTTCACCAGCTAATATGAAGAAAGGAATTGCCATAAGTGAAAATGAGTTGATTCCTTTTACCATTTGTTGGGCAACAATCAGCAAAGGAATATCCAAATACCAGGTGGTGAAAAGGGTCGATAAACCTAGAGCAAAGGCAATAGGTACCCGCATAATAAGCATTAAAAAGAAACTACCTAGAAGAATAAGCATTGCTATTGTATTGGTATCCATAAGTCACCTCTTTCATTCTTTAGTCCCGTGGATTAATTTATAGATAATAAAGCAGATAATGAGAAGGCCACAGAAAGGGACTAGTGCATATAGTGTAGCTGCTGGCCAACCTGTAGCTGGTAATTTTGAACTCATTGTTTTTTCAACTAATTCATAACCGTAAATGAGTAAGCTAGCTCCAAATAATGCCACTAATAGATCATCTACTATAAAGAGTACCTTCTGAATTTGATGAGGCAAGATAGAAGCGAAAAATTCAATACCAATATGGACACCTTTGATGACGCCTAAAGCGATACCAAGAAAGCCCATCCATACCATTAAGAGTAAAGAGACTTCTTCAGACCAACTAGGTGTATAATTTAAAAAGTAACGACAGAAGACTTGGTAAGAAATAATAATGGTCATTATTGCAAGAAAGAACATTGCGATATTTTCGAATATTGCCTCAATAATATGAACTATTTTTTTTACCATATTGTCCTCCTTTCATAAAAGATGTATAGTTTAATGAAGCCTAGAAAAGTGTCTTGTTGCTTACTTTTCTAGGCGGTATTTTGTCACCAATCGTTGAGTAAGTAAGTTTGAGGTTGTGACTAATTATTTTGTATTAAGAATATCTTCGATAACTTGCGTATAATCACCTGCAAATTCATCATAGAGAGGTTTAACAGCTTCTTGGAATTCAGCCTTACTTGCTGCTTCTAAACGAGTAATTGTACATCCTGCTTCAACTACGGTCTTTTCTGATTCAACCTCGAATTCAGCCCATTTTTCTCTTTCTAATTCGGCAGCCGCTTGACCAGCTTCATGTAAGATAGCTTTATCTTCATCAGATAACTTATCATAAGTAATTTTACTGATCATAACCAGTTCAGGTACACGGGTATGTTCATCAACAACGTAGAATGGTGCAACTTCATAATGACTTGTTGTTAGGTAGCTTGGCCAGTTGTTTTCAGCACCATCGATAACACCAGTTTGTAAAGCACTATAAACTTCCGAGAAGGCCATTGGAGTTGGTGAAGCACCAAGAGCTTCAACTAATCCCATCATTAATGAACTTTTCTGAACACGTATCTTTAAACCTTCTAAATCAGCAACACTTTCAATTTCGCCTTTAGAATTATAAAAACATCTTGAACCTGAGTCATACCAGCCGAGACCAACAAAGCCAGTATCAGCTAAGTCTTCAAGCATCATATCACCAATCTCACCATCTAATACGTTAAACATATGTTCTTTATCACGATATAAGTATGGCAGCATCAAAACATTAAACATATCGTTAAATTCTGTTAATGGTGATATACTGGTACGCGTTAAATCAATAGCACCAAATTGTACTTGTTCAATAACTGTTTTTTCATCACCTAATTGACCACCACCATAGATTTCTACTTTAATACGACCATTAGTTTTCTCTTCTACAAGTCTTTTGAACTCGTAATTACCATCCATAGTTGGATAACCTTCATTGTGAACATCGGCTAATCGAAGAATGATTTCTTCTTTAGGTTCTTCTTTTTTCGCCTTAGGTTCTTCTTTCTTTTCTTCTGTGGCCTTAGGCTGAGAGTCGCCATCAGTAGATTGTGTTTCATTACTTGAACAACCCACAAGTACCAAAGATAAGAACAAACTCAATGCAAGTAATAATGCTACAATTCTTTTCATAACTCTATCCCCTTTTTAGTTAGTTTTCAGAAGCAATGCTCCTATTAGTTGAAGCTAATAATCACTTTAACTAATATTATCTTATCTTATTCACTGTTTTTGTGACTATGGATAAACTTGTTTTTATCTTACATTTCTTGTTATGATTTTAATTCATAAAGACATATTGGGTTTAGGTGATGTATTTAGTTGGTGATGCACCAGTATACTTTTTAAAAGCTCTACTAAAGTAATTAGGGTCCGTATAGCCGATCTCTTGGCAGACTTCCTTGACAGACATTTGACTTTTCATAAGCAATTCTTTGGCAAAATCCATTCTCATCTCGATAAGATGTTGTTTAAAGTTCTTACCTGTAACTTCTTTAAAAAGCTTGCTAAGATAAAAAGAACTAATATTAATGACTTCTGCAACGGTGTTTAATGAAATTGTTTGATCACAAAAATGAGCATTCATGTATTTGATGGCGGACTGCACTATTTTTTCATCACTTGAATTACGATAATCTTTAATCGTGTTAATTAAATGATGAACATATTCACTTAAATATTGCTGCAACTGTAAGATATCTTGTATATTTTTAAGGCCTTGATGCCAGAGTTGAACAAAATCTTCATCTGTTGATGTATTAATATAAAAGGTGATCTTTCTTGATAAATTGTGGATAAGTTGTTCGGAATATAAGATCATTTCCGTCAAAGCTATATTCTTTTTAGCATTCAATATAGCATTTAGCAACTGATAGGTTAGTTCTAAGTTTTCATTAATAATAGAATCATATAACTTTAATTCTAAATGCAGTGAGGGGCTGGGATTGTGGGCTTGTTTGATCATATCAGAGATTTTTTGGTCAGCTTCATTGTAGCAGATATTTAATGGATTTTTTTCATCATATGTTTGACTAATACCCATATAATACTGACTAATGCCATGTTCATCTAAGAGTGATATTATTTCTTTGGTTATGTGGTCTATATATAAATTTTTTTCACTGAATATAAAATAGATCATTTTCATGAGATGACATTCGCCAATAACATCAACATGTCCAAAGGAAAGCTTTTTATAAAGCGGTTGATAGAGATTAACCATCTGATGGTTATCTTCATTTATCTCAATAATTAGGCAAAAATACTCTTTAAAAGCTAAGTCATAGAGTTCGAAGTAATTATTATAATCCCATTCATTCATGGTACCTCTTATAATTTGATGGATGATATTTTTATGCATGAGAGGTCTAAAGTTATTCATTTGCTCCTTTAGTCTTTTCACACGATTTTGATTTTCGTACTTATTTTTGATATCTTTAATAGCTTTACCTACACTAATTTTAAAGGCATCGACAGGTATAGGTTTCAGTAAATAATCATTCACTGGAATCTTTATAGCTTTACGGGCATAATCAAAATAGCTATAAGCTGTTAAGATGATAAATTCAACGTCGGGAAGAAGCAGTCGTATTTGCTCAGCAGCATCTAACCCATCTAATAAAGGCATTTGTATATCCATAAAGATTAAATCGGGTTTTTCTTTCATGGCTATTTGAAGGGCTTCTTGGCCATTCTTAGCTTCATAAATAGCTGTAAAGTCTTTTCCAAAATACTTGTTAATTAAAAAGCGTATGGCATCACGTTCGAGTTTTTCATCTTCAGCTATTAATAACTTTAGCATCTTATACGCCTCCTTCTAAAGGAATTTTAATCGTTACAGTGGTACCTTCACCTTGATGGCTCTGTATGTTAAGAAGATTATCCTGGTTAAAAGTTAATTGGAGACGTTGCCTAACATTATTAAGTCCAATTCCGGTAGTTTGTTTCTTCTCTGTAGATAGTGCTTGCATACCAATGCCGTTATCAGCTATTTGAATGACAAGTTGATCATCTTGATAGATGGTGATAGTAATTTGTCCATTTTCACTTTTAGTTTTCAATCCATGCTCAATGGCATTTTCGACGATAGGCTGCAAAATCATAGGAGGTACAGGAATATCATCGTGTTCTTTCATGTTTACCTGGAATTGAATGGTATCACTAAAACGAGTTTCTTGAATATGAATATAGGCATTCAATACATCTAACTCTTGCGATAGAGGAACTAACTCTTTAGCATGAGAGAGACTATAGCGAAGGATTTTTGATATAGCGTCAATTAATGCCATAATCTCAGGAACATTATTGAATAGTGCGATACGTGATATGATATTTAGTGTATTAAATAAAAAGTGAGGATTTATCTGCATTTGTAGAGCAGATAGTTGAGTTTCCTTTAATATGATCTGAAGTTTGGCCTTATCTTTTACATCATCAATATAGGTAATAATCTCGTGCTTCATGTTATTAAAAGCCTGAGCTAAAGTATGTAATTCCTCGTATCTATTTTCCTCAATATCTTCGATAGTCCAATTCTTTTTAGAAAGTTCTTCGGCTTTATAACAGAGACGTTCTAAAGAACGGTTCATACTTCTGATAAAAAGCACACTGAACCCAATAAGTAAAATGATAAATAATATTAGGGCGATAAAAGTAATGCTTCGATATTTGTTATAAGTAGCTAAAGCCTGTGCATAGGTCTCACTACTATGTTGTAAATATTCTTGAGTTAGGAGTTGGCAGTGATTGTTTATGTAACTAAATTGCGTTTTTATATCTTGAGCAATGCCGTACTCGACGAGATTATTTTCGTGCTGCACCAAAGCATATTGATTGATAAGAAATTTATAATTATCGTACATGTTTTGTATATTTCTAAAATAGATGCGTCCTGTGGAAGTGAATTCAAGGGTTATTCGAATATGATCTAGTTGTCTATTAATATCCAGCAATTGATTGTCTAATGCATCCCACAAATCAGGATCGTTTGTTGAAATAATTCGATTGATGGTATGATTACTGTTTTGTAGATTAACGGTAACTTGACTCAATTGGATGGAATTCTCCATAAGTTCCGTATAATCCTTAGTAATGATATTAACAATAACTGTTGTTAAGACATTAAGAAGAAAAAGAAAAATAGTAATAAATAATATTAATTTATAAATGCTTTTTTTAATAGTTGTTCTAGTTTTCTTCAAAAAGACACCCCCTGTATTAAGTAGTATCATTATATCACAGCTAATCATATACAAGAAACCGTAGTTAATGGTAAAATAACTATTGTATATGACAAACCAATTTAAAGATACAATAAAAGGAGTGAGAAGGTGTTTCAAAAATTTGAGTTTACTCAAACAGAAGATGACCTATTTGAAAATATTCTAAAGACAGAGGATATGCTACTTAACCACGTAGTGATGGAGGTAGGAAAAGCATTTCCAAGACATGCAACAGATGCTGAAGTTTTTATGATCATTAATAAAGGAGAGGTTACAGTTGAATTAGAAGTGGGTTCTGAACAAACTTTTAGTGCTGGCCAAGTTCTAAATATACCAATGGGTACAGAAACAACATTGAGCAATAAAAGTCAAAGCATAACAGAACTCTTTGTCATTAAAAGAATGTAGTATAGAATGGGGATAACTTCAAAAGTTATTCCTTAATTTTTAATTTAACACTTTACAACTTTATCATACTAAAGTATAATAAGAAGCACTTAGAAAATTATTATAAAAAGCTAAATAAATAATTTAAGATTTATTAGGAGTTTGAGGGAGGAATTAATAGTGAAGAAAGCATTTATAGCTATATTAGTTTTAATCATTGCGGTAATGAGTTTTGTAGGTTGTAGTAAAGAAGAAGAGGTGTCCGGTGATAATTCTCTTCAGGAAATTAAGGATAAAGGTTATTTTGTCTTAGGACTTGATGATAGTTTTCCACCAATGGGATTCCGTGGTGAAGACAATGAAATCGTAGGTTTTGATATTGATATGGCAAAAGAAGTAGCTAACCGTCTGGGAGTGGAATTAAAATTACAACCTATTGATTGGGATGCTAAAGTTATGGAATTAGATAACGGTAACATTGATGTTATTTGGAACGGGCTTACAATAACAGAAGATAGAAAAGAGAAGATTGGTTTCTCTACCCCCTACTTAAATAATAGGCAAATTATGATTGTAGGAGCTGACTCAGAGATTGATAAGAAAGCTGATCTTGATGGAAAACTAGTAGGTGTCCAAATGGGAAGTAGTGGTGAAGAAGCCCTTACTGCCAGCGAAGAAGCTGATAGCATTAAAGAAATTGTTAAGTATAGTAATTATACTGAAGCATTATTAGATCTAAAGGCGGGTCGTGTTGATGCAGTGGTAGTGGATGAGGTAGTAGGTCGTTATTATATAGCTAAGAAACCTGGAGAATATAAAGTAGCTTCTGAGAATTTTGGATCAGAAGAATACGGGATTGGGTTTAGAAAGACAGACCAAGTCTTATTACAAGAAGTAGATACAATTTTAGAAGAAATGAAAGCTGAGGGTGTAACAACTGAGATCGCTGAAAAATGGTTTGGAGATGATGCAGCTCTCAAGTAGGGGGATTAACCGATGGACAACATTTTAAACAACACGCTATATATTCTAGAAGGAAGCAGCATAACCATTAAACTTTATATTGTCACGTTTATCTTCTCTATACCCTTAGGCGTTTTATGTGCGTTAATGAAGATATCCAAATCAAAAATGCTCAATGGATTGCTAGAAGTATATACTTGGGTTTTCAGAGGAACACCTTTATTACTCCAACTGTTCTTTATCTATTTTGGATTACCAGTTCTAGGGGTTAACTTAACACGATTTCAAGCAGCAGCTATAACCTTTGTGCTTAATTATGGAGCATATTTTACTGAGATATTCAGAGGTGGTATTCAGTCCATTGATAAAGGGCAATATGAAGCGGCCAAAGCTTTAGGGATGAATTATTATCAGACCATGAAGAGGATTATACTTCCCCAAGCAGCAAAAAGGGTTTTACCTGCTACCAGCAATGAGGCCATTACATTGATAAAAGACACAGCTTTAGTTGCAGCCATTGGACTTGGGGATATATTGAGAGCCTCGAAAGAACTTGTGACTAGGGACTTCTCAGTAGTACCATTCATCATAGCTGCAGCGATCTATTTGGCATTAACTTGGATTATTGTCATGGTCTTTAAGAAACTAGAAAAGAAATTAGCAATATATGCATAGGGTGATAAGATGAGAGATATAAACATACAAAGTGTTACTAAAAAATTTGGTGAGTTAGTTGTATTAAATAATGTGTCCGTCAATGTGAAAAAAGGAGAAGTAATCTCCGTTATTGGTCCTAGTGGTTCTGGGAAAAGTACTTTATTGCGGTGTATACAAACTCTTGAACCAATAGACCAAGGAATTATCACCATTGATGATGTAGATATTCAAGCTGATAAAGAAGCTGTCAGGGGAGTGGGGATGGTATTTCAAAACTTTAATCTATTCCCTCATAAGACGGTATTAGGCAATGTCATTGAAGCCCCCATGATTGTCAATAAGCTAAACAGAGATGATGCAATAAAAAAAGCAGAGGTTTTACTTGAAAAAGTAGGTTTAGGAGATAAGCTAAAAGCCTATCCGTCTCAATTATCTGGAGGGCAGAAGCAAAGAGTTGCCATAGCTAGAGCACTAGCCATGGAACCAGAGATACTTTTATTTGATGAGCCAACATCTGCCTTAGATCCAGAGTTAGTAGGTGAAGTTCTGGGGGTTATGAAGGAGTTGACCAAAGAGAACCTCACCATGATAATCGTCACCCATGAGATGGCTTTTGCTAAAGAAGTATCTGATAGAATCATATTTATGGATGAGGGTGAAATTATAGAAAGTGGGTCAGTTGAAGATGTGCTGATTAACCCTAAACACCCACGTATACAAGCATTTTTAAATAAGATGATTTAAGCCGAGATTAACTATCTCGGCTTTATTACTGGTTAAAATGTAATTATCTCTATAATGTTAAGAATTACACCTCGGTAGATTTAGGCGACAGATAACCCAAATTGGTGTATAATGGATATAAAAGGTAAAAAAATAATTGTAATTGTCTTTTATATAAGCTAGTTTTTTCATATAGTGAGTTAGTTGAGGTGAGTTCATGATTTACGATAGAGATGAAGTATTGAAACTTGTTGAAGTAGCTAAAATGTATTATGAAGATAATTTGACTCAAGCAGAAATAGCAAAACGAATGGGTGTATCCAGACCAATGGTCAGCAAAATGTTGAGTAATGCAAGAGAGTTAGGAATCGTTCAGATTCAGATTAAATCACCTCTCACCAATGATGATTACCTGATGAATAAATTAAAAGAGCATTATGGTATTAAAGGTGGGGTTATTGTTCCAGAAGCGAAAACAGAATACTTAACAGAACAAATGATACTTAATCATTCCATTTATTATATTAAAGATGAATTAAAGCATATACATACGCTAGGAATGGGCTGGGGATATACTATTGGAACTTTGGTTGATAAGATTGATGGCAGTGAGATGGGTAACTACAATGGTGGGCAAGTTTGTCCGCTTATAGGTACAGCTCACATACCCAATAAAGGTTATCACCCTAATGAGTTAATTAGAATTTTCAGTGAGAAAACTGATTTTGAACCTATCTTTACCTATGCACCTGCTTTACCAGCATCCAATCAAGAAAAGAAGATCTATATTCAAACAGAACAACAGCTCACCATACAAAAAAAATGGGAACAACTCGATGCTGTGATTATAGCTATTAGACCTTATCCTGATATACCGGATTTAGCAACAGCACTAAGATTTGGTAATAAACTTAACGTTCAAAAAGTTGTTGGTACATTCTTATCTTATTATTATGATAACAAAGGAGGATTCGTAGAAAGCGAAGAAGACCATGCCATACAGATATCACTTGATCAATTGAGTAAAGTTCAGAAAGTTATTGCAATATGTCCTACAAATAATAAAAATGCCTTGATCGGTGCGTTGAAGACCGGAATTATCACCCATCTGATAGCCGATGATCGCACTGTAAAAGATATTATAGATGGTTAAGAGTGAAGAATTTCACTCCATTTTTTTTGTCGATTTATAAAGACTAAATTTTCTGAAAAGTTATTTACATTTGATATGACAAATGTTATAATGAATTTAATGATTGGAAAATATATTCAAAAATGGCTAATTCAAAACATAGGAGGGAGTATTGGATGACAGATATAGAATTCAAAAAAGCTCTAAAGTATGCAGCGAAAGAACTTCAGGTAAATACGACTATGTTATCAGAGTTAGATGCTATAGCCGGAGATGGAGATCATGGGATTACCATTGGTAAGATAGCAGATATAATTATGGAAGAGCTAGAGACATCTATGAAACCAATGGATGAACTACTAGACGATTGTGGATGGAAGTTTATGAGTATTGGGGGAGGTTCAGCAGCCTCTTTGTGGGGTACATTATTTATGGGATTTGCAAAGGGCCTTGATGGAAAAAAAGAGTTTGATGAAACAGCATTAGAGTCCATGTTTACTCAAGGGCTGATGGAGTTAGGTACAATTTCAAAAGCTACAGAAGGGGATAAAACCATGATGGATGCTCTCATCCCAGCTGTTAATGCTTTAAGAGATTCGGATGGAGGTTTAATTGAAAAATTAGAGGCTGCTAGTAGTGAAGCTATGAAAGGCACTGAGAAAACAAAAGACTATCAAGCAAAGTATGGGCGTGCAAAAAACTTAGGAGAAAGAAGCATTGGTCATAAAGATCCAGGTGCAACATCCACAGCTATCTTTATAAAAGGTATGTATTTAGGTGCTATTCAATAGCCATATTTTAAAGGGGGATTTTTTTTATGAAGATGAAAAAGTTCATGAACAGTCCTGAAGACTT
The DNA here is from genome assembly GCF_002964605.1 of Vallitalea okinawensis. Lineage (NCBI taxonomy): Bacteria > Bacillati > Bacillota > Clostridia > Lachnospirales > Vallitaleaceae > Vallitalea > Vallitalea okinawensis. Next base: position 86,102 of record NZ_PQDH01000004.1, read on the forward strand.
AACGAGAGAATTGCTAGAAGGATTAGCGTTATCTAACCCAGATTTGATTGATTTGACAGAGAGCAACCTAGTTATGAACAAGAAGCTTAAGGAAGCTGAACGAGTAACAATTGTATCCCTTGGGGGTACAGGTCATGAGCCTGCTTTAAGTGGTTTTGTAGGAGAGGGAATGTTGGATATCTCCGTACCAGGAGATATTTTTGCCGCTCCTGGACCTACTCCATGCATTGAGGCTTTAAAACTTGCAGATCAAGGTAAAGGTGTTTTATTTGTTGTTCTTAATCATGCAGGTGATATGTTGACAGGTAATTTGACTATGAAGGCAGTAGAAAAGGAAGGATTAAATGTCATTAAAGTGGTTACACAAGAGGATATCTCAAATGCACCACGTAAACAAGCAGATGACCGTCGTGGTTTAGTTGGATGTGTACCATTATATAAAATCGTTGCAGGTGCTGCTAAGGAAGGAAAGACCTTAGAAGAGGTGGCCGCTATTGCTCAGAATTTTGCTGATAACATGGCTACAATCGCTGTTGCAGCTAGGGGGGCTACTCATCCAGCAACTGGTACAATGATCTCTACACTTGGAGAAGATGAGATGGAAGTAGGGATGGGTCAACACGGTGAAGGCGGAGGTGGACGCCAAAAATTAGCGACTGCTGATGAAACCGCCAAAATCATGTTGGAGGCATTACTTAAAGATCTCAGTATTGAATCTGGAGAGAAGCTAATGCTCATTATTAATGGTTCAGGTTCAACAACTCTAATGGAACAACTGATTGTCTTCAGAAAGTGCTATAAACTTTTAGAAGAGAGAGGGATTCAAGTGGTAGCCAGTGTTGTTGACGAATTACTCACTGTTCAAGAAACGGCTGGATTCCAAATGTTTATTGCTCGTATGGATGATGAGTTATTAAAATACTGGAATGCGCCTTGTAGAACACCATATTTCAATCGTTAAGCGTTGATGATCTCAATCAAGTCACAGATAAGGGGGAAGAATATGGCTGATAAAGATGGCGTAAAGAGTGCAAAAGATTACGGAATAGGCATTAAGCCACCTAGACAATTTTTTCACATCAAGGGCATGGAGCATGTGGACTGGGGAATGAAAACTCGTTTATCTAAAATCTTCAATCCAAAATCGGGTCATACGGTTATGCTGGCTTTTGATCATGGATATATTATGGGTTCTACAGCTGGATTAGAACGTTTAGATCTGAACATTCCACCTTTAGCAGAGCAGGCAGATTGTTTAATGGCTACAAGAGGGGCATTAAGAAGTTGTATCATGCCTGATCATAATAAAGCCATTGCCTTACGTTGCTCAGCAGGTAGCTCAGTTTTGAAAGAAGATATGAGCCATGAAGTTATTGGAGTTGACATTGAAGATGTTATCAGAATGAATGCCAGTTGTATGGCTATACAGACCTTTATTGGATCAGATGGTGAATGCCAATCCATTGATAATCTTGTAAGAACAGTTGATGCAGGTAATCGTTATGGTATTCCAGTGCTGGGAGTTGTAGCAGTTGGTAAACAAATGGAAAGAACTACTAAATACTTCTTATTAGCTACTCGAATGTTAGCTGAACTAGGAGCATCCATTGTTAAGACCTATTATTGTGAGGAGTTTGAAAAAATAACAGCAGCATGTCCTGTGCCTATTGTTATAGCAGGAGGGAAAAAGCTTCCTGAGGACGATGCACTAGAAATGACTTATAGAGCCATCTGTCAGGGAGCTCACGGTGTAGATATGGGGAGAAACGTATTTCAAGCAGAAGATCCTATTGCTATGATTAAAGCAGTTAGAGCAGTTGTTCATGATGGTTTAACTGGAAAACAAGGCTTTGAGATGTACAAAGATTTAAAAGCATAAAGTGATAACTAAAATTAGGAGATGATATGGTTGAAATTTAGTAAGTTCATTGTTATTCCTATTATTATTGCTTTTCTAGCATTCACAATTCAGATTGTGGATCAGTTACTTAGTCCTTTAGTACCACCTGCTGGAAATATCGGATTCGGATGGATCGCTTTCCAAGCCTGGGCTATGTATTTTATAGCTGGGTGCAATATAAAGGGAGGTGTAAAGACTTTTCTGGGTTATGTAAGTGGTATAATAGCTTCAATTCTAATCATGGAATTAGGTGGTTTATTAACTGGATTAGGTTTCTTCGGTGTACCTTTAGCGGTATTCATCATAGTTATCCCAGTAATCAGCCTAGAAAAAGTACCATGGTTCGATTATGTTCCTGCTGTCTTTGTTGGAGCAGGCGTTTTCTTTGGATTTATGAGTTATGTTAGTGGTGCAACTTATGGCGCTGCAGCAGTGACAGAACTTATATACTGCTTTATCGGCCTGGCCTATGGGGTGATAACAGTTTATCTTCGAACTAAATACGAAGCCAAAGTTAATGCTTCAACCAGTAAAGAAACAGCTATAAGTGAATAAGGAGGAGTGACTTGATGGTTAAGTTTATGCATGTTGGTGTACCTACTAAAGAAGTTCAAGATGGTGAAAACTATGCTGATGGCTTAAAAGTACATATCACAGACCCAGCTGAACATGACTTCATGTTTGAATACTTAAGATATGAACCAGACACACCATTACCAGAAGTGATGCAAAACAATCCACATATTGCTTTTATGGTTGATGATATGCAACCTTATTTAGATCAGTATGAAGTTATAGTAGAGCCATTTGCGGTTAATGAAAGCTTAAGTGTAGCGTTTATTATAAGAGATGGTGTTATATTTGAATTAATGCAAGAAAGTTAAAAGCCCTTTTAAGGGGCTTTTTTCATTGCATGTTAAAATCTCTTAGTTTAGATTATTAAGAGGTTTTTTTTATTATGTTTAAATAGGATGATCATTTAATCTATTACTTCTTATCAGTTTATTTAAAATAAAAAATATATCCTATGTAACTAAAAAAAGCACACTTTTATGAAATAAGTGACCTATTTATAAAAAATATAAAAATATATAATGATACTATCAGAACAATGGAGAGGAGGGGATGAGGTGACAAACACTAACATATTGAAAAAAATAAAAGTACAAAGAACGCTGTTGTTAATGGTTCTTCCTGGAGTATTGTGGATGATCATTTTTAATTATTTACCAATGTACGGAATTATTATAGCTTTTAAAGAATTTAAAATTTATCAAAGCATGTTTGAAGCACCTTGGGTAGGTTTTTATCATTTTATAGAGTTTTTTAAAGACGAAGATTTTTTTCTTGTCATGAAGAATACATTGGGTATGAGTTTTTTAAAGTTATTAATTGGATTTCCATTGCCAATAGCTTTTGCAGTTTTGCTCAATGAATTGAAATTATCCAGGTTTAAAAAAAATATTCAGACAATATCCTATCTACCTCATTTTTTATCATGGGTGGTATTAGGAGGAATTATGATCACATGGACATCAGAAGCAGGATTGGTCAATGAAGTACTATTAGGAATAGGTATCATTCAAAAACCTATTGCCTTTTTGGGAGATCCAAAGTACTTCTGGGGGATTGCCATAGCATCGGATATCTGGAAGGAAATAGGGTGGAATGCCATCATTTACTTAGCAGCTATAGCAGCAATCGATGTAAGTATGTATGAAGCAGCAGTTATTGATGGTGCTAATAGATTCCAAAAAATAAAGTACATAACGCTACCTAGTATTGCTCCAACCATAGCCATGTTATTTATTTTAGCTGTTAGTGGTGTGTTAAACAGTAATTTTGATCAAGTATTTGTTTTAAATAATCCTTTAAACAGTAATGCCAGTGAAGTCCTGGATCTTTATGTCTATCGGACTGGTATACGAGCAGCAAGATATTCTTATGCAACTGCTATTGGTTTATTTAAATCTGTTGTGGCATTTGCACTATTGTTTACAGCGAATAAAGTAACAAGAAGATTAACTGGTAACTCTTTATTTTAGAAAGGGGTAAAGCATGTTAGAGGTTATGTTAGCTATTTTAATGATTGGGTTTCTTGTGATCATAGTGCTAGGAATTAGCAAGCAATCCAGGTATGAGATTAAAGAAATGTTCAGTAGGCAATCAACAGGTTCAAAAATATTTGATATTGTTAATATTATCTTTATGCTATTGATCTGCTTTATCATGTTATACCCTGTGTGGTATGTACTCATTCTTTCGTTTAATGAAGGTTCCGATGCCATGATGGGAGGAATCTATTGGTGGGTAAGGGAATTCACACTGGATAACTATAAGATCGTTTTAAGTAATAACGATATCTTTAAAGCATTTATAGTCACTGTAGCTCGAACGGTTATTGGCACAACAACTCATGTATTATTCACAGCCATGATTGCCTATTCATTAAGTAAAAGGGATTTAGTTGGCCGGAAAATTTGGTTGACCATGGGAATAATCACAATGTTCTTTAGTGGTGGCTTGATACCGACATTTATACTATTCAAAAACATGAACTTATTGGATTCGTTTTGGGTTTACATTATACCCACCATGTTTAGCTTTTACGATTTAATTATATTTCAATCATTCTTTAGGGGGATACCTGATAGTTTAGAGGAAGCAGCAACAATAGACGGAGCAGGGTACTTCTATATTTTTAGAAGAATTATATTACCTTTATCAAAACCAGTATTAGCAACAATTGCATTGTTTTGTGGTGTATGGCATTGGAATGATTACTTCATGGGTGTTATTTATATAACTAAAAATGTTGATTTACAACCTATACAAACATATTTGTATAGAATTGTAGCAGAAAGTGCTTCTAATCAAGCCATGGCCAATATGCCAGATGGTGTTCAAAAAGCTACAACAACATCAGGTTCTATTAAATTGGCAACAATGGTAGTGACAACGTTACCAATAGTCCTTGTATATCCTTTCTTACAGAAGTACTTTGTTAAAGGGATGCTGTTAGGTTCTGTTAAAGGTTAGGTGGATGATATTAGTTATGGACAGGGGATATTAATTAAATTAATATATAAATTAAGGGAGGAAAAGAAATGAAAAAGGTATTAGCAATGGTACTAATTGTTGCATTAATGGGAGTGTTTCTTACAGCATGTAGTGAGCAAAAAACGGAACAAACACAATCACAATCTGAAAAGAAGGATCCATCCGAACCATCAGAAATAGCAGAAAAGGTTGAAGAAGCCAAGGTCGCCAATGAAGAAATTCAACCATCTTATTTAGATGATACATCTCCAATCACATTAGATTGGTACATTAACTTTTCTTGGTTTCCTACTAAATGGGGTGGAGACGCAACATCAGAATATATTACAGAAAAAACAGGTGTTTCTATCAATTATATCGTTCCTGCTGGTAATGAAGCAGAAAAGATTAATTCTATGATAGCTGGTGATACACTTCCAGATTTAATTACTTTAGGATGGTGGGAATCACAAGTTGATGCCATGATCCAAGGTGATCTTGTGTATGCTTTAGATGAGTTAGCAGAAGAATATGATCCGTACTTCTTCCAAGTAGCAAATTCAGGGCGTATCAATTGGTATACAAAGGATGATGGACATGTTTACGGCTACCCTAATGCTTCCTATTCACCAGAGGATTACGAGAAATATGAATTAACCTCTAACCAAACATTTCTTGTTAGAAAAGACATGTATGAAGCCATTGGGTCTCCTGATATGCGAACTCCCGAAGGTTTTTTACAAGCATTAAGGGATGTAAAAGCCATGTTTCCAGAAGTAAATGGACAGCCATTGATACCTATTGGATTTCATGATTTTAATGATGAAGGATGTTCTTCCTTAGAAGAATATTTACAAAACTTTTTAGCAATACAACAAGAAGATGAGAATGGAAATTTGGTTGATCGAACAAAGGATCCAGAATATATAGAATGGTTAAAGGTCTTTAGACAAGCCAATGAGGAAGGGTTAATTGCAGTTGATGTATTTATTGATTCTCGTCCACAAATGGAAGAAAAAATAGCACAAGGCAGATATTTCTCAATGCTTTATCAAAGATCAGATTTAACTGCACAAAATAATATACGTTTCCAAGAAGATCCTGATACAGTTTATATAGCAGTGGATGGACCTGCTAATGATCGTCTAGATCAGCCTTTACTTGATGGTGATGGCATTGCAGGTTGGACATTAACCTTAATATCAAAGAATTGTAAAGATCCTGAAAGAGCTATAAAATTCATGTCTTATATGATGAGTGAAGAAGGTCAATTGGACTTATTTATGGGGCCTGAAGGGGTAACATGGGAAAATATTAATGGAAAACCAACATGGAAGCCAGAAGTTAAAGAAACTTTAGATACTGATCGTAACACTTTTGATAATTTATATGGAGCATCTTATACTTACTGGATGTTAATGGATAACCCTATGTCTAAGCAATGGGAGTCAGAGCCTGTTGAGCCTTTTGCTCAGCTTTATAATTGGACTAAAGGAAAAGCAGTTAATAAGAGCCAATACTCAGATTTAACTTTAGAACCTGGTTCTAAGCTAGCAATTGAAGAGGGTAAAATCAATTCAGAATGGGGAGAAACTTTACCTCAACTGATTATGGCTGAAACAGAGGAAGAGTTTGACCAGATTTGGACTGAATTTATGTCTTATAGAGAAGAACACAGTTGGGAAGAGATTTTTGACTATCAGCAACAAAAACTTGATGATAATAAAAAACGATTAGGGATCAATTAAGGTCACCTTACTCAATGAGCATAATGAAATATACACTTATTTCATTATGCTCATCAATAAATAAGGAGAGATATTTTATAAATATGGTATAATTAAAAAGCTATTAGCTGAGCAATCATATGGGAAGGTGGTAGGCTAGATTTCATCAGCCATAAGGAATATGCAAACAAATCAACTCAGTAATAAGAGGATTTTAAAATTGACCAAAAAGCTTATTATTGCCTACATTCTTATATTAGTTATTCCAATCATATTTATGAGTAACTCCTTGGTCAAAAGGTATGAAGAAGAAAATAGGAATCGACTGCAAGAACAATTAAATAAAGAAGTCAAGTATATAGAAGATGATATCCAAGCTAAAATGGCATTAATGAAAAAGATTGCTTTTTCCATATCCTTAAATAATGGGCTACTTGACCGAGTTGGAGCAGATAAAACCTTCGAATATGAAGAAATATTTCTCATTGATGATGTTTATGCAAAAAACTTAGAAGTCCTATTAAATAGCAATCCACAGCTCTTTGCAGTTAGAATATTTAATGATAATCCAAATATGCATGAATATTGGCCATCTATCATGAGTGAAAATAGAATTAAGAATGAAACATTAATGACTGACATTGAGAAGAATAATGAAATATGGCGCGTGATTGAAAAGCAAGAGTATTTAGAGATGTATGAAAATGTTGCCAACAACTATGAAAGTGTCTCTTTTTTTAAAAATATAAAGAAAATCCATCACGACTACAATATTATTGTAGAAGTAGGTATGTTAAAAGAGATTTTTTTTGAATCATTGAATCAATCACCCTTTAATTTAGATAGCTTTTACTATGTTATAAAAGATAATCAAATACTTGATCAATCTGATAATGGAAACTTTATTCATGAAGAAAAGATGCTTCAATTTGAAGAGTGGTTAGTGAATAGGAGTACTGAAGATGGTGGAGTATATCACTACAGTGATGAAATAATTATAGGGAAGATAAGTATACCTGAATTAGATATGATCATTTATAAAGGATTATCTTTAGAAGGCATCAGTACAGTTTTACAAAAAGATAGAAATGGTATTGTTTTAACGGGTCTTATCATGTTTTTCACACTCACCGCAGTAACTTACATTATCACATATGTTCTGTTTATGAGGCTTAGAAAAGTTATTTATTCCGTAGAAAATATGGATAAGAGTCAGCCTGAAAAATTTAAGGTAATTAAGGGTAGTGATGAAATTAGTCACCTATCCCTAAAAATAAAGGAAATGTTAGTGGAGATAGATCAATTGAATAAAGAAGCATTATATGAGCAGCAGCTAGCACTAAATGCTGAGTTGAAAGCTCTTCAGACACAAATTAATTCTCATTTTATCTATAATACGTTAGAAACCTTTAAAATGATGGCTGAGATTGATGAAAACTACGAGCTTTCGGATTTAATCACAAATTTTGGTGATTTACTGCGTTATAGTATGAAATGGAATGAAAAGAAAACTGTTACATTAAGTCAAGAATTAGTGTATATCCAAAAGTATATAGCATTGCTAAATGTAAGATTTGATTATGAAATTAATCTTATGATTCATGTAAATGAGGAATTACTTGAGGTAGAAATACCTAAAATGTCTATCCAGCCTATTGTAGAAAATAGTTTTATTCACGGTATTGAAGCAAAGTGTGAAGATAGTAACATTATTATTGATGCAGTTGAAGATTTAGGTTGTGATGCGATTTGCATAACCATAACAGATGATGGTATTGGTATGCACAAAAACCAATTAAAGAGTATCAATAGAGCATTAAGAGGTATTGATATTGATCATGATGAAACAACTGAAATGGGAATCGGTATTAAAAATATTAGTGATCGAATCAAATTGTTCTATGGAATCGACTATGGCATCACCTATGAAAGTGTACAAAATAAATTCACTAAAGCAATAATTAAAGTACCGAAAGTAGGTAATAAGCAATGAATATATTAGTGGCAGATGATGAGAAATTCATACGACGAGGTATAATCACCATATTATCCAAAAACTATGCCGACAATATTAAGCTCTTTGAAGCTAGAAATGGTATGGAAGTATTGGAGATCATTCAAAGGCATAAGATTGATTTGATTATTAGTGATATCAAGATGCCAAAAATGACAGGCATTGAATTAATAAAAGCTTTATCAAAGAGCAGTTATAGGTGCGAAGTTATTTTTGTTAGTGGTTATGAAGAGTTTGAATATGCCAAAGAAGCCATTAAGCACGGAGTAAGAGCCTATTTATTAAAGCCAGTGAAAAAAAATGAGCTAATAGAAGAGATTGACAAAATAAATCCCTTCTTAAAGATCGAGCAGAATAAGTATGAGAATATCGATAAAGCTATTAAGTACATTGAAGAAAATTATTCAGATAAAAATTTAAGTATGTCCATAGTATCTAATTATGTATCCTTAAATTACTCTTATTTTTCTCAGCTTTTCAAAGAGTGTACTGGTGTTAAATTTGTAGATTATCTTATTAAGTTAAGAGTAAATAATGCTAAAGATTTATTAGTACACACAGCCTATAAAGTATATGAAATAGCAGAGAAAGTTGGGTATAAAGATACCAAGCAATTTGTAAAAATGTTTAAACTTCAGGTGGGTATGTCACCAAAGGAGTTTAGAAGCCATTCATTACAATAGAATAAGTTTTAGGAGGCTACCATGCAAATAAAGAAAGTCATCGAGACAGCTAAAGACAACGGGAGTAGACTTACAGAAATTGATTTTAAGTATGAAAAGATAGATGGAGATAGCGTTACTATAGATATTCATATGGATCAAGAGTATCAAGAGATGATAGGTTTTGGAGGGGCTTTTACAGAAGCGGCAGCGGTTACTCTGAGTAAAATATCAACAGACAAGAGACAAGAAGTTCTAGAAAGATATTTTGACCAGGAGAAAGGGATTGGTTATTCCTTGGGGAGAGTACATATACATAGTTGTGACTTTTCACTTGGTAACTATACTTATGTTGAAGAGAATGATCATGAACTAAAGAGCTTTAGTATATCGAGAGATAAAACACACATAATTCCTTTAATAAAAGATGCTATGAAGCAAAGAGGAGATGGGATTAAGCTATTAGCCTCACCTTGGAGTCCGCCAGCATGGATGAAAAGTAATCATGAGATGAATAACGGAGGTAAATTGCTAGATAGCTATAAAGACATATGGGCTAGATATTATACAAAATTTATTAAAGCCTATGAGGACGAGGGTTTAGATGTTTGGGGTATAACAGTACAAAATGAACCTGCTGCTGTTCAGGTATGGGATTCATGCATTTATTCAGCTGAAGAGGAAAGAGATTTTATAAAGGATCATTTGGGACCAACCATGTACAAAGAAGGCTTGCAGGATACAAAGATACTCATCTGGGATCATAATAGAGACATCATGGTGGAAAGAGCCAAAAGGATTTTAGAGGATGATGAAGCGGCACAATATGTTTGGGGAACAGGGTTCCACTGGTATGTTAGTGAGGAATTTGATAACGTCGGTAAAGTTCATCAACTCTTTCCAGATAAACATTTACTATTTACTGAAGGGTGCCAAGAAGGTGGGGTGAAACTAGGTGAATGGTATACAGGTGAAAGGTACGCAAGGAATATGATCGGTGATTTCAATAACTGGTGCGAAGGATATTTAGATTGGAACATCGTTCTAGATGAAACAGGTGGACCTAATCATGTCAATAATTTATGTGACGCGCCAATTATTGCAGATACCCAGGCTAATGAATTACACTATAATAGTTCCTATTATTATATTGGTCAGTTCAGTAAATATGTAATGCCTGGAGCAAAACGAATAGGCTCTTGTTCACAGGATAATAAGCTAAAGGTATGTGCTTTTAAAAATCCTAATGAAGATATCATTTTAATCCTATTAAATGAATCGGAGGCTGCTCTAAATTATTGCTTTAAAGTGGCAGATGAACAGTTTAATGCAGTTGCAGCACCGCATTCCATAAGGACTTATGTTGTCGGTAATGACTAAGATAATAAAGGGGTCATCATAAATATGAAAAAAGATTTTTTGTCTAAAGATTTTGAATATTATATAAAGAATTATGATAGAGAGAAGGCCTTTTCAAGTTTTTTGCCTGGTATAGCAGGCAAAAAAGGTATTCCTATATGGGCATTCTATGTTAATAGAGGGCAAGGCATCTGCAGTTTTGGTATCAAAGATAAGGATAATCCTATCACTGAGTTTTTTCCAGCTAATGCTGCTTACCAATATAACCATGTCAATGGATTTAGAAGTTTTATCAAAGTGGATAATAGCTTTTATGAAGCTTTTGCTCCAATACATGGTTCTGATGAAAATATCAAGAGAACCATGAAAATTGAAATGAATCAATTAACAATTGAAGAAATTAATTATCATCATGCCATTAAGTATTGCGTGACCTATTTTGTATTGCCCAACGAAGATTTTGGATCCTTGGTTAGAAAAATTGAAGTGGAAAACTTAAAGAATGAAGAAAGAACCATTGAGATAATTGATGGACATCCAGCTATACTACCTGCAGGCATTAAGAATGAGGAGTATAAAGCTGTTGGTAATTTATTTAGAAGTTGGATGGAAGTTTATAATCTTGAGAACAATATAGCCTTTTATAAATTAAGAGCGAGTACTACAGACGAAGCAGAGGTAACAACAATTAATGAAGGCCACTTTTTCTTAACTTTTAGCGATGATCAACAACCTATTCGACCTGTTGTTGATGTCGAGCTTATTTTTGGGAATGATACTGGATTAACATATCCAATGAAATTCCAAGAGCGTTCTGTAAGTGAAATTGAGGAAGAAGTGCAGGTGACTGCGAATAAGGTGCCAGGAGCATTTACATTACTTTCTAAGGTATTACAGCCACTGGATACGATAAGGATCAATTCATTTATTGGTCATGTATCAGACATAGAGATTATTAATAAAAAAGCTTTGGATTTATGTAAGAATGACTACATAGATTCAAAACAAAGGGAAGCTAAAGCGTTAGTAGAGAAACTTACAAATCAAGTTGATACACAAACTAATAATGTACTCTTTGATGCTTATATCAAACAGAATTTCTTAGATAATGTATTAAGAGGTGGTTATCCTGAGATTTTGAAAAGTCATAATGAAGATTTTGTATATCATATTTATTCAAGAAAGCATGGTGATCCTGAGAGAGAATATAATGCATTTCATATTGCACCAGAATTCTATTCTCAAGGAAATGGAAATTTTAGAGATGTCAATCAAAATAGACGAAATGATGTTTTTATTGAGCCAAAGGCAGGGAAGACAAATATAAAGACTTTTATGAGTCTCATCCAAATGGATGGTTATAACCCATTAGTTGTAAAAGGTACAAAGTTTGAGCTGAACCTAGAAGTATTAGAAGAAATCATCGACAAATACATTATGACAAACAAGAAAGCAATCAAGGCAATACTACAGAAAAAGTTTACACCAGGAGAATTGTTAAGTTACATAAGATGGCATGGAGTTAATCTTAGGGATGATGAAAATGTATTCCTCTCAGAAGTTCTTGCAAATGCTAATCAATGCATTGAAGCATCCTTTGGAGAAGGATACTGGAGCGATCATTTTACATATAATATGGACTTAATTGATAACTATCTAAAAGTTTTCCCTGATTGTGAAAAAGAGTTAGTGTTTTGTGATAGGAACTATAAATTTTTTCAGTCACCAGTTTATGTTCTGCCGAGAAGTGAGAAGTATGTCTTAACAAATGAAGGAAAAGTCCGTCAATATGGTTCTGTCATGATAGAGGAGGAGACAAGTGTAGATATCAATGAAACTAGATGGTTGAAAACAGCATCTGGTGATGTTTATACTACTAACCTTTATACGAAGTTATTGGTTTTAGCAGTCAATAAATTTCTCCTTTTGGATCCCTTTGGAATGGGGATTGAAATGGAAGCCAATAAACCAGGGTGGAATGATGCAATGAACGGATTGCCAGGATTATTGAGTTCAGGATTAAGTGAGACTTTTGAGTTAGTTAGGATTGTAAAATATTTAGATTTAGTATGTAAAAACTATAAAGAAGTGACCATCGCCATACCAGAAGAAATTTTTAACGTCATCCATCTAATCATAAAACCTTTGCAAAAAAATAATGCCATGCAGATGATGAATATGGACTATTGGGAAGCTTCAGCTCAAATAAGAGAAGATTTTAGGCGAGAGATAAGATATAGCATTTCAGGGAAAGAGAAAGTAGTTAAGCTTACAGAACTTACTCAACTATTCAATGAGATGCAAAGAAAGTTAATGAGAGGTATACATGAAGCACAGATATTAGGTAATGGGCTCTATCATACCTATTACACCTATGAAGCTACAGAATTTGATGTGTTAAAAGATCAAGATGGTAAAGCAATACTTAGCCATTATGGTTTACCAAAAGTTAACGTAAAATCATTTTGTCAAAAACCGATTAATTATTTTCTAGAAGGTCCTGCAAGAGCAATGAAAGTGATAGAAGAAAATACAGCAAAAGAAATTTATGATAGACTTAAAGAGACTGATTTGTATGACAGAAAATTAAAGATGTATAAGACATCCGGTACACTGAATGATGAGTCTTTTGAAATAGGGAGAATTAAAGCTTTTACCCCTGGATGGTTAGAGCGTGAGTCTATCTTTTTGCATATGACTTATAAGTACATGCTTGCTTTATTGAAAGTAGGATTGTATGATGAGTTTTATGAAGAAATAAAGACTAATTTAATCTGTAACTTAGACCCAAGTGTATACGGTAGAAGTATATTAGAAAATTCATCTTTTATTGCTAGTAGTGTGAATCCTAATCCTAAACTTCATGGACAAGGATTCGTGGCTAGATTAAGTGGGTCAACTGCAGAGATGTTATCTATGTGGGTTATTATGATGACTGGGCAAAAAGTATTTGGAGTTGAGAAGGAGCAGTTATATCTAGAACTTGCACCTATTCTCTCAGGTGATATGTTTAATGAAGAAGGCATATTAAAGTATACCTTTTTAGGACATACGCAAGTAACTTATATTAATAAAAAAAGAAAGAATACTTTTGGAGAAAAGGGAGTTAAAGTTCACACAATCGAACTCGATAACTCTATTATGATTGAAGGAAATCGTATAATGGGGCAACTTGCAGTAAGCATAAGAAATGGAGAAGTTAATCAAATAAAAGCCTATATGGAGTAGAAAAAATCAATATAAGTTATAAGTTAGGACAAACCTCTTAAATTTGTGAATTTAAGAGGTTTATTAATGTCTAAAAATATTAAAGAAAAGTCTGATTAAAATATTCTCTAAATTCGTTATAAAAATTATAATATAAAGTATGAAATAGCTTTTATGAGATTACTTACATGAAACTTTAAGTATATAAGGAGAAGGTGGGTTAAATGGCATTAGGAAGAAGAAGTGAATTGTTTCATCGTGAAGGAAAGTTAAAGAAATTTGCTCCAGATATTGAAAAGTATCGTTTCAAAGAACGTATAGCAGTTAAGAATTTTCACGTCATCCAAGAAAAATCGGAAGAGGTAAGTCCTGAAATTCCATGTGAAGGTTGGCAACCTACAAGCGTAGGATTTAAATGGGGTGAACTTGATAATTATTTATGGACAAAGTTCAACTTTGAGTTCCCAGAACATTGGAAGAAAGAAAAGATCGTGGGTATCTTTGATTTTGGTTTTGGGAAGCCAGGACTCACCATTGGTGCTGAAACATTATTGTTTGTAGATGGTCATCCTTTTAAGGGGGTAGACTCCAACCATATGGAAGTTGTCTTACCTAATACTCTTCAATCAAATACAGAATTTATTTTCCGTTCTTGGTGTGGTGTCCCTAATCTACATCGATATAATAGAAGAGAAGATGGATTCCAAGAGGTTAAAGGACCAATAGGAGAAATTCATACAATAAAGACCATGGATTTTGGGATTCTAGATAAGAAGATTAATGAATTTTATTATGATGTAGAAGCCATTATGCAAACTGTACATGTCTTGAAAGACAGTAACTCCACGGAAAGTGATGCATTGCTTAGAGCTGTTGATAAAGCATATCGACTCATAGATCCTACTATTCAAGAATTCGATGAAGATGCTCATAGAAAACAATTATATGTGGCTCATGATATTCTTATTGAGGAAAAAAGAAAGATTAAGAAACTGAGTCAAGTTAAATTCAGTGCTGTTGGTCAATCACATATCGACGTGGCTTGGTTATGGCGGATTAAACACACTCGGGAGAAAATAGCCCGAACTTTTAGTACCGCACTAAGGTTAATAGAGGAATATCCAGACTTTATTTATATGCAAAGCCAACCCCAATTACTAGAGTATTTAAAGCAGGATTATCCAAGTATTTTTGATCAAATTAAAGAACGTGTTAAAGAAGGACGATTTGAAGTTGATGGTGCGATGTGGCTGGAAAGTGATTGCAATATTCCTAGTGGTGAAAGCTTAACACGACAAATTCTATATGGAAAGAAATTTATGAAGGAAGAATTTGATATAGAGTCTAAGTATCTATGGATGCCTGATGTGTTTGGCTATTCATGGGCTTTACCACAGATTCTTAAAAAGAGTGATGTTGATACTTTCTGTACCACCAAAATGGCATGGAATCAGTATAACAGAATGCCTTTTAATACTTTTTGGTGGAAAGGTCTTGATGGAACAGAAATCTTAACTCATTTAATAGAAGATGTTAACTTCATGGATATGGAAGCTAAGACAATGGTACAAGGCTGGGAAAAGTATAAAGATAAAGAGTTGGCTGAAGGTATTCTTTATCAATTTGGCCTTGGTGATGGTGGGGGAGGTCCTACTGCAAGAAACATTGAAATGTTGCATCGATTCAATGATATGCCAGGTCTTCCATACATTGAGATGGAGAAGGCAGGTGATTATTTTGACAGATTGAACGATACTGCATCCACAACTGAAGAATATGTTCATAAGTGGGATGGTGAATTATATTTAGAACTTCACCGAGGTACCTTAACATCTCAAGCCTTTACTAAAAGATATAATCGTGAATTAGAATTTTTATATCGTGAAACAGAATCCGTAGGTGTATTAGCAAGTTTATTGAATGATAGCTGGAATATATATGATGCACAGTTAATTGAAAAGAACTGGAAAACAGTGTTGTTAAATCAGTTCCATGACATTATACCTGGTTCATCTATAGCTGAAGTTTACCATGATGCTAGAGAAGACTATGAAAAAGCTAAACACGATATCTTACAATACAAAAGTCAACTACAAGCTTCAATAACTCAATTATCCTCTCATTCATACAGTGTTTATAACAATTCCAACTGGGAGATTAATGATTCAGTAGTCATTAGGGATATTGAGAAAGAAGGAGTTTTTACTCGGGATGGACAGGAATTAATCAGTGAAAAGATAGATGAAGGGTATCTAATCTATTTAGATAATATGCAACCACTTAGTTATACCACCATTCAGTTTAATGAACAAGAATGTGTTCATGATGAAATTTTTAAGTTTGAAGATAACATAATTGAAACGCCTTATTATGAAATCCAAATAAATGATTCAGGGAACATTACCTCTCTTTACGATAAGGAGAATCAACGTCAAGTGCTTGCTCAAGGAGAATATGCAAATCATTTACAATCCTTCGAAGATCGTCCACTTTATTGGGAAGCTTGGGATGTTGATATATTTTATAAAGATAAACCTAAAAACGTTGATGAACTCGAGAGTATAGAAGTAGTTGAAAATAATCGTTTACGTATAGTATTAAGATTTACATGGAAGCATTTGAAATCAACTATTGCTCAAGATTTGATTCTTTATGCAAAGGATAGACGTATCGATTTTAAAACTTTTGTTGATTGGCATGAAAGTCAGAGATTATTAAGAACATCATTTGGTATTGATATTCGTTCCAATAAAGCAACCTATGATATTCAATATGGTAACTGTGAACGACCAACTCATTGGAATACAAGTTGGGATTTAGCTCGTTTTGAAGTTGTTGGTCATAAGTGGGCGGATTTAAGTGAATATTCCTATGGTGTTGCTTTGCTGAATGATTGTAAGTATGGACACGATATTAAAGAAAACAAGATGGGCTTAACGCTAATTAAAAGTGGTATCAATCCTGATCCTGATGCAGATCAAGGTGAACATTACTTTACTTATTCACTACTTCCTCACAAAGGAACATGGAGAGAAGCTGGAGTTGAAGAAGGTTCTTGGAAATTGAATAACCCACTAACTTACACTCAAGGTCAAATTGATAATCGATCATTATTCAAAATTAATTGTGATGCAGTAGAGATTGATGCAGTGAAAAAAGCGGAATACTCTGATTCAGTTATTTTACGTTTGCATGAATTCAAAGGTGGAAGGCAAAAGATTAAGATAACAAGTGATTTTGAAATTGAAAGCTTCCAAGAAGTCAACTTGATAGAAAGAGAGATTGGAGATAAAATGATTACAAATCAAGTTAATGTAGATATTGATCCCTATGAAATAAAGACTTATAAAGTTAAATTCAAATAATAGAGATAGCTTACATTAACAGAATAGTTAAAACCACTGGTTGAGATCAGTGGTTTTATTTTCTATTAAACGTGGAGTATTTCGTTTTATATTGAGTAGGTGATTTCCCCTCATGTTTTTTGAAATATCTAGAAAAATAAAATTCATCTTTGAAATCTAGTTCATAAGCTATTGTCTTAATGGTTTTGTCGGTTATCACAAGCTGTTCTTTGGCTCTTTGCATAATCATACTATCGATATGCTGCTTAAGGGTCTTACCCGTATCACTTTTAATTATACGACGTAGTGAATCATATGAAATGTTTATTCTATCACAAATATCATTTGGATGCAGTTCAATGGAAAGATGCTTGTCTATGTACTGAAAAATATCTTTATATTTTATGGTGTGATCCAATAGCTTTTTATCAATATTATACAGAGTTATAAATTGACTGATAACTTTTAAGAGTTCAGCTCTACACATGATTTGGTTTTCTATACGATCATCTTTGACCCATTTAAGCAGAGTCTCTATCTGAGTATCACTATAAGGAATACTTAGACAATGATAGACATCACTAAAAACCTCTAATCCAGGAACTAAAGAAGCTTTAAAATGGATATAAAACTTATCTAAATTTTCATCACAGATAAAGTCGTACATGGAATTGGAAGGAATTAAATAACAATGATGAGGTGTAAGTTCAATCACAGAGTCATCTCTTTTAAGGTAGCCTTTACCTCCTGTAATAAAGTATAGGCGATTATAAGGGGATGAATCCTTGAACATATTCCAAGAGTTATTTAGTTTTACAAAACCATCTTCTATTATTTCTAATTTGAAATATTGATTAAAAAATTCTAAGGCTTTATATGTTACTTTCATAATAAAAAGTACATCCTTTTCAATATAAATTCCATGTTAATGGTTGATAGTATAAATTATAATAAAAATAGGCACATTGCGCAAATGGAGAAGACGCAAGATAAGGATCTCTATGTCCACTGTCTAAACATAACTCTTTCTTTCAACCCCTTATTCATCTATAATATGAATAGGGGGTTGGTTAGTATGAAACGATTCAGCTACTTTATGATTGGTGTGGTGGTTATTACTATATTATTAATTACCAGTTCTTTAATAAATAATATGGGAAAAGATGAGATGATTCGTGGAGAAGAGAAAATTAAAATAAAGTTTGCAATGTGGGATAAGAACCTTCAACTATTTTATGGGAAGGTGATTGATGAATTCGAAGAGCTTTATCCTAACATTGATGTTGAAATGCAAATTGTTGATTGGGATAATTATTGGAATAACATTCAGTTAGCAGCTGAGGTAGGAACATTACCAGATGTTATTTGGATGAATGCACCAAATGTTATAAACTTTTCTGAAAAATCTTACATTATACCATTGGATACCTATATTAAAGAAGATGCAATTAATATGAATGACTACTTTTCTCTAACAACAGATATGTATACCGTCAATGACCAGCTTTATGCAATGCCTATATTTTGGGATATCATATGTCTTTGGTACAATAAAGACATTTTTGATGCATATGGTATGCCGTACCCAACAAGTGACTGGAAATTTGATGATCTATTGCTAGTAGCCGAAAAGTTTAATAATAAAGAAGAGGATATATGGGGGCTAGCTGTAGCATTAGATAATGAACAGAGTTTATACTATAATAGTATCGTTCAGTGTGGTGGCTATATTCTAAGTGAAGATAAAAAGCAATCAGGCTTTAGTTCTGAGGCTACAAAGAATGGAATAGAAGTGTGGTATAACCTGTATAAAGAAGGGACTATTCCCTATCTTAAAGATGATACTGACTTAGCAGAATATTTTAAAGAAGGCAAAGCGGCGATGATCTATCATGGATCATGGGTATACCCAGAACTAACGCGTGATGAAAAGATAGGAGATTCTATTGGTATAGAAGCCTTGCCTGCTATGGAGCAAGAGGGGACTATCGTTCATGGGATAGGGATGGCGATTACCTCTACTACTGATTATCCAGATGAAGCGTGGCTTTTTATCAAGTACTTAAGCAGTAAGAAAGTTAATGATTTCTTTGCTAAAAGTGGAGCTGGTTTAAGCACCTACTTACCTTCTTTAGAGTTGTTTTATCATGAGGAAGGTAAAAAAGGGTATAATATGAATGCCTTTAGAGATCAATTAAAAGATGGGGTCATATATCCTTATTCTCAATATACAACAGAGTGGCTGAAAGTGATTAATGAGAATATTGATTTAATTTTTCAAGACGAGCTAAGTGTTGATGAAGCATGTGATAAGATTGATAAAGGGATTAATGAGGTGTTGGAAGCAGAGAGATATAGTAAGTAAGTTTAGTTAGCTAACTTTAATAGAGTCAAGCATGTAGGGAATTCTATTACGCCAGCTGGAAAGACGTCCATGTCTTAGACAGCTGGGTTCGCCGTCCTTGGCTCACTGCTTCATAGAACACCCTACATGCTATCTGTGAAAGAATAGGAAAGTTTATTACTAACTAAAAAACTTATGATGTAAGAACGTAAAAAAATTTAATGCTTTACAATGACTGAGATACAAGATATAATGAAAATATCAAAATACAAACGTTTGTAAGAGGTGGCATCGTCGTGGCGATTACGATTAAGGATATTGCAAAAATAGCGGGTGTCAATTATTCTACAGTATCACGTAGTTTAAATGATAGTCCTCTTGTAGCGCAACCTACAAAAGATAGAATTAAGAAAATAGCTGAAGAACTTGGCTTTGAGTTTAATGCTAATGCAAGAAGTTTAACAACGAGTAAGACAGGAACCATTGGTATTATATATCCAGAGAATTTTGATGAGTTTGGTATTCATCTTTACTATAGTTCATTGCATCATCAACTTAGGAAAAGTTTAGAAAAGCTCGATTTAGATTTGATTGTTGCTTTTCCCAAGAACAGAATTACTAAAGAAAATAACGTGAAAAAATTGATTACAAAACAAAAAGTAGATGGACTTATAATAGCGCAGTCAGATTTAGACCAAGAAACGCTTCGTTTTATAGCTAAAGCTAAAGTACCTTTTGTATTTTTTCATCATCCAGTTGATACAAAGTTTGAGGACGTAGATGCTGTTTATACAGATCATTTTCAAGGTGGATATTTAGCAACAAAGCATCTAATAGAGCAAGGGCATCAACGGATCATTTGCATGACAGCTGGTGATGAACTTGAATTTCAGCTTAGGACTGGTGGGTATAGGGCTGCATTAGATGATCATGGTTTAGTTTTTAAGGATGATTTGATTATAGAAGGAAGACCTTATTTTGAATTAGCTAAGGAACTTATCATAGAAAAATTCGAAGTAGTTAGATCTGCTGACGCCATATTTGCACAAAATGATTTACTGGCGTGGGGTGTCATCGAAGCATTAAAAGAGAAGAATATTAAAGTACCCCAGGATATTGCTGTAGTTGGGTACGATGATATAGAGTTAAGCACATATATAACACCTAGAATAACAACTATTCGTCAACCTAGAGAAGAAATTGCTGCACTAACATGTGAAAGGTTATATGAACTTCTAAGCAGTAAAAATACAGATAGAAAAAGAAAAAAGAAAACGGAATTACCACCCTCATTGATCATTAGAGAATCTTGCGGGTCTAGAATATAAATTTTTTTAGAGCAAAATACAAACGTTTGTATTTTGCTAAATATCAATATGTGTATCATTTAATATAATCATATAAAAAGCCAATATAGGAGGTTGAGGTAAGATGAAAATTTGTTTTAATCAAGCAACTACAATGAAATACTCTACTTTAGAAAAGGATTTAGAGTTTTGTGAGAAATATGGTTATGATTTAATCGAGATTCGATTAGACAAACTAAAAGATTATTTAGTTAATCATACCGTAGAGGATTTAGTAGCGTTTTTTAACAATAGTAATTTGAAACCTTATGCTTTTAATGCTCTTGAATTCATAACATTCAGAGATGCTGAAGGCTATGAACAAATAAAAAGTGATTTAAACTTCTTATGTCAAGTAGGAGAAAAAATTAATTGTAAAAAGATTGTTGTTGTCCCTACCTTTGATATAGGCGGTTATTCAAAAGAAGAAATTAAAGAAGAGTCTATCAGAGTACTTAATGAATTAGCAGATATGGCAGAGCCTTTCAATGTAAAGTTGGCTTATGAATTTGTTGGTTACCCAAACTGTTCTGTGAATACATTTGGTCAAACCTACGACATCATACAAGCTGTAGATAGAGAAAACGTTGGTATGGTATTAGATTGTTTCCATTTCCATGCAATGGGTTCAAGAATTGAAGATCTAAAGAAAGCAGATCCAAATAAAATCTTTATCTTCCATATTGATGATTCAGAAGATTTACCTGTAGGTGCATTAAGAGATGATAAACGCTTATGGCCTGGTGAAGGTGCTATAGATTTAGATGCAATTTTATCCACCCTTAAAGAAATTGGTTATGATCATATGGTTTCAGTAGAATTATTTAGACCAGAGTACTGGGAATGGGAAATTGATAAAACAATTAAAGTAGGCAAAGAAAGTACTGAAGCTGTTGTTAGTAAGTATTTTAATATCGCTTAGAAAAATTACATGTACATAAATATTCTCATTTAACCCCTTTTTGATAAGAGTCTGCTTATCAGAAAGGGGTTTTTCCAATGCCACGATTTTATCAAGATATAAAACATGAAATTACCAAGTTCCCAAAACATTAGTGAAAACTGCTCAATCTTTTTACAAGAAAGTACTGTTTAAACTCTATAGATAGAGAAAATATGAGTTGATAGAATAGAAGATGTAAATAGCATGCTAAATAAGTAACACAGTAACAATCATTTATAAATAATAAGGGGGAAATAAATTGAAAAAATTAATAAGTGTGATGCTCATATTGGTAATGGTTCTAGGGATTATTGGATGTAGTAATGACACAGCATCAAAGGATGGTGCAGAGGAGACTAAGAAAGTAAGTGAAACCAAAGAAAAGGAAAACACAACTAAGGAAAGTAAAAAGTTAGAA
Organism: Vallitalea okinawensis; assembly: GCF_002964605.1. Lineage (NCBI taxonomy): Bacteria > Bacillati > Bacillota > Clostridia > Lachnospirales > Vallitaleaceae > Vallitalea > Vallitalea okinawensis. Next base: position 108,405 of record NZ_PQDH01000004.1, read on the forward strand.
TTGACTTATGCTTTATGGGATAAAAATCTACAGCCTATCTATGAAAAAATCGCAATTGAATTTGAGAAGCAAAATCCAGAAATTGATATTGTTATAGAAATTACACCATGGAGTGATTATTGGACCAAGTTAGAAGCAGCCGCTTCAGGTGGTGTTTTACCAGATATTTTTTGGATGAATGGTCCTAACATCACTATGTATGCAGATGCTAATGTGGTCTTACCTATTACAGAATATGTAGAAGATGATCAGTTCGATCTGTCCAATTATCCACAAAGTTTAGTAGATCTATATACTGTTAATGGAGAGAATTATGCTATACCAATATTTTGGGATACTATAGCATTGTACTATAATAAAGAAATATTTGACCAAGCAGGTGTAGAGTATCCAACGGATTCATGGACAATGGAGGATTTAGTTCAAGCTGCAACAGAATTAACAAATCCTGATACAGGTGTTTATGGTATTGCAGCACCTTTGGATAATCAACAAAACTATTATAATACTATCCACCAAGCTGGTGGCTATATTATCTCGGATGATAAGAAAACATCTGGGTTCGATGATCCAGCGACCATCAAAGGTATTCAAGTATGGGTAGATATGATTAATCAAGGGATATCTCCTACATTAATGGAGCTAAATGAAACTAATGCAGCCAGCTTATTTGAGTCAGGTAAATTAGCTATGGTTTATAGTGGTTCATGGATGTACCCTCAATACGCTAAAAATGAAAATCTAGCAGGCAAATTTGATTTAGAGGTCTTACCAATGATGGAAGAAAGAGCATCTGTCATTCATGGTTTAGGTGCATGCATCAACCCTGCTACGGATTATCCTGATGAAGCGTGGCAATTTGTGAAGTTCTTAGGAAGCGAAGAAGCTAATGATATTTTTGCTATGGAAAAGGGTGGTTTACCTGCATATTTACCATCAGTCAATAAATTTATCGATCAGGAATCTTCAACTGGCTATAATGTAGCTGTGTTTACCGACCAAGTGAGCTATTCAGCCATGTATCCAAATTCAAAGCATACATCAAAATGGCAAGCGGTAGAGAGGGATTACCTAAAGCAAGCTTATACAGGAGAAATGACTGTAGAAGAAGCATGCAAAAAGATTGCCGAAGAAATGAATGGCATATTGGATAAAGAATAAAAAGAGAATGAAACCCCTTAGGGGGTTTCATTAGCTAGAAAGGAGTGAAGGATAGCGGTGAGTTTATCAGTTCGTAAAAGAAAAGATTATTTTTGGGCCTATACGATGATTTTCCCTACTGTTTTTGGACTATTTATTTTTTATATCATACCTTTTTTTCAAACGGTCTTATATAGTTTTACTGATCTAGGTGCCTTCGGCATGTATTCTTGGGTAGGACTTGATAATTATATCAATTTATTTAAAGATAAGGAAGTTTGGCAAGCTTTCCTAAATACCTTGATTTATACAGTGTTAGCAGTTCCAATAAGTGTTGCATTATCCATTCTAGTAGCTGCCTTATTAAATACAGCCATTAAAGGATTAACGGTATACAGGGTGCTTTATTTTTTACCAGCTGTAACGATGCCAGCAGCTGTTGCACTTGTATGGAGGTGGTTATATAATTCTCAATATGGACTTATCAATGCTTTTCTTGGTTTTTTTTCAATAGAAGGGCAAGCTTGGATTTCAGAACCTGATATAGCGTTGTATGCCATTGTCATTGTGGGTGTATGGAGTGTTGTTGGTTATAATATGATTATCATTTTAGCTGGCATGCAAAGGTGTTCAAGAACTTACTATGAAGCAGCAGAAATTGATGGAGCAGGTAGCATTCAGAAGTTTTTCAACATCACGATACCTCTTATTTCACCGACAATTTTCTTTGTAGTTGTAATGTCACTTATTCGTTCTTTCCAAGTTTTTGAATACATCTATATGATGGTGGATAAGTCTAGTATCGCTTTAGAAAGAACTCAATCCTTAGTATATCTATACTTTGATGAGGCTTTTGTACTTCATGAAAAAGGATATGCATCATCTATCATTATGGTACTCTTTGTTCTCATACTAATCATTACATACTTTCAATTGAAATTGCAAAAAAAGTGGGTGCACTATGAAGAATAGGAGTGTTGAAATGAAGAAGACCAGTATTCATATAGCTTTAATAATAGGAGCTTTACTGACCATATTACCATTCTTCTGGATGGTACTCACATCATTTAAGACTATGACAGAAGCGACTCAAATTCCCTTAGTATTTTTTCCGGAAGTATGGAATTTAAATAACTATAAAGAAGCTTTAGCGATTCTTCCTTTTGGTACCTATTATCTAAACACCATACTGATGACAATAGGACGAACGGTAGGACAAATTGTATTCTGCTCTATGGCGGCTTATGCCTTTGGACGTATTGAATTTCCTGGAAAAAATTTTATTTTTGCAGCCATTTTATCTATTTTAATGGTTCCAGGGCAAATATTTCTAGTACCCCAATACATGATTATGAATAAGTTACATCTACTCAATACAATAACAGCCCTTATTTTACCTGGTATGTTCAGTGCTTTTGGGACCTTCTTAATGGTACAATTCTTCAGAACAATACCAAAATCACTGGAAGATGCAGCGATTATCGATGGTTGTAGTCATTTTAAAGTATACTATCGCATTATGATGCCTTTAGTTATCCCAGGGATTTCAGCGTTAACTATATTTACAGTGCTCTACAGTTGGAATGATTTACTATGGCCATTAATTTGTAATACGTCAATGGATAAACTTACTTTATCTGTTGGATTAGCTTCCTTAAAAGGTCAACATCTTACCAATTATCCAGTATTAATGGCAGGATGTATCATTGCTATCTGGCCAATGATCCTTATGTTTATTATTCTTCAACGGACCTTTGTTGAGAGTATAGCTATGTCAGGAATTAAATAAGAACTTTTAATTAAATAGTTAGCTTTTGTGGCAGCTTTGTTGGTAGATCCAACAAGCTGCTTAATTTGTACTTTACTGAGTTTTCCACCTTTATCTTTAAGGTTTTATGGTATAATAGGTAAAATAGACTGGGGGAAGAACAATGCAATTTTTTCGTTACATGACCAAAACAATTCGAAGAAAACTATCCGCTGCTTTCTTAATTCTTATTATTCTTCCAATGGTCTTTTCTAATATACTAACCATGGTTGTGTTTCAAAAAATATACGAAGATAAAGTCAATACCCATCAAATGAATAATTTATCACAAATTGCTATGGGAGTTGAAAGAATATTTAAAGATTTAACAATTACTGCAGATATTCTAATTTTGGATCATGAAATTTCAGAAATATTAAATAAAGAAGGAACCTATCAACAAAAGAATATTATGCTCAATAGTAAATATATTGAGATGCGATTATCTGTATTGGAAGCTTATTCAGATACAATCTTAGCTATAGAGGATCAAAAAGGTCAAGTCTATTCGTCGAATCGATCAAGTCTTTATGATCAAAATGATGATTTACATAGTTTTTTTAATAAAGCAAGTGAAAAGAGGTTTATTACTCATGATCTTTATTCAGATATGGATTATGCTGAGGAGAAATATTTATTATTAAAGAAGGATTATTCAGATTTTGTTTGGGGAAATAAACAAGGACAAATTTGTATTGGTGTGGCAGTAGATGAGTTTATTCATCTTTGGTCTTATCTTGAAAACAATAATGGCAGTGATTTTTATATTGTTGATAGTCAAGGTAGAATTGTCATTTCATCGCATTTTGATGAGCTTGATCAAGAATTTCCATACCAATTAGGTTTCATAGACCATTACAGTATCCATCAGCAAAGGTTGGAAGAAGACAATGCTTATATCTATAGTTTAGCCTTAGATGTAGCAGATTTTTACTTAGTACAGGTGATTGAAGAAGAGCTGCTTTTTCAAGAAATGCTTACCGTGCTTATTTTGCTTTTAGTATTGAATGGTTGCTTCATTATACTCTTTCTGATAGTATCTAATTTATTTGCTTCCAATATTTCTGATCCAATTAAGAAATTGAGTGCTGCATCAAAAGAAGTTGCAGAGGGGCATTTTATTAAACTGGATAATCAAGGAGAAGATGAGGTTGCAATCTTAACTAAGAATTTTAATAACATGACAGATCAATTAGAAAATCTTATCGTTCAGATTAACGAAGATGAGAAAGCTAAGAGGCAGTTAGAGCTAAAAATGTTATATGCTCAAATCAATCCACATTTCTTATTTAATACGCTAAATTCCATCAGGTGGATGGCTGAAACGAGCAAAGTATTCAACATAAGCAGAATGATAGTAGCTTTGTCTAACTTATTAAAGAGCAGTATCATCACCACTGATGAATTTGTTACTATTGAAGAAGAAATGAATAATATCAAAAACTATTTAACCATACAGAAGTACCGCTTCATGGCTCTATTCACTTGTCAAATCAATATTGAGGAAGAGTTAAAGCAGCATGAAATATTAAAGTTAATTCTCCAGCCGATAGTGGAAAATGCAGTTATTCATGGATTTGAAGGGATAGATTATAAAGGGATTATAAATATTCGTGTATGGCGCCAGAAAGATGAAATAAGAATCAGGGTAGAAGATAATGGTAAGGGTATCTGTGAACAGAACTTGAAAAAAATATTAGAAGATGATCAAAATCATGAAAAGTCCAGATTTAGTGGGATTGGTATGGCTAATGTGGATCAACGATTAAAACTTCATTATGGTAAGCAATATGGTTTAAAAGTAGAGAGTGAAATGGGGTTAGGAACCTGTATTGATATTATATTTCCGTTTAAAGAAATAGCTTCAAGGGGTGAGGGGTAGCGTGATAAGAGTTCTAATAGTTGATGACGAAGTTTTCATGCGTATGGGTATCAAAAATGCTATTGATTGGAACAAGGAAGGATATAAAATAATTGCTGAAGCCAGCAATGGAAGAGAAGCCATGTCAATAATGGAAGAAATGGATGTAGACTTGGTTATTACAGATATAAAAATGCCAATAATGGATGGTATCGAACTCATTAAACATATGACAAGTCAATACCCTTCTATGAAGTGTATTGTACTAAGTAATTATAATGATTTTGAGCTGGTTAAGAAGGCTATGAAACATGGAGCCATTGATTATTTATACAAGGTAACTATCGATATCAATGAATTGACAAATTTATTAAGGGAGTTAAAAAAGAAAATAACCAGTAACATCAATGAGATACCAGACTTTGAGTTGGCTATAGAAGATCAAAATATTATTTTAAGAAATACACTTATAGAAATTTCACAAGGGCGATTAAACAAACAAGACTCTAAAATGTTGCTCAACAGATTTGAACGGTGTATACCTACCCTACAAGGGAAAATAATTATTCTTCAAATCAATGATTATGATAATATCATTCAACATCGCTTTGAAGGTGCAGAGGATGCCTTGAAAAAAGTTGTAGAAGACTTAGTAAAAGAGATATTAACTGCGGAGAAAAGTTATAAAAGTGTTCAAATTGAAAAAGGTATTTACTTATTATTTCTTCATAGGAAAAGTACTGACACTTTCATTGCTGAGAAATTAAGCATGTTTATTGAAGAATTCTTAGATCTAGATACGAGGATTATATACGGTATCAATTATAAAAATTATGATGAGTTTTATAGTCATCTTAAGGATATAAAAAGATATATGCAATGGCAATTCTATAACTACAAAACCTTATGTTGTATACAAGAAGAAAATAACTATTCTTATACCATTAATCACTTAGAACGCTATTGGGAGATCAAAGATCAAATTGATATCTATATACATCATCATAATTTTACTGCAATTGAAGAACGGTTAAATGAGATTTTAGTTATTTTTAAAAAGAATCTTGTGGCTCCAGAAATAGTTATACGCTTGATGCTTTCGCTTCTTGGACAAATGAGTCCTTACTTAATTGAACTAAATGATGATGGTGAAGATATCTATAAAAGATACACAGAACAATATCAGCAGATTAACTATTATCGAGCATTGGTTCAATGTACGAATACGTGGATCAAGGATTTCAGAAAGCGAGTATGTAAGCCAGAGGCTGATAAGAATAAGGATATTGAAAGAGCTCTCGAATTTATCAAACTAAATTATCACAATAAACTTACATTGGAAATGGCAGCTTATGAAGTGAATCTTAACCGTACTTATTTTGCTAAACTTTTTAAGAAGATTATCGGGATAAATTTTCATGAATATCTTTTTAAACATCGCATGGAGAAAGCGAAAGCGTTGCTTTTAGAAACTGATTTAAAGATTTCTGATATATGTTTTAGAGTTGGTTATAAAGACATTAACCACTTTAATAGAAGTTTTAAAAATTTCTATAAGTGTTCACCAAGTCAAATAAGGAAACATGGTAACGAAAAATAAAACTTAAATCTGTGAAATTCGACTGTAGATTCTATAGAATTTATTCGCTATAATGGGTATAAAGAATTTTTCTGACGAGGTGTTTAGATGAAGTTTCTAAAAAATAACATGACAATTATTACAGCTATTCTTATTGGTGTCGTAGCATTTTTATTAGGATTACCAATAACATATGCTTTTATTATTGGAGCATTAATTTATCTTATACCATCCATGATGTACACTGGCGGGTTAAAAAAAGCAAAAAATTTGTTGCAAGAAGGTCAATTTGACCAAGTTGTAGAAAAAGTAAATAAGACTATGAAAATACCTTTACTTTCAAGAAAATATAAACATTTTATGTTAGTGATCAAGGCTGATGCTTATCAGAGACGAGGAAAGTTTAGTGAGTCTTTGGAAGCTATGGAGGACATTGAAGTAGATGCATTAACAGATATGCTTCAAGCAAATTTCTACTCCATGAGAGCAACTAACCTCATTCATGTGAAAGAGTATGAAAAGGCAGAAGCAGATATCCAAGAGGCAAAGAAAGCTGATGGACGAGTCTTCCTAGATTTTATGAATTACTATATACAACTTATGAGTGGTAATGAGCTATCTATCCTTGACATGATTGAGGATTTATCAGAAGAGTATATGGAACTGAGGGATTATGATTTTGAGAATATGGAAGAGAAGGATATTCTTTATCGTTTAAGAAGTATCTTTTTGGACGGAAATACTTATGTACATGTTTTAAAATGCTATTATTTAGGTAAAATATGTGAAAAGCTATGCAAAGCTGAAAATGTAGTGGCTATCTATAATCCAATACGCAATTATCAAGGGAAATGTTATTTTAAAAGCTATGCAGGGCGTTATGTGAAGAATAATCGTGTTAGAGTCGTAAAAAAAGAAGAGGAACTTCAATCTCATATATCGGAATAGGGTCAAGCATATAAGACCTCCTATTGCGCCAGATGGAAAGACGTCCATGTTTTAGACGGCTGGGCTCACCATCCGTGGTGCGCTACTCCATAGAAGGTCTTATATCTTTCAATATTTATTTTGCCAAGTATATCAGTGATTATAGTTCATTAAGAAAAATTACATATTGAAGTATGAGGAGAAGAGAGAAATAGGAGAAAGAGAGACTCGACGTCTCTTATTTTTTATTATATAATGGAAAAGATAATTTTGAACGGATAGGGTGATGGAATGAGTTATGCAGATCAAGTTTTTATAGAGATGTGTCAGGATATTATAGAGAATGGCTACAGTTCAGAGGGACAAGAAGTGCGTCCTAGATGGGAAGATGGAACACCAGCCCATACGATTAAAAAGTTTGGAGTGGTTAATCGATATGATTTATCAAAGGAGTTTCCTATACTTACTTTAAGACCTGTTCCGTTAAAGAGTGCTATTGATGAGATACTTTGGATTTGGCAAAAGAAATCCAACAATATTAAAGATCTTAATAGTAAGATATGGGATTCATGGGCTGATGAACAGGGGAGTATTGGTAAAGCGTATGGCTACCAGTTAGGGGTTAAACATCAATATACAGAGGGCATGTTTGACCAGGTAGAGCGTGTACTATACGATCTTAAACACAATCCAATGAGCAGAAGAATTATGACTAATATCTATGTTCACCAAGACTTACATGAAATGAATCTTTATCCATGTGCGTATAGTGTCACCTTTAACGTTACTGGTAACAAACTCAATGCGATTTTAAATCAACGATCACAAGATATTCTAGTTGCTAACGGGTGGAATGTATGTCAGTATGCCGCTTTGGTGCATATGCTAGCTCAAGTGAGTCAATTGGAAGTTGGAGAGTTTGTACATGTTATTGCAGATGCCCATATTTATGATCGTCATATACCTATTGTCAAGGAATTAATTGAACGACCAGTATTTAAAGCACCAAAACTAATTTTGAATAAAGAGATAGAGGATTTTTACGCCTTTACTAAAGATGATTTTCAATTAGAAGGATATGAAAAGAATCCACAAATAAAAAACTTGCCTGTTGCCGTTTAGGAGGGGTTGTATGAATTTTATTGTAGCAGTTGATGAAGCATGGAATATTGGTTGCAATGGACAGTTACTAACGCATGTTCCCGAAGATATGGCCAACTTTAGAAGGACTACAACAGGTGGTGTTGTGGTGATGGGGCGAAAGACTTTGGAATCATTTCCAGAAGGAAAGCCACTGAAAAATCGTAAGAATATTGTTTTGACAAGAAATAAAAATTATCAGCCTGAAGATGTTATAATTTGTCATTCAGTGGAGCAATTGATGGAGGAACTTAAACAGTATCCAGAGGAAAATATTTGGGTTATTGGAGGTAGTGAAATTTATAATCTACTTATACCTTATTGCAAAAAAGGATATATTACTATTTTAAAAGGTGAGTATAAAGCAGATACAAAAATTATGAATATGGATCAAATCCCTTCATGGAAAAAGATCGAAGAAAGTCCTTGGCAAACAAGTAAAAAAGGTGCAGTATTTAAATTTACAGTCTATGAGAATAATGAAAAATAAACGTGATTCTACCCCATACTTTTGTGAGAGTGTGGGGTTTTAGTATATAACTCTCTTTTGAATTATTTTCTTATGAAATAGGAACAATAGAAGTAATTAGATCTTTAAAGGAGATAATAAAAGATGAACGATCACGTGGGGATACTATCCAATAATCCAATAATTGCAGCTGTAAATGATATAGAAAAATATAAGATAGCTCTTGAATCACCTTGCAGCATAATTTTTCTTCTTACAGGTAATATACTGAATTTAAGAAGTTTAGTTAATCAAGCAAGAGAATATGATAAAAAGGTCTTTATTCACTTTGACTTAATGGATGGTCTCACAAAAGATACCACAGGGTTAAAATTTGTTAAAGAGCATGTTCAACCTTATGGTATTATTTCTACCCGGTCAAGTTTAATCAAAAGAGCAAATGATGCAGATTTTTTTACTATTCAAAGAATCTTTTTATTGGATTCTATTTCCTTTGAAAAGGGGATTAATGATATAAAAACCAGTAGACCTGATGCAATTGAAATCATGCCCGGTGTTGTAACCAAAATGACAGCTGAAGTCTGTGCAATGACCCATGTACCAGTTATTGCTGGAGGGTTAATTAAAGAGAAAAAAGATGTTATTGATAATTTGAGTGCAGGTGCAGTGTGTATTTCAACAAGTAGAAAAGAAATATGGTACATGTAATTGTGTCTAACAATAGCTAGGTTTAGTTGAATAAATTGTTAATAATATATCAAAGGTTAGGTTTGAGTGTGCAAAATCAACATTTATTTTGAAGTACTTTACAAGTAATTGTGAAATTGTTATAATGACATTATAATTAAAAATTGGGTAAGGATATGAGAGCCGCTCTAAATCATACTATAAGGTTAATTATAGTTGTATTTATAGTGGTTTTTTTATGCTTTCTAAAACAAAATTTAATTAAAAGACTAGGGAGGTTAGAATCAAAATGATGGATTACAAAAATTTATTACATAGTAACCCTATAATCGCGGCAGTAAATGATATCAATAAATTTGAACTAGCCTTAGCGTCCCCATGCAAAATCATCTTTCTACTAACAGGCAGTATATTGAATTTAAGTGATTACGTCAAACAGGCAGATAGGTTGGAGAAAAAAGTATTTATACATCTGGATTTAATGGATGGTATTACGAAAGATTCAACGGGATTAAAATTTGTACAAGAATACATTAATCCATTTGGTATTATATCCACAAGGTCAAGCCTTATTAAAAGGGCAAATGAAGCAGGCTTTTATACAATACAGAGGATTTTTCTTCTGGATTCCATATCTGTTGAAAAAGGGATTCACGATATTAAGAGTACGAAGCCCCATGCTGTTGAGGTAGTACCTGGAGTGATTAATAAGGTAACATCTGAAGTGTGTCATATTACCAATACCCCTATCATAGCCGGTGGTTTAATTAAGGAGAAGAAAGAAGTCATCGATAGTTTAAAGGCGGGGGCGGTATGTATATCAACAAGTAGAGAGGAAATATGGTATATGTAATTTTAAATAAAAATAATTATTAATAAATAAGAACAACTGTTAAAAATATAACAAAAAATATTTAACTATGTGCAAATTAAACATTAAAAATAAAATGCTTTACAAATAATTATTTAAATGTTATAATGGATTCACAGTTGAATAACAAGGGTAAGGATATGAGAGCCGCTGAATGAAGTCTATATTATAAATATATAGATGAGTTTATGCGGTTTTTCTGTGCCCCTTGTTGTTCAAGATTATAGTTCATCATTACAATTTTAGCGGAGGTGTATTGTAAATGAAACATCTAGGAACAATTTTGGGAAGTGCCATTGCGGGTATTTTCGTCATGAGTGTATGGGGAGCATTTGTGGAAGCATACGGTATAGGTGGGGGTTGGTTCGCTGGATTAATCATTATTGGATCAATGTGGTATCTCAATCACTATCTTGGCATTCACAAAAATGACGGAGCTTGGGTAGACATGGCATTAGGAATAGGTATGGTAGGCCTTACAAGAGGTATGTTTGAACAAGGTATACAAGCGGGTATAGATTCATTACCTACATTAGTTGTTGTATTAATTGGTGGAGCTTTTGGGGGTATCACAGCAGCATTAATACAAAAAAGAATGAAGGCAGAAAGTAAGTAAAAAAGTTTAAATAAACTAAATGGGGGTAATATAGTATGTGGATGATTTCAACTTTTGCTGGCGGATTTATATTCGCATTCATGATTCGCTTATTATGGGGTAAGTTTGTTGAGGATTGGGGTTCAATCGGTGGCTGGATGGCAGCTGGTGTTATTGTTGGTACGGCTTGGACACTTAATCACGGTGTTGGTTTAATCTACCAAAGTGGTGGAGCTTGGATTGATATGGCTTTTGCAGCTTTCTCTGGTCTATTCTTAGCCAGTGCTATAGTTGATGGTGATGATATGAAGAAAGGTTTAGTGAATGCAGTTATGGGGATTATCGGTGGTATCCTCGGTGGATTTATATTATATAGCTTAATGTTTCACTAATCAGATCAATGGATAAGATACTGGATATATTATGCAGAATATTTAGAATTTTATGTTAATTATAGGAGGATAAACATGAAAAAATATGTTATGGCTTTAGATCAAGGAACCACAAGTTGCAGAGCGATATTATTTGATAAAGGCGGAAATATAGTAGAAGTTGCTCAGAAAGAATTCACACAAATCTATCCTAAGCCAGGTTGGGTTGAGCACAATGCTTTAGAAATTTGGAAAACCCAAAGTGGTGTAATGATGAACGTAATTGAAAGTGCGGGAATTAAGGCTGAAGAGATTGCAGCTATTGGTATCACGAATCAAAGAGAAACAGCAGTAGTCTGGGATAAGAACACTGGTCAACCTGTATATAACGCTATCGTATGGCAGTCACGTCAAACAGCTGATATATGTGAAGAGATTAAAGCTGCTGGACATGAAACTTATTTTAGAGAAACTACAGGACTTGTTGTAGATGCTTATTTCTCTGGAACAAAAGTGAAATGGATATTAGATCATGTTGAGGGAGCTAGAGAAAAAGCTGAGAATGGTGATTTAATATTTGGTACAATGGATACATGGCTTATTTGGAACTTGACTAAAGGTAAAGAGCACGTTACTGAGTATTCAAATGCGTCAAGAACATTAATGTATAATATCAAAGAATTAAAATGGGATGAGAAATTATTAGAAGTATTAAACGTACCAAAGTGTATGATGCCAGAAGTTAAGCAATCTAGTGAAGTTTATGGCTATGCTGAATTATTTGGAGTTGAGATACCTATCTCAGGTGCTGCAGGTGACCAACAAGCAGCTTTATTCGGTCAAGCATGTTTCAAACCTGGTATGGTCAAGAATACTTATGGTACAGGCTGCTTTATGTTAATGAACACTGGTGAAGAATTAGTACCATCCGATAATGGTTTATTGACTACGATTGCATGGGGTGTAGATGGCAAGGTTGAATATGCTTTAGAGGGTAGTGTATTTGTTGCTGGTGCTACAATTCAATGGTTAAGAGATGAATTGAAGCTTATTCATAATGCTAAAGATAGTGAGTATTTTGCTACACAGGTTGAAGATTCTAATGGCGTATATGTGGTTCCTGCCTTTGCTGGTTTAGGTGCTCCGTACTGGGATATGTATGCTAGAGGTGCTATCGTAGGCTTAACTCGTGGTGCAAATAGAAATCATCTTATTAGAGCAAGCTTAGAATCTTTAGCTTATCAGACAAAAGATGTTATTGGAGCTATGCAAGAAGACTCAGGTATTGACTTAACAACATTAAAAGTTGATGGTGGTGCAGTAGCCAATAACTTCTTAATGCAGTTCCAATCAGATATATTAGGTGTTCCAGTTGAAAGACCAGAAGTTATTGAAACAACTGCTCTTGGTGCTGCATATTTAGCTGGGTTAGCAGTAGGGTTCTGGGAAAGTAAACAAGATGTAATTGATGGATGGGCTATCGATCGCAAATTCCAGCCTGATATGGAAGAAGAAAAGCGTGCTAAGTTATATAAAGGCTGGGTAAAAGCTGTAGATAGAGCAAAAGACTGGGAAACTGAATAATCGTTATTTAGGCTGAGAATAGGGAGAGCCGCGATTGAACTGTTACTATGCAGGTTTTTAATCGCGGCTCTTTTTCTTTTGAGGAGGAAAGAGGTATGTATGACGTAGCAGTCATTGGTACAGGAATTATTGGAACATTTATTGCTAGAGAATTATCCAAGTATCAGTTAAAGATACTTATGATTGATAAAGAAAATGATATTGCTAATGGTACGACCATGGCTAACAGTGCAATTATCCATGCTGGTTATGATGCAAAAGCAGATAAGAATAAAGGGAAATTTAACGCTCCTGGTAACAAGATGTATGAAAAACTTTGTGACGAGTTAGATGTACCCTTCAAGAAAATAGGGTCTTTAGTGATTGGGTTTGATGAAGAAGATCAAAATACAATCAAAGAACTCTATAAGAATGGTCTTGAGAATGATGTTGAGGGTATGGAGATACTAAACAAAGAACAAGTATTAGAGATGGAGCCAAATTTGAATGATACAGTCACTGGTGCCTTATATGCACCGTCAGCTGGTATTATTTCACCATTTGAGATGGCTATCGCACTTGCAGAAAATGCAATGGATAACGGTGCAGAACTGATTTTAAATAGTGAAGTGACGGATATTAAGAAGGTGGATAACGGTTATATGCTCGAAATAGGTGATAGAAAAGTTGAAGCACAATATGTGATTAATTGCGCTGGTGTCTATGCGGATCACATTAACAATATGGTTGCTTCATCTAGCTTTGAGATTAAGCCGAGAAAGGGTCACTACTTTATACTGGATAAGAGTGTAGGAAGCTTAGTTAATCATGTTATTTTTCAATGTCCTTCCGATAAAGGCAAGGGGATACTGGTTGCTCCTACAGTACATGGTAATATATTAATCGGACCAGATTCTGAATTTATTGATGATAAAGAGAATCTTGGGACAACAGCTGAGCGTTTAGATTTTATTAGAACTATGGCACTTAAGACAACAACTCAAATTCCATATCATACGATTATTAGATCCTTTACAGGACTAAGAGCCACTGCAGATATTGGTGATTTTATTATTGAAGAATCTAAGGAAGCTAAAGGTTTTATCAATGTAGGCGGAATTGAGTCTCCAGGACTTTCTGCTGCCCCTGCTATAGCCGAATACGTTGTTAATTTATTGAAAGAAATAAGCGGTGGTATGGAGGAGAATGAAAACTTTATAGCTACTAGAAAGAAATTTATACGATTTAATGAGCTCACTGATGAAGAAAAAGCTGAGGTTATCAAGGAAGATCCGCGTTATGGAAGGGTTATTTGTCGTTGTGAAACAGTGACTGAAGGGGAAATAGTGGACTCTATCCATCGAAATGCTGGTGCAACTACTGTTAAAGGTGTTAAAAAAAGAACAAGATCAGGGATGGGTAGATGCCAAGGAGGATTTTGTAGTCCAAAGGTAGTAGAAATTCTTGCAAGAGAATTAGGCGAAGAAATGATTAATATTAATTTAGATAGCTTGGACTCCTATATTTTAACAGGTAAGACAAAGGAAAACGACTTATATAAACAATAAAGTAGTATAGCTATATCTCATCAGAAGAAAAAAGAAGGCTAAAAATTTAGGTGGTGGTGTTAGAATGACTTATGATATTGCAGTTATTGGGGGTGGACCTGCTGGTTTAGCAGCGGCGATTGAAGCAAAGAAAAATGGTGTTAACAATATTCTTGTTATTGAACGTGATAGAGAACTAGGCGGGATACTTCAACAGTGTATTCATAATGGTTTCGGACTACATGTTTTTAAAGAAGAATTGACTGGTCCGGAGTATGCTCAAAAATTTATTGATGAGTTAAGAAAAGAAGGTATTGAATACAAATTGGATACAATGGTTTTGGATATATCAGAGGAGAAGGAAATAAAAGTCGTTAATACAAAAGATGGCTTCATGTCCATTAACGCTAAAGCCATTGTGTTAGCTATGGGATGTCGAGAAAGAACAAGAGGAGCCATTAGCATTCCAGGTCAAAGACCTTCAGGTATATTCAGTGCTGGTACGGCTCAAAGATATATTAACATGGAAGGTTATATGGTAGGTAAGAGAGTCCTCATTTTAGGGTCAGGTGATATAGGTCTTATTATGGCAAGACGATTAACACTTGAAGGTGCTGAGGTACTAGCAGTTGCAGAATTACTTCCATTTTCGGGAGGATTGACAAGAAATATTGTCCAGTGCTTAGATGATTATAATATTCCATTGTTATTGAGTCATACGGTGGTAGACGTAATAGGGAAAGATCGACTAGAAGGTGTGACTGTAGCTAAAGTAGATAATCAATTCAAACCTATTCCAGGAACAGAAATTCATTACGAATGTGATACATTGTTATTATCTGTGGGATTGATACCAGAAAACGAGTTATCCGAAAGCGCTGGTATAGAAATTGACCCTGTAACAAAGGGACCAAAGGTTAATGAAGCTATGGAGACAGCAATAACAGGTATTTTTGCTTGTGGTAATGTGGTTCACGTCCATGATTTGGTGGACTTTGTTACAGAAGAAAGTAGGAGAGCAGGGAAAAATGCTGCCAAGTTTGTTAAGAATCAGTTAAGCAATGAGGGAGATATCATTTCCACTAAAGCAGAAGATGGAATAGCTTACATTGTTCCTCAAGTTATTCGACTTGAGAATATTGAAGAACATCTTGATTTATTCATGCGTGTTCGTACAGTATATAAAGATGCATCTCTCATTATCAAGGCAGATGGAGAGGTAATTAAAAGAATAAAGAAACGTCATTTAGCACCAGGGGAAATGGAACATATTCAAATCAAAAGGTCTGACTTCAATGCTGACAAGATCGCCTTACTAACTGTGGAAGTTGAAGTAAAGGGGGGCGAGGATGAATGAGTAAAACACATGAAATGATTTGTATTGTATGCCCTTTGGGATGTCGTTTAAAGGTAACAGAAAATGTAGAACTACGTGTTGAAGGTAACAAATGTAAGAGGGGCAAGGAATATGCTTTAAAAGAGCTAACTTTCCCGACTAGAGTATTACCTACGACAGTATCTATAAAGAATGGGATACTCCCACGTCTGCCAGTGAAGACCAATGCTCCTATTCCAAAGGATAAAATATTTGATGCAATGAAGATTATTAACAAGGTGGAAGTCGTTGCACCTACTAAAGTGGGAGATATCATAATTGCTAACATATTAGATACAGGTGTTGATGTGGTTGCTACACGCGATATGGATGAGAGGGAGAAAGTTTAAATATTATTATAGAGATGCTAATCAGGTGGTACTTTGTATCATCTGATTTTCTAATTTTCATTTACTCCTAACAGTAATTTGATATATACTCACAAGTTTTAAGATGTATTTAATATATTTTATGAAGTTGTGTAGTATAATAAAAGGGAAATGTCTTACAGCTATATGTAAGCATAGCAGTGGATAAAGAGAAGGAGGAGTATTATGAACGCACATGAAATTGATTACAAAATTTATGGTGATGATATGCAATTGGTAGAAATTGAGCTTGACCCAAGTGAATCAGTTGTAGCAGAAGCTGGAGCCATGATGTATATGGATAATGGTATTCAAATGGATACGATCTTTGGAGATGGTACACAGACTGATAATGGATTTATGGGGAAATTATTTAGTGCAGGTAAGAGAGTATTAACAGGTGAAAGTTTATTCATGACAGTGTTTACGAATCAAATGCACGAGAAAGCTCAGGTTTCATTTGCAGCGCCATATCCAGGTAAGATCATCCCATTTGATTTAACAGCATATAGTGGTAAAATAGTTTGTCAAAAGGATGCTTTTCTATGTGCTGCTAAAGGTGTTTCTGTCGGTGTTGAATTTCAAAGAAAATTAGGTGCTGGCTTCTTTGGTGGTGAGGGATTCATCATGCAAAAGCTAGAAGGTGACGGCATGGCATTTTGTCATGCAGGTGGGGCTATCATTGAGAGAACACTTCAACCTGGAGAAATACTCAAAGTGGATACTGGATGTCTAGTTGCGATGACAAGAGATGTCAATTTTGATGTTCAATTTGTTGGAGGTATCAAAAGTGCATTCTTTGGCGGAGAAGGTTTATTCTTTGCTACATTAACAGGGCCAGGTAAGATATGGTTACAATCATTACCATTTAGTAGAATGGCAGATCGAATCATTCGTGCTTCTAACCTATCTTCTGAAAGAGGCAAAGGAGAAGTTAAAATTAATTTATTTGATTAATCATTTGCACATGATAAGTAATAGAAGTTATTACTTGTCATGTGCTTTATATTTGTCTGTAGGACCTTGTACTATTTTCCTAACTATGTTTACAATAATCTATTAAAGTGAGATAATTATTATATGAATATTAGAAAACTAATCCAGTTCGTGGTGATAGGAGGACGGCATTGATGAAAGATTTTGTGAATAAGGAAGTTGGTATCGTTCTTGAAGGTGGAGGGGCAAGAGGAGCTTATCAAATTGGAGCTTGGAAGGCGCTTCGTGAAATTGGCGTCACTATTAAAGGAGTGGTAGGTGCATCAGTAGGGGCTTTGAATGGAGCGATGATGGCTCAAGATGAATATGATCAGGCATATAAACTGTGGCAGAATATTAAGTACTCACAAGTTATCGATGTGGATGATCAGCTTTTTGAGAAGATTAGAAGTTTAAATATTGTCCAAGAAGACCTGAAGGATGTAGCTGTAGGACTTAAAAAACTGATTAAAAATAGTGGTTTTGATATTACACCCATGCGCCAAATGTTAAGTGAAGTCCTAGAAGAAGAGAAGATAAGACAATCTGGTATTGATTTTGGTCTTGTGACTATATCTCTTTCAGATTTTAAGTCCATAGAAACATTTATAGAGGATATACCTAATGGATTACTAGAAGATTTCTTATTAGCCAGTGCCTATCTACCTGTTTTTAAGACTGAGAAGCTTCATGGTAAATACTATATGGATGGCGGCTTCTATAATAACTTACCTATTAAAATGCTTATTGATAAAGGTTATAAAGATATTATAGTTATCCGCATTCATGGTATTGGTCATATTCCACGCTATGAAGTACCTGAGGATGTTTCTGTCACATATATTGAACCAAAAGAATCATTAGGAGGGTCATTGGATTTTATAAGTGATAATGCACGCTATAATATAAAGCTAGGTTACCACGATACCATGAATATTTTTCAAGAATTGAAAGGAAATCAATACTATATTCAATCAACATATGATGAAGCTTATTACATCTCAAAATTTTTAGATTTACCAAAGAAAGCAGTAAAATATTTTACGATGCGATATGGTAATGATGAGCTGAGCGATGAAAGAAATATAATGGAATATATTTTACCACGACTAGCTAAAAAAGTTGGGCTACCTAATAGCTGGAGTTATGAAGAACTTTTTATCAGTATCTATGAACATGTGGCATCAACTATGGGGATTGAAAGATTTCAAATCTATGATTTAGAAAATTTTATTCAAATGGTTAAAGGAGGATCCGTTGTACAACATGAAGAAACACTTCTAGATAGACTTCTAGATGATCGATTCAGCAAAGTTATGATTTATACATGTAAACATTGGTAACTAAAAAATTAAAATGTCATATTGACATTGTTAATTTTTTTGCATATAATATAAGTAATTAAATAGATTTCTTCGGGGCAGGGTGAAATTCCCGACCGGCGGTTATAGTCCGCGAGTAGTTGTTAGAGCTGCTGATTTGGTGAAATTCCAAAACCGACAGTAAAGTCTGGATGGGAGAAGAAGTTAGAAACAAGAATGAAAATGTTTGCAGAAAATTGATTCTGCATTTACGTAGACTCCTATCATTGCCCCATGATGAAAGGAGATTTTTTATGTCTACAAATACAATAACAACGCATCAAAAAAAAATACTATCTACTCAAAATGTCATTAATATCGGTATGTTATCAGCAATATCCTTTGTATTAATGTACTTTGATTTTCCACTACCCTTATTTCCAGAGTTTTTGAAGATTGATTTGAGTGATATCCCTGCAGTTATTGGTACATTTGCATTAGGACCTATTGCAGGAATCTTTATTGAATTAATTAAGAATTTACTTTATCTTGTTATCAAAGGAACATCATCAGGTGGAATTGGTGAAGTTGCTAACTTTATCGTAGGAATTTCTTATATTGTTCCATTAGGAATGGTATTGAAGTGGAGTAAAAATGAGAAAAGATCTTTATACGGTGTAATTATTGGTCTTGTTTCCATGTTGGTAGTTGGCGCTATAGGGAATTATTTCTTCTTTATACCTGCATACTCAAGATTTTATGGCATGCCAATTGAATCTTTTGTTAGTATGTCAAACGTAGTCAATCCATTAGTAACAGACTTTAAAACAATGGTACTATTTGCAATTACACCATTTAACCTCATAAAAGGTACTGTTATATCTATAGCGGGATATTACCTCTACCAAATGTTAAAACCAGCTATTTTAAGAATGAAAAAGTAACATTTAGAATATTTTAAGCGTACCTGAGGGTACGCTTTTTATAGTATAGGAAACAAACATGTATTAGTAAACACAAAGTACACATATTTGAAATATGACGATAGTCACTTTTCTTGTTTATCACTCAGTTTTATGTGAGTATCATCGTCAATGATTTTGCGTAATTTTTCTATGATTTCATTAATAGTAACATATTCTGTTCCATAAGTAAGATTGAATGCATAATTAAAATCCGATGGGTTTTTTCCTTGGTTATGCTGAATAATTGTTTCCATTTTATCTAGGGACTTAGCAATTTTAGCTTCAATAGAAATAGCTTCATTATATTCCTTCCAGAGTGATGTGATCATTTCCTTAGAAGACTTAGGTAAGGTGTTAATTAGTCTAAGAATATCTCTTTCTTCATTAATCAATTTCTCATCTTGATCAATTGGTATGGTAGCAGAAATATCTCCTTCATAGGCTTCACCTAAATCATGAACGAGACACATGCTTATAACTTTAGAAAAGTTCACTTCAGGAATATAAGGTGTTAATACAAGAGCCAACATAGCCAATCGCCAAGAATGCTCGGCAACACTTTCTTGCTTTCCTTCAGAGGTCCAAGCAGTTCGAGTGATATTTTTTAATCGTTCCAGTTCTTTTATGAAAGTGATGATCTCTTCAACTTTTATCTGATTTTCTGTATTCATCATCTTACCTCCTTGTTTAGATCATACTGTAAGAGTGATATATATTATCATACTACAAATTATTAAATAATACACTTCATTTATAACGGTATAAAAGTTCTACCTGTCATTACTAGTAAAGCAATATCTTTTTCTTACATTACCCTTTGTGAAACCTATTTAACAAATAGATCAAGCTTGGAATAATATATTATAGAAAACTTAATTGGTGTGATCTTTATGCTATCTAATTTAATAGTTGTAAGCCATATGTCTTTAAATCTTTTGCAAGTAGTTGAGGAAAAGACGGCATCCTATAGTCCGTCCTATGGCGTTTTATTACTGATTTTATTGGTTCTCATTTTATCAGTAAGTATTGTTATATTATACAGCAAATACCTAAAAATTAAGCAAAAATATTCCAAGTATTTTATGACTTCAATAAAAGAAAGGGACCATAAAAAAAACAGCAATGATGATTTGGAAAAAGACTTAGAGGAAGACGAGGATGATCCACTGGCTACTGTAATGGAGGCAAGTGGCTTTGTATACAATCCGAAAAAAGATATATTTTATTCACATAGAAATCCATGGCAAAGAAAATTTGGTTATTGTCGTTTGTATGATGAAGCTTCTGCTCCCCTTGGTATGATCATTGATTGTGAGCCCATTTATTTTCGCTATAAAGGGAGAAGATGGTTAATTGAATTTTGGAAAGGTCAATACGATTTAACCACCGGATGTGAGATAGGTGTTTATGCAACAGATGGACCAGATTTAGACATCCCTGGACTATTCAATGGAACCTTTTATCATAGTGTTGGTGATAAAGACATGTTAAAAATGTCTTATACTCTAAGGAAGAATGGTCGAATACTTTTTAGACGTAAAGCTAAACATTGGTGGTTAACAGGTTTTAAGTTGGGCGAGTTTTCGCAACCTATGGAGTTATCAATGGACATTAGTATTTTATTGAAAGATGAGTCTATGCTTTATGCTTTTTTGAAGGGCTTAAAAAACGCGGGTTATGATAGGCGTGAAATAAGAATTCAAGGAACTAGGGTAGATATAAAGTTTGACAAACCACATGTACCACAACCCCTCACGCGGACAAAGGAAACAGATCGACTGATACAGATGAAAAACAAGTTAATGTGTGATCAATATCAAGAAATTACAAGAGGCTATAAAAATATGCCCAATAAATTGAATGCTATCCGAAAACAGTCACCAGAATTATATGAAAAGATTATGCATATAGGTAAAATAATTCAATTTTTTGACATCTATAAAACCATTGATGAATATTTGTAGTCATAATAAATAAAGATACTTATTTTTGTCATAAAACAAATATTTCTTTTTTATATTTAGAATAGATCATTTATTTTTTGCTACTTAAAGAAGGTTTTAATGATGTATTCAGAAAAAAGATTATCAAAAATTTTTGAAAGGGCAGAACAAATTCCCTTTGATGATGGCTCCCGAATTGTTCTTATGAGTGATTGTCATAGAGGGGATGGTAGTTGGGCAGATGATTTTTCTAAGAATCAAAACCTTTTCTTTGCTGCACTAACCCAGTATTATCATAAAGATTATCTGTATATTGAACTTGGGGACGGGGACGAACTTTGGGAGAATAAAAAATTTGAGACCATTATTCAAACCCATAGCAATGCCTTTTGGTTACTATCAAAGTTTTATAATGAAGGGCGATTGTATTTTATTTATGGGAATCATGATATTGTGAAGAGAGATTATAACTTTGTGCAAAGAAATTTGAGTCAATATTTTGATGAACGTGATAGACGATACAAATCTCTATTTACAGATATGCAAATTCATGAAGGATTAGTATTAATCCATCGCATTACAGGAGATAAAATTTTCCTTGTTCATGGACACCAGGTTGACTTTTTAAATGATACATTATGGCGATTAGCAAGATTTTTAGTAAGGTATTTATGGAAGCCTCTTGAGTTATTTGGGGTTAACGATCCCACACGTGCGGCAAAAAATTATACTAAAAAAGAGGCCGTTGGTAAAAAACTCACTCAATGGGTGAAGAAAGAAAATCAGATACTGATAGCAGGCCATACCCATCTCCCCGTATTTCCGGAGGTTGGAGAAGTTCCTTATTTTAATGATGGCAGTTGCGTTCATCCCAGGTGTATAACAGCCATTGAAATTGTAAATGGCAGTATCATGTTGGTTAAATGGCATGTTAAAACCACGAAGGAAGGTATAATGTATATCGGTAAAGATGTATTGGCTGGTCCAAGAAGATTAAAGGACTATTTTGACACCACATTAATATCAGAAACAGGATAGCGAAAAACGGAGGGACTCGACGTTCCTCCTTACTTGTTGTATAGTTAATCCTATGACTTTATGCACCTATTGTTAATATAGGTTTTTTTAGATACAGAAAATTCTATTAAATACAAGATTCAAATATGTTTCTTTTTATGTTATAATTTAACATATAATACTTCAACGAAAAAAACATATGAAAGCATTAGTCAAGAGAGGGGGATAAATAAATATTAAATAGTTCAAAAACTGAATCTTGTTATTTCCGAGCATATGAATCTAAACGATTGATCGCATGATAGTATGCCGATGGGTAATATGAGAAATTATATTGCCTCCCGTATTTGGAAAGGAAATATGCCATGAGTATCAATTGACTCATGATATATTTGTGCGCAGATAGCTATCTTTCCGTAGCTATTTTTTATTTAAAACTATTATTGACAGAATTTAAGAAAAATTCATGCATTGGAGGTTGATAAATGAAAAAGTGGACGTTACATTTAAGACTACTAGCTCTTTTATGCAGTCTCACAATAGTTGTTGCAAGTTGTACAAGTGAAGACTCATTACAAGAGCAGTTGATTAAGAAATACGAAGGATATGTAATAGAAAAGATTAAAGTGGATAGTGAAAATGCTGTTCAGCAAGCCTATATCATTAATAATCAACAATTAGAAGAATATATTTGCTTTGTAGTAGAAGAAAAAGGTTATGAAGATATGATACAAGCATTGGTGGTAATTGACACACAAAAGGAAATTATTACTGAAATAGAAATATTGGACGAAAAGGAGTCCATAGGTTATGGAGAATACGTTACTGAGTCTTGGTTTTTAAATCGTTTTCAAGGTATAGCAACTAAGGAGACTATAGAAGTTGTCAAAATGAAAGCTGAAAATCCCAATGAGATTGTAGCTATTACAGGTGCTACGATTACTAGTAAAGGAGTAGTAAAGGCAGTTAATGATTGTTTAGTATATTATGAGGAAATGAAAGGGGATTAAAATGAGATTTCAAAGGATATGGATAATCAGTTTATTAGCCATCTTAATGGTTCTAACCAGCTGTCAAGCACAAAAAGAAGAAAAAAATAGTCAGGCTACACTTCAAGTACAAGAGGCAGGGAATCAGACAGTTAAAATTACTGGTTTGTCACAGGGGGATGTCCTGATATCTATAACTGATATAAAAGAGAGAGAAGCCAAAGATATGACTATAGAATCCATTAGATCCAGTGGAGAAATTAAGAAAAATTCTATTAAAGGTATTTTGCTTCAAGATCTTTTAAAGGATTATGATAGTTGTGAAGAAGACTTCAGTGCCATACAATTAGTAGCCGGTGACGGTTATTCCATGGTTGTTCCTCTTGAAATAATAAAGAAAAGGGATATTGTTTTAGCATACGAAGTAGATGGTGAACCTCTCGAGGATAAAGCACAGCCATTAATGACAGCTATTCCTGATGAGAGATCCATGTATTGGGTAAAGAATTTGGTTGAAATCAATCTGATGAGAGAAGAGGGACAATCTTTAGCTAGACTGATTATAATTGATACAGCAAAAGATCATTTAGAGGCTGTTGACTATACTTACTATGATGCTGTTGATAAGGCTATTGCTGTTGAAGAATTATTTACATATTATGATATTGATACTGCTGGCAAAAAGGCTTCCATTAAAGCAAAGGATGGTCTAGAAAAAGAGGAAACTATTGAAGTGCTTAAGACTGGCTATTTCAAGATAACAGGTAAAGACACGCCGCTTTTCTTATCACCAGAATTACCTAAGGGAATGCACATCAAAGAGATTCTAACGATGAGTTATCAAAGTGATGCTTTTATATCATTATCCAGTGCTATGGAGATTTATGAAAAAGTCAAAATTGAGGATTATGATGCCATAGAGTTAGCTCCTATCTTAAAAGAGTTAGGTGTGATGGGGGAGGGCAACTATGTGTGTACAGGTTTTGACGGTTATAATTGTGTTTTGACTGCTGAACAACTTAACAACAGTTATATTTATGAGCGAGAAGATGCAGGATATATTCTGACATATATGGATGGAGAAAAATGGAGTAAGGTCAAAGGTATAGAAACCATAGAACTTGAAAAGTGATAGCAGGTGAATTTTATGAGACAAAAGCTAAGGTACTTTACCGTTTTTGAAATGATGCTAATTGCATTAATGGCTAGTTTAGGGATTGCAACCAAGAGTATCATTGTTCCTCTCATCCATATGATTACTGGACCTTTATATATACCAGGTGGATCTTTAGCTGGAGGCTTCTATATGATGTGGCTGATATTAGGAGCAGGATTCATTAATAAGAAGGGAACGGCTACATTAATCGCTCTAGTCCAAGGGGTTATGGTGATGGTTATGGGGTTCTATGGTTCACATGGTGCTTTAAGCATTATTAGCTATACATTGCCAGGAATAATGATAGATATTTTCTTACTATTATTTAAAGGACAATGTCGTTCTTTAGGTGCTTGTTTTTTTGCTTGCATCTTAGCTAATATAACAGGTACTTTTATGAGTAATCTATTATTTTTTAGACTACCCATCATCCCATTATTATTTTCGATAAGTTTAGCGGCTTTTTCTGGCGGGATAGGAGGCTATATAGCATATTTTCTCATCAATAGATTTCGAGCTTATGAGATTATAGAAAGCGAGTAGGTGGTTCTTATGAAAAAGTACTGGTTAATATGGATCCTAATCTTGATTGGTTTGACTATGTTCTTATGGAGTCAGAGTAAGTCATTCATACCTACAATCAAAATTATAGGTGATGTGGAGAATGTTTTGACCTTAGGAACTAATGAGTCAGAGCCTCATATAAAAAATAATAAATATTTTCGCCTTGAAGAAGTCTTAGATGCAGCGCAACCACGTAATGAGGAGTATAGCTTTATTGTTGTAGGTCATGATGGTGTCATGGTTCAATTAAAGGGAACTACAAAGGAGGATTGTGTTCTACAATTTGAGAAAGAAGAGGGATGGGTACTTATTGCAGAGAACTATCCTCCTAGTTCTAAGATAAAAGATGTGAAGGAAATAGTCGTTATAGCTGAAGGAAATCTAGGGGATCAAGGTTTTACTATTTTTTCTCAGAGTACTAATTTAGGTCATATTACACCTGGACAACTTTATTTGCAGTCTTCTTATCGGCTGAATGATATTCAAGGAAACCCTACTCAAATCGTCGATGATAAAGCGTATAATCTAATTGCCATAAAGGAGAGGAAACTGCTTCCGATTTCTTCATTAATTGAAGCAGGTCAGCAACAAGTGTTATTCGGTGCCGATGGAACATGTATACCTATTAAAGGTGGATACTTGGAATTATATGAGAACCAAATTAATTATTATGAGCCAGATGAAAGGTTATACATTTCAGATGTTAAAGGGATGGTATCAGATAATTCAATGGGATCGATTATGGACCTATACTATGATACCCTTCATTATCTAGAAAATAATCAACAGGTATTAATACTTTTTTTGGATGGCTTAAGTTATAAACAGTTCAAGCTATCAACCTTTAAAGACTATCAGGTAAATCCAGTGTTATCGGTCTATCAACCGGTAACAAATGCTGGTTTCGCTGCAATGATTACAGGTAAATCGCCTAAAGAAAACGGTGTTTTAAATCGTGAGTATAGAGAGTTGCGTGTAGGTAGTATCTTTCAAAAAGCTAAGGATTTAGATAAAGAAACCTACCTGGTGGAAGGGGATATTAAAATACTTAACACAGAAGTAGACCCCCTCCTACATATTGATACGAATAAAAATGGTACCATTGATGATGAAATCTATGAAAAGACTTTAGCTTTGATAGAAGAGGAACCAGATTTATTAATGGCTCATTTTCATAGCATAGACGATTTTGGTCATTCTTATGGTCCAATGCATAATAAGACTATGGAGCAAATAGAAGCTATTAATGGTTATGTAACTGAGCTCATTGCTAACTGGGAGGGGTTTGTTATTATCACATCTGACCACGGCATGCATCAAGAAAAAATAGGAGGCAATCATGGAACAGCTCGTTATGAAGACATGGTTGTTCCCTATATAGTGACTAAAGGAGGTAAATACAATGAAGAATAAAGTGGTTGGTATAATCATGGGTATCATTATTGTATGTGTTGTTATATTTGGAATTCTCAACGCTAGAAATTTAGAAGCTCGAAAAGCTATGCAAAATGATGCTGAACTGAATATAAAAACCAATGGAGAGATTGTTAAGACATACAATTTACAAGCACTCAATGAATTAGGCATGGAAGACTTTCAAGCAAATCTTAAAAAGAATGGACAAGAGCCTGTCACATACACCTATACAGGTGTTTTACTTAAAACAGTACTTGAAGATGCTAAGGTGGACTTAAGTCAGGCAAAGGCTGTAGTGGCAACTGCTGTTGATGGATACTCTAGTGCCATAGCACTTGATAAAGTATTGGAAGAAAACAATGTCTATATAGCTGTTAAACGAGAAGGTGAAGCTATTGGTAATAAGGAAGACGGTGGCGATGGACCTTATCAGATTATAATTAGTAAAGATCCATTCAGTCAATATTGGTGTAAATGGGCTATAGAGGTGGATGTTCAATGACCCCGCTTTTAGAGTTAAAAGAGATTAACTTCCGATACAGTAATCAACGATTGCAGTTAATACAAGACTTAAATTTAGAGTTATATCAAGGAGAGATCATAGCCCTAACCGGACATAGTGGCTGTGGGAAAAGTACTCTTTGCCATATTGCATGTGGGGTTATCCCTAAATTGATACACAAGCCTTTTGATGGACATGTTTATCTAATGGGTGTAGAGATGGAGAAACTAACTTTAGCTGAGATATCTAAGCGTATGGGAGTTGTCTTTCAGAATCCAGACTATCAGATTTTCTCTTCGACAGTAGAAGACGAACTAGCTTTTGGTATGGAGAATCACTGTATTAGTAGAGAAGAGATGAGAGATAAAATCAAGGAAATAAGTGATTTAATTGGTCTGGCGGACTTGCTTAAAGACAACCCTAATCAGTTATCTGGCGGACAAAAACAGTTGGTAGTATTAGGCTCCATCCTTTGCATGGATCCTGATATACTTATACTGGATGAAGCATTTAGTCAGCTGAGCCTTGGAATCAAAAAGCAAATGCTTACTGTATTAATCGAATTGAAGAAAAGAGGGAAAGGCATTTTAATGATTGACCATCAACTGGAAGACTTACATATTGGTGACCGCCTGCTCCGTATGCAGGAAGGACGGCTAATTGTTTAAAGGGAGAAGAGGTATGGAAGGAAAGATATGCTTAAACAACGTATCCTTTCAATATGAGAAGAAGAAGAGCATTCTTCATCACATCAATCTTTCACTCAACCAAGGGGAAGTTACTTTCCTTAGGGGAGAAAACGGGTGTGGTAAGACTACCCTAAGTAAGTTATTGATAGGGATACTAAAACCTACAGAAGGCATCGTTAGCCTTAATGGACAGGATATAAGCCAATTATCTTTACATGAAATTGGTAAAAGTCTAGGTTATTTATTTCAGAATCCAGAGAAGCAACTTTTCGCCTTGACTGTTGAAGAAGAACTAGTTTTTTTATCAACCTTACAGAGAGGTGGTCAACAAGAGGTGAAGAATCGGGCTGATAGTCTTTTAAAGCAATTTGATCTTCACGATAAGTGTAATCAGTTGATACATACCCTAAGCTACGGTGAAAAACAACGGCTAGCCTTAGCAGCGATCTTAATGAATAATCCTCAGTATATTATTTTGGATGAACCAACAACAGGATTGGATATTAAAAGGAAAAAGCAACTGATGAGAATCATAAAGGATCTTAACAATCAGGGGACAGGTTTTCTTATCATTACTCACGATGAAGAATTTTCAAAAGAGCTAGGGGAAAGGTTCCTGAACATTAAGAAAGGACGGGTTTATGATAATGAGAATGCATACTATTGATCCTCGCACTAAACTCATCCTAGTTATTACTTTTTCTACCTCTGCTGTTTTGGTTAATGGCCTTATATGGTTAGTAGCTTTACTGCTACTTGTTATACTTACGTCTTTATGTATGGGAGGAAAGTTAAAGCCCCTAATAGTTAAATTAAAAAAGCTTTATATATTACTTATTGGAATAATCATTATACAAAGCATCTTTACAAGAGGTGGAAACCCCGTACTTCAAGTTGGTAACCTAAACTTAATAACAGATATAGGGATATGGCGTGGTGTTAATTATCTACTCCGTATAACCATCGTCATATTGTCTGTCTCCATTTTGATGACCTCTAGTGAGAGGAGATTATTGCAAGGATTAATTCAACTAGGGCTACCCTATGAATTAGCTTATATGGTATCCATAGCTATTCGATTTCTGCCTTTACTGAAAGAAGAAATGCAAGATAGTTTAAACGCAATTATGTTAAGGGGCGTGAATCCTAAAGCCATGTCCATGTCAAACAAATTGAAGCTCTATCAGTATGTATTAACGCCCATTATTTTAGGGGCTTTGAATAAGTCAAAACAGTTAGCTATTTCTATGGAGAGTAGGGGATTTAGAGCTTATCACCAGCGGACAAGTTTAATAGAATTAAGGTTTCGATGGTTAGATTATGTATTATGTTTGGTGGCAGTAGGAATTTTAGGTTTATATTTAACTATTCGTGTTGTGGGAGGTTAAAATGAAGGTTATATCAGTATACGGTTACTCTGGAACAGGGAAGACCACCACCATTGAAAATATTATAAAGGAATTGAAAAGAAGGCGATACAAGGTAGCTTCGGTTAAAGAGATACATTTTGAAGGATTCACGATAGATCAAGAAGGGACCAATACTTATCGACATAAAGAAGCTGGCTCAGAACTGGTTACAGCTAGAGGATATACTGAAACGGATATATTGTACCAAGAAAAGCTATCCATTCAGGAGATATTGAATCTATATAAACTTTACGATTATGTGATTATGGAAGGTGTTACAGATTGTAATTGTCCCAAAATTTTAACTGCCAAAACTGAAGCGGATATAACTACTCGGATTGATGGTCATGTATTTATAATCTCTGGTAGGATAGCTAATGAGAAATCCACGTATAAAGAATTGCCTGTTATGAACAGTTTGGATAATATTGAGGAGTTAGTCGATCGAATAGAAGATTATGCTATAGAGCCATTACCGGATTTTAGTGAAACCTGTTGTGGGTTATGCGGTACCAACTGTAAAGAACATTTGAAGCGAGTGCTTCAAGGAAAAGCTCTATTGTCTCAATGTAAAATCAAAGATGATAATACAATACGTTTAACAGTAGGTAATAAAGAGCTGGATCTTGTTCCCTTTGTACAAAATATTCTCAGAAATGCTGTCATGGGAATAGTAAGTGAGTTAGATGGGTTTTGTGAAGGCAGTGATATTCATATCGAATTGAAGGGTAAATCAATATGATGACTCCCATTGAAAGGATTGAAAAATATAAGAGTAAGAAAAATCACGTCTATGCTGTAGAATTCTCATCTAATGGGGAGAAGAAAAGGGCGGTGCTCAAAGACTTTAATTCCATAGAGAGTAAGCAACAAGAAATCTTCTATTTACAGCTTCTTCGTGATCATAATATTAAGGTACCTAAGATTCTTGACCAGCATGACCAAATGATCCTACTGGAGTATTTAGCAGGAGAATTATTATTGGAACGAATTATCAATCTAGAAGAAAGACAAATTGATCCCGAATTACCAATGGTTAAGGAGGTATTTAACCAGTTACTTTCTTGGTTAGGTCAATTCTATAGAATTACAGAGAATGTCTTAGAAAAGAAAATGATCTTTGGAGATGTCAACTTTAGAAACTTTATTATAAATGATCATCTATATGGTTTTGATTTTGAAGATTGCAGAGAAGGATCACCAGAAGAAGATGGAGGAGCAATCTGCGCACATCTTCTAACCTACTATCCTGAATATACATCATGGAAGCAAAAGGCTTGTGGGGTTTTACAGAGTATCATGATTGAAGACTTTCACTACGAAAAGAACAGATTAGAAAAAGCAACAAATTATTATCTTGATATAATCAAAGAGCGACGTTCTATCTTCAAGAAGAAATAGTATAAATCACTTTATAGCATACGACTCAAGAGACTATAATTTCTTAGGGGATATAACTACTTTTATGCTAATGAAATCGTAATATTATGTACATTCAAGACATAATATTACGATTTTTTTATTACAAAAATACATAATAAATCTATAAAAAAGTACATGATCTTGGAAAGTTAATTGGATGTAAAATATTTTAGTTTCAATTATACTTAATGCAGTTAAAGTTATAGTCATAGTAATTACAAAGATATGGGATGCAGTTCCCAGGAAGAGGAGAAGATATGAGGAAAATACTAATTTCACCATCAAAGTATGTACAAGAAAATGGAGCTTTAGAAAATTTAGGAGAATATGTTCTTTCTTTTGGAAAGAAAGCATTACTGGTAGCATCAGAGGAAGATTGTAGTCGTGTACAAGGAACTTTAGATAAAGCCTTAAACAAAAAAGCTTTCCAAATCGTATATGGAGGTTTTGGAGCAGAATGTACAGGAGAAGAAGTTGAACGACTCATTTCTGTATGCAAAGAAAAGCAATGTGAAGTTGCCATTGGTCTTGGCGGGGGTAAAGCTTTAGATACTGCAAAAGCAGTTGCCGATGCATCGGACTTACCAGTTATCACCATACCAACGATAGCATCAACAGATGCCCCCTGTTCTTCATTATCCGTTGTTTATAATGATAAAGGAGAATTTCAAGAATACAGATTTTATAAGAGTAATCCAGATGTGGTTTTAGTAGATACGGCGATTATTGCTAAAGCACCAGTAAGATTTTTAGTTGCTGGAATGGGGGATGCATTATCTACGTATTTTGAAGCAAGAGCTTGCCGGCGTGCATTTGCAAGTAATATTCCAGGTGGAAAAAGTACAAAGCTGGCTATAGCGGCTGCAAAATTGTGTTATGAAACCCTACTAGAAGATTCACTAAAAGCTGTAGCAGCATGTAAGGCCAATGTGGTCACACAAGCATTAGAAAACATTATTGAAGCGAACACATTACTTAGTGGACTAGGATTTGAATCATCAGGACTTGCTGCTGCTCATGCTATTCACAATGGATTGACTGCATTAGAGGAAACACATCATTGTTATCATGGTGAAAAAGTTTCTTTTGGAACGATTGTGCACTTGATCTTAGAAAATGCTCCACAGGAAGAAATTGAAGAAGTATATGCTTATTGTAAGTCTGTCGGTTTACCAACATGTCTAGCTGACTTAGGTGTAAAAGAAGTAACGGATGAAAAAGTACGTGCAGTAGCCAAACTATCAACTGCCCAAAATGAGACGATTCACAACATGCCATTTGAAGTAACTATGGAAGATGTTTATGCAGCGATCTATACTGCTGATAAGTTAGGTAGAAATTAATATTTCATTAGGGTTTAATGATAAGTAGCTATTAATATAGTGAAAAAGGGAGATAAAGAATATGAAAAAGATAATCAATAAGGCAGAAAATATGGTAATTGAGATGTGTGAAGGTATGGTTGCGGCACATCCTAAAAAATTGGCCTTCAATAGAAAATACAAACTGCTGATGAGAAAGAAACTGAATTCCAATAAAGTTAGTTTGATTAGCGGTGGGGGATCTGGGCATGAACCTGCCCATGCGGGATACGTAGGTGAAGGTATGCTAGATGTTGCAGTCTGTGGAGACGTGTTTGCTTCTCCGTCAACTATTCAAGTATATAATGCCATTCTCGAATCAGAATCTAATAAAGGTACGCTATTGGTTATTAAAAATTATTCAGGAGATGTGATGAATTTTGAAGCTGCTGCAGAAATGGCAGAAGAAGACTGTGATATGGAAGTTGCTAAAGTATATGTTAATGATGATATTGCAGTAAAAGATAGCCTGTATACAGTAGGTCGTAGAGGGGTTGCTGGTACTGTTTACGTACATAAATTAGCTGGAGCTGCTGCTGAAGCTGAGAAATCCCTTGAAGAAGTCAAAGCAGTGGCAGAAAAAGTTATTAACAATGTTAGATCTATTGGATTTGCCCTTACTTCATGTACAGTACCTGCAAAAGGGACACCTACATTTGAGATATCAGAAAAAGAAATTGAGTTTGGTGTAGGTATTCATGGGGAACCAGGTGTAGCAAGGCAAGCAATTAAGACAGCAAATGAACTTGCTCAAGATTGTATCTCTTTGCTTCTTAAAGATCTACCTTTTGAAAGTGGAGACGAAGTGGCATTAATGATAAATGGGTTTGGAGCAACACCATTGAAAGAGCTCTATGTATTTAATAATGCAGTAAGTAAATTACTAAATGGATACAATATCAAGATTTATGATACTATGGTTGGCAATTATATGACATCAATAGATATGGCAGGCGCTTCAGTAACCATGTTAAAGCTGGATGATGAATTGAAGGAATTATTAGATGCACCGGTAAATACAATTGCAATTAATCGATAGAAAAGAAGGAATCATAGAGTTCTTCAAAAGTAAATGATAAGACAATAGGAGGTAGTGTGATGATAACAAAAACCAACACTATTACAACAGAAAGTATGATGGGACTTATTGATAAAATGGCTGATATAATTATTGCTAATGAAACATATTTTTGTGAACTTGATTCTGTAGCTGGAGATGGTGATTTTGGCATGTCGGTTGCTAAAGGATTTAAGCAACTTAAAAAAGAGTGGGATGACTTATCAAATGATAATATTGGATCATTCTTAAGAGACACAAGTATGATTATTACTGAATATTGTGGTGGTGCATCTGGACCAATATGGGGATCTGGCTTCAGAGCAGCTGCAAAAGAGGCGAAAGGGAAAAAAGAAGTAAATCTAGATGAATTAGCAAGTATGGTAGAAGCTGCAGTTGAGGGGATACAAAAAAGAGGTAATTCTAAGTTAGGTGATAAAACCTTACTTGATGCATTAATCCCTACAGCAGTAGCTCTTAGAGAATGCGCTGCAAAAAACGTGGAACTAACAGTGGCTATGGAAAAAGGCGCAAAAGCAGCACGAGAAGGTGCTGAAAAAACAAAGAAAATGGTTGCTAAAAGAGGTCGCGCAAGCTATGTAGGTGAGCGTAGCCTTGATTATCCAGATGCAGGTGCAATGGCACTTGGAGTCATTTTTACAGAAATGATGGAGTCAATTAAATAACTATTAGAAGTTTATATGTATTAGAAGTTACTATTAATATTAGACGTTAAGACTCTGCTAAATAGAAAATTAAGAGCTGCCCTATCAAATTATTAGATAGAGCAGCTCCTTTTTTCTTTATACTTGAGTTGCTATATTTGATATTTTCGTCGATAATCAGTTGGAATGATATTCGTAACCTTTTTAAAATCTTTACTGAATTGATGAGGATAAATATAGCCAAGTTCTTGACTAATAGCATTAACTTTTAACTCGGTTTCGACTAATAACTTCTTTGCTTTTTCAATCCGAACATTTAAGGTATAGTCTGTTAAGTTGATTTTAACCTCTTTCTTAAATAAGCGACATAAGTAAGATTTATTTGTTTGAATTTGGTCTGATAATTCTGTTAGAGAAATGCTTGGATTAGCATCTATAATTTGAATACATTTGCTAATCTTGAAGGAATAGTTGGTTAGTTTACGAGTATTGAGCAAGTTGATTATTTTATTGATTTTCGATATATACCAACTCTCTATTTCTTTTAGATTTTCCAACGATTTTATCTCATCAAATGATATATGTCCATAGCCGAAAATCTCTTTCTTCACAATTTTATGTATATCAATGGACTGTTTGATACAGGTAAGTAAACAAAGATGGATGTAATCGAGATAATTGATTTGTAAGAAGCCATTTTCTTCATCATTGAAAAGTTCATGTATAATCGCCTGAACGCCTTGATTATCCATTTCATTAATATAGCATATTAGTGTTTGGAGATTTTGATCAATAATATCATAAGTCATATTAGGAGTATAATGTGTATCATTGGCAAAAAAAACAGGGTTCATTTGTGATGGTAGTAGGTTGAAGCTACTATCAAGTACTTCTTGATAATACGTATTAATATCGTGTAAATGATAGAATGATGAGCTAATACTAACCATAAAGAGAGATATATTTTCTTTTTTTAATGTCATAACTAATTCTCTACTGGTTTTTTGACATTCAGTATAGTAATCCAGTCGACTTGCACCACAATCAATTTTATCAAGAATAATAATATTTTGATTGATAGAGGTGATGATTGCTGTTGTAGTAGTCTGCTGATTTAACTTTGTTACTAATTTTTTTAGAGTACTACTATTATATGTATGACCAAAAAAAGGACTGGTAAAGGCAAGCTTTATATAATATAGAACAAATCGATTTGAATGAGAAGACAGGGCGTAGTGTTGAGATAATAAGTGAAGGGAGTCTTTGCCATGATACATTAAAAGCTGTTGAAGTTGTAACTCAAGATGATCATCTGTTGTAGCAGAAGGAGTAACTTTGTTTAAGGTTGGTTTATCTACTATTAATCTAGCAAATAGGGAATTAAGGCTATTCTCATCCAACAAATCTTTTAAAAGATAATCATAAGTGTTTAATTTAATTGCTTCTTTGGCATAGTAGAAATTTTCATGACAACTCAAAATGATAATGGGAGTTTCAATTTGAGAGTCTCTTAACATCCTGATCATTTCAAGTCCATCCATTTTAGGCATCTGAATATCAGAAAAAATGAGATTAGGTTTTTTCTCATGTATTAATGCGAGACCTTCATCACCATCATTTGCAGTTCCTAGTATTTCAACAGGTAACTGTGATTTTGTAATCAATAATTCCAATTTTCTTATAGATAATGGCTCATCATCAATGATAACTATTTTAAACATAATGCTCATCCTTTCTTTGGTAGCTCAATCGTTATGATAGTACCTTTGCCACGTTGACTTTCGATAGCAAAGCCATATTGATCTTTATAAAAAAGCGCTAGCCTATCCTTAATATTGGATAGACCAATATGTCCATAACCTCGTCTGGATTTTGGTATGAATGGTTGGGTGTTATCCGTATGAATATCGGTCTCATTAAATAAAGAATTTGTATCAAAGCCAATACCGTTGTCTCGTATAATAAATAACATAGAAGACTCATTGTTTATACCATAAATAGTTATTAACCCTTCTTTATCACTTGGCAATATACCATGAAAAATAGCATTCTCTACAATAGGTTGAAGCAAAAATTTGGGGATTTGCAAACTATTTAATTGTTGATCGATTTTGCATTCGTAGGTAAAACGATCTTTGTAACGAATCTTCATGATCTGTACAAAATGATGGATGCATTCAAATTCCCTTTTTACGGTATAAGTATTTTTTTTTAGAGATATGCTTATCCTGAATAAATAATTCATAGCTTGAATGGTGGTTGCAATTTGCTCATTTTCTTCTTCAAGAGCAATACATTCAAGTGCATTCATAGTATTATGAATGAAATGGGGGTTTATCTGAGCTTGTAATAAGTCAAATTCTAAATTGATATTCTCCTCATGTTCTTGTTGTATGTCATTCATCAATTGCTGTATATAAGTAAATAAGTTATTAACCCCATTTGTAAGTTGTTGTGTTTCATCTCTAGCGAAATGTTCTATAGGCTCTGGCCATTCCTTATTTTCAAATTTTGCAAAAGATCTCATGACAAGATTAATAGGATAAGTTATTTTGCTGGAAATCCATGTATTAAAAAGCGCCATTAGTAAGAGACCGATAAAACCAATAAATAAGATTGCCAGGGACATGGGTTGAATTTCATTTAGTATAATATCTTGGGGCATTAGACCAACTATTCTCCAATTATCATAGCTATCAAGGGGATTATCAAAACTTATGTATTCTCCTCTCTTTAAGAACAATGATTTCTCATGGGTTTGAGATAATGAATTCACGTCAATTGGAGAGGCGGTAACTTCTTTTTGAATGTAAAAAATAGGGGTATCATTTTCATCAAGTACAGCTAAGGCATCAAAAATTCCAAGATTATCTTTTATCATTTCTTCAAATACCCATTTTCTTTTAAAGTTAATTAATAAATAGCCTGTCTTTTTTAAGGATTGTATATCAACAAATTGAGTGAAAAAAGAAAGGTTATCACGCTTGGCTGAGAAATGAATCTCTGGATTGAGTGGAAATTGAGTAGGCTTTGATAGTTGAAATGCTTTTTCACTCTTCATAAATGTATAAAGTTCTGTATAATTGCTTATTAATTGATCGTAAGGAGGTTGTTGATATATTGGGTTAATTACCTTACCATCAACATCAAAAATAAATACAGCATTGATCATAGGATAATTATTTACATAATTTTTAAGTATACTGCTAATTGAACTTTCAGATGTTTTAGTGACTGGAGGAAGCATTAGTTGTTGAATCTCCGAATCACTTACAATATTATAATGAAATGAATAGAGTTCGTCTATTTGAGTATTAATGGCGTTAGAGTAGAGTTGCAGATCCTTTTTTGCATTAATTGTTAGATGATTTAATAGAGTCTGACTTGTTAAAAAATTAATGAGTAAGAGGATGATTAACAATGTTATTGTCATAACGACTGTAAAGTTAAAGGTTATTCTATGTTGTATTTTTTTGAAACTTAGTTTACGAATAAGTTCTAGCATAAAAGAGATCATCCTCTCAAAAAAGTTGATTTAATGTTATCATAGAAAATACCTAATGTAAATATCTGAAAAGATGAATATAATGCATGATAATATACAAAAAAAAGGATAGATAATAGTAAAAGTATACAAAAGTACCAATAAGGTCAATATCCCATAGAAGAAGTCAATGTGAATTATTTTTTTAAACCTCATAAGTTGCTATAATTCAACTCATAAATATATGTATATAGGAGGGTTTTATGAGTTCTAAAAATTTAAGTAAATCAGCTTACTGGATGCGCGTTGTGTTATTGGGTTTTTTTCAACCGATGGTTTATTTTGTACCTTACATGTATTATACATTAGGTAATCAAATGGCTGATTATTTTCAAACTGATTTACCAACCATAGCAGGTTTCCTAGCTTTGTAT
The DNA here is from genome assembly GCF_002964605.1 of Vallitalea okinawensis. NCBI lineage: Bacteria > Bacillati > Bacillota > Clostridia > Lachnospirales > Vallitaleaceae > Vallitalea > Vallitalea okinawensis. The sequence goes on from NZ_PQDH01000004.1 coordinate 146,054, forward strand.
GGTCTTATTGCTATGATTTCTTACGTTCCTGCTGGTATCTTCACCGATATAGTAGGTGCAAAAAGAGGTATAGTATTTTCCATGTTAGCAACAACTGTATTGTTAGTTTGGTATGCAACAACTAGTTCTATTACTCAATTAAAAGTCATTATGGTATTGTTATCACTTACTACTATATTTACTTTCTGGTCTTCTTGGTTAGTAGCTTTAGCTAAAGCTGGAAGTGATGAAGATCAAGGGAAGTCATTTGCATATGGATATACAGTTGTTGCCCTTGGAAACATTGTTATTGGGTTAGTTGCAACTGCCATTGTTGGTAATGATGCATCAAAAATCCCACTCTTAGTGTATATAATAGCAGGCATCCATTTAATAGGTGCCATAGTATTCCAAGTTATTTTACCTCGGAATTTATCCTCAGATAATAAAGATGATAAATTTAAGCTAGCACATTTAGGTGAAGTTTTAAAAACTCCTGGTGTTTGGTATGTTGGTATAGTTGTTTTTGCTTTCTATGCATGTCTTGCTACAACAAACTCTTTTAACCAACTTTTATCCGAAGGTTATGGTATGTCAGATGCTCAAGCATCATTTGTAGCAGTTTTTAGAGCCAATGGTCTTGGCTTAGTCGCTGGACCAATTTTAGCAGCTATTGGCATTAAAATGAAATCTAATGCAAAATTAATTAGAATAGTTGCAGTAATAGAAGCTATTTTAATTGCAGCATTGATGTTTGCACCAATAAATGATTCTTTAATAATCATGGCTATTGTTATTGTATTAATGGTTGCATTCTTACAGTTAGGTGTTAGGTCTATATATTTTGGACAAATGGCCGAAGCAGCTATCCCAAATCATATTTTGGGTACTGCTACAGGTGTGATTTCAATATTAGCCTATTCAGCTGATACCTTTATACATACTTGGGTTGCGAATTTTATAACTCATGCAGACGGAAGTTGGAACGCAGCGGGTTACACTAATGTTCACATGTTACAATTCGCATTATTAGCTATTGGGTTTATATTTACAACATTGATTATTAGACAACAAAAGAAGCTAAAAAAACAGCAAAATGAACAAGATGCTAAGAGCGCGACAGAAAGTGTTGCTTAAGCCGGTGAAAAGAGTAATTTGGGAAGGTTTGGAGGCATATCATGGTAGCAATTAATACGGATTATAAAAATGATATACTTAGTATAGAAGCAATAGAAGAACAATTATCAAATATTGCAAAAGCAGGGTTCACTCATATTCAATGGGTACATGACTGGCAAGGTGAGTATATGTACAGTCCTAGTGAACTTATTCAGATAAAAGAACTTATCGACAAATATGGATTTAAGTTAAAAGGTATTCATGCAACAGAAGGTGGTACAAGGGCTAGAAAGGTAGATGGTGTTTTTACTTTTGTCAACCGCTATCGAAATCTTGAAAACCGTAAAGATTATACTTGTCTTAATGAGTATACAAGATTAGCAGGAGTAGAGCTACTCAAAAATCGAGTGGACTTAGCTGTGGCAATTGGTGCTCAAGAAATCGTATTACATATGCAAATGCCCTATGTGGAACTTAGAGAGTCAAAGGAATTCAACGATGCCTATTGGAGTCAAACTTTTAAGTCCCTTGATGAACTACAGGAATATTGTAAGGACAAGGGTGTGAAAGTGGCTATGGAAAACTTAATCTGTACCCCTCAGGAAGATCAAATGAAACAATTTGATAAACTTTTTGACAGATATGATTCTGATTTTATGGGATTTTGCTTCGATTCTGGGCATGGTTCAGTAGTTTGTCATGAGGATTATTTATTCTTTGCAAGAAGGTATAAAGATCGATTAATAGCTCTTCATCTTCAAGATACAGATGGTATTGAAGAAGAGTTGCGTGATGATGATATACAGGTTCTTAAACATGATAAACATAAAGTGCCTTTTACAGGAGCTATAAACTGGGAAGATTTAGCTCAACTTATTGCTGATTCACCTTATGAATTACCTATAACATTAGAAGTTGGCGTTTATGGTGATACTGAGGAGGAAGAAATGAAGAATCTTGTTGATGCAAAAGAAAAAGGCGTTAGATTGAATGAAATGGTTCTTGCGTATAGACAGGGCTAAAGGGATGAAATAGTTAATGAAGGTAGAGTAAATTTCTATAAGAGGTGACAACACAAACTTCTATGAAGGGTATGACATGGGTTATGCCCTTCGATTTATATAAAATGAAGCTAGAAGAACTTCTTATTGTATGTTAACGCATTAAGGAGAGAGTTAGTATGTTAAAACGTATAGAGAAGGGAATAATGATTCCATCCATTTTGATTGTATTAGGTATTAGCTTTGGAATCATAATTAATCCAGAAACGAGCAAGAGAATAATCACTCAAACACAGGAGATTATTACGAATCAATATGGATACATCTATATCTGGTATGGCATATTTGCATTTGTTTTTGTTATTGGAATCTCTTTTTCTAAATATGGACGAGTAAGGCTTGGAAGTAAAGAAGAGGGGCCAGAATTCAAGACTTTCAGTTGGGCAGCAATGCTATTTTGCGCAGGTATTGGAGCAAGTGTTATCTATTGGGGTGTCATTGAATGGGCGTATTATTATATAGCCTTACCGTATGGGGGAAAAATTGAATCTTTTCAAGCAGCAGAACTTGCGGCAACATATGGTATTTTTCATTGGGGGCCAGTAGCATGGTCAATTTACGCTGTATCCTCAGCATCTATCGGTTATTTATATCATGTAAGAAAAGTTCCGGTACTTAGAATAAGTGAGGCTTGCCGTCCAATCCTAAAGGAGAAAGTGGATGGAATTCTAGGTAAAGGGATTGATGTATTATTTATTCTTGGATTACTAGGAGGAGCTGGTACAAGTTTAGGACTTGGTACACCACTTGCAACAGAAGGTATTGCTAGAATTTTCAATATTGAAATTACCATTTTTCTTGAGATAGCTGTACTGCTTATTATTACACTTTTATTTGCAGTAAGTGCATATTCTGGATTGAAGAAAGGTATAAAAATATTAAGTAACATTAATATTATATTGACCATCTTTTTATTACTATTTGTATTTGTTGTTGGTGATACGATTTTTATGATTAACATGGGTACTTCATCTATAGGGGTTCTTATTGATAAATTTCCAATTATGATGACATGGTTAGATCCTGTAGGGAAGTCAGGATTTCCACAAGATTGGACAGTATTTTATTGGGCTTGGTGGGTAGCATATGCCCCCTTTATGGGAATGTTTATTGCTAGGATCTCCAAAGGCAGAACGGTTAAAAATATGTTACTAGGTTCTATTACATTTGGGTCCATTGGTTGCGCAGTGTTTTTTATCATTCTTGGCAATTACGGACTTAATCTTCAGCTATCAGGTTCATATAATGTCATTGATAGTCTTAGTAATTTTGGAGGAGCTGTAACAATTATTAATATTCTAGAAACAATGCCAGTAAGTAAAGTTATTATACTATTAGTGACCATCGTTTCCATCGTTTTTATGGCAACGACGTTTGATTCAGCTTCCTATGTGATGGCAGTTACAGTACATAAAAAACAAGTAGAAAATTATGAGCCAGATCGATGGATTCGGGTATTTTGGGCTTTAACACTTGGAGTAGTTCCTATTAGTTTTATCTTATTAGAGAGTGAGCTTTCCATACTACAGACTGCATCTATAGTAGCTGCACTTCCCGTTACATTGATTGGCGTTTTGACTGCGTGGGCATACATAAAAATGGTAAATGAAGATCGTTGATTGTTATAGAGAAACTATTCATATGTTAATATATGATGCTATAATGAATAATAACTATGATGCATGTGATAATGATAAGCTGACTTAGAGGGGGAGGTAAGCTTATGAAAAGGTTGGTACTGGGGTTAATGCTTTTAACGATATCACTAACAATATTAACAAGCTGTAAATTTAACGAAGAAGTAGTAATAATCCAGAAAAACGAGATTAGTTTTTGGTATGGACTTGAGGGTGTCTTAGGTGATTATGTAGAAATATTAATAGAAGATTTCAATCGATCACAAGATGATGTAATAGTCGTTGGTCATAGACAAGGAAACTATACTGAAACATTTAATTCTTTGGAGATTGCAATTGCAACCAATATGCCACCAAGTGTTGCATTGTTAGAACAACGGGATATTATCTCATTAATAAAAAGAGATGCACTTAGTGTACTAAGTGATTCCATTGTAGATACAGAGGATATTCCAGACCAATTTCTTCAGATGTTCACTCAAGATGATTATATGTATAGTTTGCCCATGTATGCTACGGTTTGGATTACCTATATGCGTAATGATTTTATAGATGAGCTTGAAGACGGTAAAGATATCTATTCGTTTCAAGAATTAATGAAAGTGCTAAGTGAACGCCGAAAAATAAGTGATGATGAGTCACTAGTATTTGAGATAATTAATGATGATACCACCCTTATTAATGCAGTTATGTCTAATGGAGGAGAGTTTATAAGTAGTGATTACAAGGAAGTGCTCATTGACAAGCCAGAATGGATAGAAGTTTGGGAAGAATTTAGAAAATGGATACATGAGGATGAGCTTATTCGCTATTATGATAAGAATTTAGGATGGGACAATTATTATGAGGTTATTAACGATGTGAAGTCAGGTAGGGCTATTGGTTGTATCAGTTCAGTAAGTGATATGGATATTTTTAGTGATGAAGAAGTAACACCTATGCTACATTTAGGATGGGAAGAGGGAATTTCTGCACCTGTAACTTATGCCATTGGTCTTGTTATTCCAAGAAATGTGGATGAGGAAGATAAGGAGGCAGCGAGTCGGTGGATTGAATATCTTATGTCCCCAGAAGTAAGTGCTAAGTGGGTAAAATTATCAGGATATTTACCAGGGAACTTGAATGCCTATGAGACACAACTATTTAAAGAATATGCAGAGTCAAATGAAAGGATAAATGTATCAAGAAATCAATTATCCTATACAAGTCCACCCTATTATGACCCAACAGGTGGTAAAATCAACGAAGCTATTATAGAGGCTGCTGAGAAGTTAATCAATGATAATATTCCGGCAGAAATTGTTTTAAATGAAGCTAAAGCTAAGGCTCAAAAGGAACTCGATAAGATTGAAAGAGAATAATTAATCATGACAGTATGCAGAGGTTAATATGCAAAGTTTAAATCTTAATACCATTATAAATATTGAAAAAATACAATACATACAGGATAATCTTGCTATAGCAATGGATATAGCTATTATTCTTGTAGATTACAAAGGAAACCCTATTACCAGGCATAGCAATTGTAGCCAATTTTGCTATGGAGTTCGAAAAGATTCAAAATTAAATAGGTTATGCGAAAAGTGTGACTCCAGAGGAGGATTAGAAGCAGCAAGAAGTCAAAAAGCATTTATGTATCAATGTCATGTAGGATTAGTGGATATAGCTATACCTATAATTATTGAAGACCAGTATTTAGGTGCACTTATGGCAGGACAGGTAAGAGTTATAGAGGAAGAAAACTCAGAGAACTTAGAACGGATCGTGAGTAATACATACCAGATTAACTTAGAACAGTATCCAGAACTAAAAGAGTTATTTAAGAGTATTCCTATTCTATCTAAAAAGAAGATTGAAGCTATAGCGCAAACAATGCAACATATGATCAGCTATTTTATCGACGAAGCAGTATTCAAAAGTGCAATATATGATGAAGTACATGATGTTCAGCTATACTATACAACTGAGTCTAAATCTCAAAATAATTTATTGCTGCCAGCGCTAGATTATATAAAATCAAATTATCAGAAAAAAATAATGATGGATGATATGGCCAAACGATGTAATATTAGTACAAGCTATTTTAGCAAACTATTTAAGAGACAAATTGGTATAAACTTCTCAGCATATGTTAATCAAATTAAACTTGAGAAGGCTAAAGAATTACTAGAAAATACTACTTTACCTATCATTAATATATCCTTAGATTTAGGTTATGATGACTGTGGTTACTTCATTAAAATATTTAAAAAATGTTATAAAGTAACACCAGCTAAATACCGTAAAACTTTAAGAAGCAATTAAAAGAGAAAGCAGTTTACTTCAGCAAAGACTACTGATTGAAGTGAACTGTTTATTTATACATTTTTTTTGCAGTGTGATATAAGAAGATATGTAAATAAAACTTGACATTATGTTAAAAGTGATATATGCTATATGTAAATAAAACTTTACATTGTGAGGTGAGTAAATATTGGAGAATATTTTATTGCAACTGAGGAAAGAACATGGTTATACCCAACAACAGTTAGCTGATATGCTAGAAGTTTCCCGCCAAACTATCAATGCCATTGAAAGGGGAAAATTTAACCCTTCAGTTATTTTAGCAATTAAAATTTCAAGAATTTTCAAACAACCTATAGAAGCCATATTTATTTATGAGGAGGATGAGTAATATGAATTATGAAAAGAAACTGAAATCAAGAATTATGTTATATGCAGTATTAGCAGTAGTGGCGATCATCGCCCTTATCAGTGGCATAGTAGCAGAATCATCACAAGATATTGAAAGCTTTGCAGCAGGTTATTTAACGGGGTCAGGTGGAGGTCTATTTGGTGCAAGTGTGGTATTGATTATTAAAAATTTAATGGCATTAAGAAACAAAGATAAGCAAAAGAGTATGATGATTGAGGAAACAGATGAAAGAAACCTCTTATTAGGTTATAAAGCTGGCTATTATTCAATGTTAACAACAACCCTTATTTTATATATAGCATCTATCTATTATGTTTTTAACGATTCTACGATGATTATGAGATTAGCATCAATTATTGGACTAATGATGGTGGTATACGTTGCTTTATATTATAGTTTTAAAAGATTTAAGTAGTAAAAGATGTCCAAATAAATGAGAACTCCCTACCAATTGAGTAGGGAGTTCTAGTCTTTATAAACTAATCCTTATTCTTTCTTCTACGTCTCGATAATGATAAGCCTCCAAAACCACTAATGATCGCTATATAGAAGCCAAATTCATACCAAAAACCTGTGTTAATGGGTTCATACAAATGAATGTTATCAGAAAACAAAGATACAATTAATGAAATGGGTGCGATCCATCCGTGCCATATACCTGATAAAAATCCTGCGGGGTCGTTTGGGGTATAGGAGCCATCTCCTGGCATACATCCAGTCATCAACATAAGTAATGATAATAAAAGTAGGGTTAACACAATTAATCTGTAATTAAATTTTCTCATGATAGACCTCCTAATTAAATATCCAGAATCAATGAAAACATATTGGACTCAAGAACAATGCCTTATAGTTAATCAGTTCAATAAACATAGTATACCATGTTTATTGAAAATGTTAAAATATGCTAATTGCCTAAGTAGATAAATTGTTTGCTTTTAGGTACCAATAGCTTGAAGTTTCTCTTTTTTAGGGTATAATATGATTAAAACCAAAAAGTAGTTTAATTTTTATATACTGAGTTAAGAGACAGAAGGAGAATATAAGATGATTATGGAAAGTTACTCGCCAGAGGAAACTTATAATATAGCATTAGAGTTAGGACAGAAAACCGAAAAAGGACAAGTTTATTGCTTGGTTGGTGATTTAGGAGTAGGTAAAACAATCTTTACAAAGGGATTTGCTAAAGGATTAGGGATTGATGAACATATTACGAGTCCTACTTTTACAATCGTTAATGAATATGATGGGGATATACCTTTCTATCATTTTGATGTTTATCGTATTGCTGATATTGAAGAAATGTATGAGATCGGATTTGAAGAATACATTGGCGGTAATGGTATTGTTCTTATTGAATGGGCTAATCTTATTGAGGAACTTTTACCAGTTGATTGTAAATGGATTAAAATTGAAAAAGATCTTGAAAAAGGACTTGATTATCGTCGAGTTGCTATAGTTGATAACAGGGAGGAAATCTAATGAAAATACTAGGTGTAGATACATCTTCTAATGTAGCTTCAGTAGCTTATATTGAAGATGATTTATTGATAAGTGAGTTTACCTTAAATTATAAATTAACACATTCTCAGACATTAATGCCTATGTTGGATGATGTTTGTCAATCTTGTCATCTGAAGCTTGAAGAAGTGGATGCTATTGCAGTAGCAAGTGGTCCGGGGTCCTTTACTGGTTTGAGAATTGGAGCTGCAACTGTAAAAGGACTGGCTTATGGACTCAATAAACCTATTATTCCAGTACCAACATTAGATGGATTAGCATACAATATTCACTACACGGAGTATTTAATTTGCCCTATTATGGACGCTAGACGTAGCCAAGTATATTCAGCTATTTACCATTGGGAAGATGAACAACTCGTAAGAGATACGGATTATTTAAATATCACCATTGATGAACTCATTGAAAACTTGAAAGAAAAAGAATCAAATATAATATTTGTAGGTGATGGTATACCTGTCTTTAGAGATCAACTGAAAGAGGAATTAGAAGGTGTATTTTTTGCTGATGCACATCTTAATCGTCAAAGAGCAAGTACCATAGCCTCATTAGGTAGAAGATATTATGCTGAAGGTCGAGTAGAAAACCATATGGATCATGCACCTATGTATATTCGAAAATCACAAGCTGAGAGAGAATATGAAGAGAGACAAAGAGGGTAGATTTAATGAAGATTCTTCAAATGTCAGAAGAACATATAGAGGATGTTCATTTAGTTGAAGCAGCTTCTTTTCGTGAACCGTGGTCAAAACAAGCTTTTACAAATGAAATTAACAATCCTCTTGCATTGTATTTAGTAGGAATAAATGAAGATGAACTCATTGCTTATATGGGGATGTGGGTCATCGGTGATGAAGCTCACATCACCAATATTGCAGTTAAACCAAGTTATCGTGGGTTAGGTTATGGTAAGGAATTATTATTGAGAGCTATAGATGAGACCAGTGATAGAGGTTGTATATCCATGACCTTGGAAGTCCGTGCAAGTAATGAACCTGCTATATCACTTTATCGAAAGCAAGGGTTTGAAGTAGCAGGTAGACGAAAGAACTATTATTCCCATCCTAAAGAGGATGCGTTAATCATGTGGAAAAGATAATTTAAATTATAAAATCTATAAAACATATAGAACACAACGGATTAAGTGGGGTGTACTAACTTCAATCTATATAAAAGATTTAAATTGTATAAAAATTAATTAGCAATCTCCTTTCCTTCTGTATAAACTATAGTATACGGGCAAGAAAGGAGATATTTCATGTTGACGAAAAGGGAGTTGTCATTCTCAGAGTTGAAAGCCATATGTTGCGATCAAATAGCTGATGAATGTAGTGATGACGTTAAGGTTGAGGAAGACGATTTATTAGGGCAAGAGAAATCGTTTCAAGCCTTGGATTTTGGACTTAGTATACAGGAACATGGCTACAATATCTACTTAGCAGGTCATTCGGTTGTCAATAAAGCAAGGTATATAGAAAAGTTTATTAAACGAAAAGCAAAAGAATTCGATACACCAGATGATTGGTGTTACGTATATAATTTCAACGATCCTTCAATGCCGAAGCCTATAAGGTTAAGTCCTGGTAAAGGGAAAGAATTTAAAAATGATATGAAACTCTTTATTACAGAGTTTGAAAAAGAAATAGATAAACAATTTGATAGTATAGAATTTCAACTACAAAAAAGTAAAATAGTGAATGCTTTTAAAGAGAAAAATGAGAATTTAATGAAGCAAATCAAAATTGATGCAGAAGAATTTCAATTTGATACTCAGGTGACAGAGAAGGATATCTATTTTATCCCCATCATTAATGGTGAAAAATTAAGTGAGGAGATGTTTGATAACCTGACAGACGAACAACAAGACTCTATAGTACGAAAATCTGAAATATTACAACAACGAGCGACTAAAGTACTAAAAATGATTCGGGAGAATCAGAAGGAGTCAGATTCAAAGGTTATTGAATTGCAGACCAGCATAGCCCTTATTTTATTAAGAGAACATATTTTATCGTTGATGGAAAAGTATAAAGACGCATCTGATGTAAGCACCTATTTAGAAGAGGTAGAAGCAGATATTGTTGACAGCATTGATAGTTGGATTAGTACTGATGAAGGGTCAGATAGCTTAGTTTCACTATTACCAAGCTTATACAAGGGGAATAATAAAGATCACAAAAAAAGGTATGAGGTTAACCTACTTATTGATCATGGAGAGACAGAAGGAGCTCCTATTGTATATGGTATTAGTCCATCTTTTTACAATCTGGTTGGTAAGGTTGAACATGAAACGGATTTAGGTAACATAAAGTCTGATTTTACAAAAATAAAGCCAGGACTACTTCATAAAGCTAACGGTGGTTTTCTTATTTTAGAAATGGATGAACTTTTGAATCACGGGTATTCGTGGTATATATTGAAGCTTATACTGAAGACAGGGAAGATACATTTTAAAGAAATCAAGGATTCTACAACTACACCAACAGAATCTCTACATCCACTACCTATACCACTGGATATTAAGATTGTTTTAATTGGTGAGAGTGTTTACTATCAATTATTATCTGAGTATGACAGCAATTTTAGAGATTTATTCAAAATGAAAATTTATTTTCAACATGAAGCTAAGAAAACCGAAGAAAATAAAGAGAAATTAGTTGCATTCATCATTAATTTTGTTAAGAAAAAGAATATTACGAGTATTGATAAAAAGGCTTTAGTAGCTATTTTAAAATATGCAACACGTTTGGTAATGGAAAGTGATAAAATTACTTCAGATCTGGAACCAATACGTGAATTGTTAGTAGAATGTTGTCAATGGGCACATAAGCTTGATATAGATATTATTACAGAAGATCTAATTGAAAAAGTAATCAAAGAAAGAGAAGAGCGCAGTAATTATGTTGAGGAGCGACTTGATGAACTCATCTCTAATAATCAAATTTTGATTGATGTTAATGGGGATAAAGTCGGTCAAATTAATGCGCTGGCGGTCATTGATCTAGGAGATTATACTTTTGCGAAACCATCTAGAATTACTGCTACAGCGTATAAAGGTAAAGCTGGAATCATTAATATTGAGAAGGAATCCAATATGAGTGGTAACGTGCATAATAAAGGTGTGCATGTTCTATCCGGCTATTTAGGACATAAATATGCTAAACAGTTTCCGTTGTCTTTGACGTGTCAGATATGTTTTGAACAAAATTACAGTTATGTGGATGGCGATAGTGCTTCATCAGCTGAACTTTATGCCATTATATCCAGTATATCCGAGATACCGATTAAACAGAGTATTGCTGTAACTGGTTCAATCAATCAGTTTGGGGAAATACAACCCATTGGTGGGGCAACTTATAAAGTAGAAGGATTTTATAATGTTTGTAAGAAGAAAGGACTGACTGGCAATCAAGGGGTTATTGTCCCATACCAAAATGTAAGAGATTTAGTGTTGAAAGAAGAAATATTGGAAGCTGTTCGGGAGAAAAAATTCCACATATATGCTGTGGAAAATGTGGATGAAGCTCTTGAAATTCTTATGGGAATGCCAGCTGATAAAATTCATACCGTTATATCAAAGAAGTTACGATCAGACAATAAAAAACGTGGTATTTTATAAATTCTTTAAGCATAGGTGAAAGCCTATGCTTTTGTCTTAGTAATAACTACACGTACATGTTCACTACTTCATTGTATATCACGTATCCTTTCAACATATTTTTACTTAGGTCAAATGACGTAGCCAAGATAATCTTAATGCTTCATTGACTTTTAACACGCTTGCGGCTATAATGATACATGATTTATATTCAATGTACGTCGCAGAATGAGCCTATACATAAAGCGAGTTCTGTAAAATAAAAGATACATAAGGAGGATACAGATGGGAACAGCACAATCAACTGTTAATGCCATTCGAATTTTATCTGCAGAAGCTATTCAAAAAGCCAATTCAGGTCATCCAGGGTTACCAATGGGGACTGCACCTATTGCGTATGAACTTTGGGCAAATCACATGACTCACAATCCAAAGAATCCAAATTGGGAAAATCGAGATCGTTTTGTTTTATCAGCAGGACATGGTTCTATGCTTTTATATTCATTACTTCATTTATTTGGGTACGGATTAACCATTGAAGATTTAAAGCAATTTAGACAATGGGATAGTATGACACCAGGTCATCCAGAGTATGGTCATACAGTAGGTGTTGAGACTACTACAGGACCTTTAGGACAAGGCTTGGCCAATGCTGTTGGTATGGCTATGGCAGAAGCTCATATTGCTGCTAAATTTAATAAAGATGATTTGAAACTTGTAGATCACTATACATATGCATTAGCTGGTGACGGTTGTATGATGGAAGGTATCACAAGCGAAGCATCCTCACTTGCTGGAACATTAAAATTAGGTAAACTTATTGCCTTCTATGATTCAAATAAAATAAGCATCGAAGGTAATACAGATATTGCTTTTACAGAGGATGTTGCTAAACGCTATGAATCCTATAACTGGCAAGTGCTTACTGTTGAAGATGGTAATGATTTAGTAGCCATTTCAAAAGCTATCGAAGAAGCTAAAGGTTGTACAGATCAGCCATCACTTATCATAGTTAAGACACAAATCGGCTTTGGCTGCCCAGCTAAACAAGGTAAAGCATCAGCTCATGGAGAACCTTTAGGTACGGACAATCTTGTTGCAACTAAAGAAAATCTTGGATGGCCAGTTGATCAAGATTTCTATGTTCCTGCTGAAGTCTATAATCATATGAAAGAGGTCGGGACTAAAGGCGAAAAAGCTGAAGAAGCATGGAATGAATTATTTAAGACTTATACGGAGAAGTATCCTGAATTAGCCGCTGAATGGAAGGTGTGGCATAACAGTGAGATTGCTGTAGATTTATTAAATGATGAAGACTATTGGAATTATGAAGATAAGGCAGTGGCTACAAGAGCTTTATCTGGACAAATGATCAATAAATTAGCTAAACGTGTACCAAATTTAATCGGTGGTTCTGCGGACTTATCACCGTCTACTAAAACGATTATGAATGACAGAGGACATTTTTCTGCAGAAGACTACTCAGGATCAAACTTACACTTTGGTGTACGTGAACATGCTATGGCCGCTATTGGTAATGGAATGAGCCTACATGGTGGATTAAGAACCTACGTATCAACATTCTTCGTCTTCTGTGATTATATGAAACATTCAATGCGTTTATCAGCTTTAATGAAGCAACCTGTAACTTATGTATTAACTCATGATAGTATTGGTGTAGGTGAAGATGGACCAACTCATCAACCAGTTGAACACTTGACCTCATTAAGAACAATACCAAACTTCACTATTTTCCGTCCAGCCGATGCTACAGAGACAGCTGCAGCATGGTATTTAGCTATGACAAAGAATGATGGTCCAGTAGGTCTTGTTTTAACAAGACAAAACTTACCTCAATATAAAGAATCAAGTAAAGAAGCATTAAAAGGTGCTTATACACTTGTGGATAGTGATAAAGAAACTCCAGATGCTATCTTAATGGCTAGTGGTTCAGAAGTTGAATTAGTCTATGAGGCACGTAAAGCTTTGAAAGAAGAGGGCGTTGATGTACGTGTAATCAGTGTACCATCTATGGAACTATTTGATGCACAAGACTCAGATTATAGAGAATCTGTAATGCCAAATGCAGTTAGAGCAAGATTAGCTGTGGAGGCAGGATGCAGCACAAACTGGTTTAAGTATATAGGATTAGATGGTGACGTTATCTCCATTGATACATTTGGTGCATCTGCTCCTGCAGCACAAGTATTTGAAGCATATGGATTCACAGTAAATAATGTTGTAGAAAAAGTTAAAGCTATGGTACAATAATTATTAAAGCTATGGTATATTACCATAGCTTTTTCAAAAAGCTTTTTAGAGTAAATCAAGGAATAGATATTGAACTCAAAAGCTAATTGGTATAAGGGAGGAATCGATATGTACCCAATTTTTTTTGATCCCATTTATAAAGAAACTGTATGGGGTGGCCAACACCTGAAAGAGATGTATGACAGAGAGCTACCGTCAGAGCATACGGGTGAAAGTTGGGAAATAGCCTGCCATGAAAATGGAACAAGTATTGTTGCTAATGGTATTTACAAAGGAAAATCACTTAAGGATTTAATGGAAGAAGAGAAAGTGAACTTACTAGGTCCTCGTTTTAAAGATGCTAATAAATTTCCATTGCTCGTTAAGCTCATTGATGCTAATGATAAATTGTCTATTCAAGTTCATCCTGACGATGTTTATGCTCATCAATATGCTAATGGCGAATTAGGAAAAACAGAAATGTGGTATGTTTTAAGCGCTAAAAAAGATGCTAAGTTAGTTTTGGGGACTAAACCTGGCACAACTATGGAAATGTTTAACCAAGGGATTATCGAAGGGCAATTAGAAGAACATATTGAAGAACTAGAAGTTCAGGCAGGAGACGTGATCAATATTCCAGCCGGAATGTTGCACGCCATAGAGGATGGTATTGTACTTGCTGAAATTCAACAGAATTCAGATACAACATATCGTGTATATGATTGGAATAGAGTAGGATTAGATGGAAAACCTAGAGAACTTCATATTGAAGATGCTTTAAAGGTTATAGATTTTGAAGGACAACTAAAATCTGAAAAGGTTAAGGGGTTAGCCCTTAAGAACAATGATTATACCATGACTTATTACATAGCTAATCAGTACTTTGCTATGGAGAAGCTAGATATTCATGGTAGCTGGTGTGATCATACAGATAATATCAATTTTTACCTCTATACATGCGTAGCAGGACGAGGTATAATAAGATATACAGATCAAGATATTTCATTCAAGGCTGGACAAACCTTCATGATACCTGCTAACTTAGGGGAATATAGTATTGAAGGAAATGCTGAACTATTAAGAAGCTATGTACCAGATGAGAATAATTATATACAAACTCTTCATCAGACAAGTGGGTGTACCATCCTAGAGCTGAAGCAAAAAATCGATATTAGATTTTAGTACATAGGTCCATCCTATAGAATCTAAAGAGATGAGGGGTAGCTCATGAAAAAGTACAAAACAATTGTTATAAAAAAGACTGAAGTTGATTCTGTTATTTGCAATTGCTGTGGTAGAGAAATAAATAAAGATCAATATGGTTTAATGGAAGATTATATTACCATTAAAAAAACCTGGGGGTATAATTCGGCTTTTGATGGGCAGAGTCATGAGCTAGATGTATGTAATGATTGTTATGAAAAATGGATTAAATCCTTTAAACATAAGTTTTCTCTTAAAGATGACTAACCGGCACAATTTGTGTCGGTTTTTTTATCCTTTTTTCGGATATAATTAATCTATAATAAATTTTTTAACTTCGCACATTAATCAGTGAGCAGCATCCATAATGGGTGACCCCGTTTAAGTGTTGTACGAAGTTTCAGTTATGTGATACAATAGGTAAGAACTTATGAAAATGATGGAAGAACAAGAGGAGTGTAAAAGATGTTTGATATTTCACTACTAGGTACTGGTGGAATGATGCCGTTGCCAGGTAGATGGCTAACTGCAATGATTGGTCGTTATAATGGCAGCAGTATTTTAATTGACTGTGGAGAAGGTACACAAATTACTTTAAGGGAACTTGGATGGAGCTTTAAGTCCATTGATTATATATGCTTTACACATTATCACGGAGACCATATAGGTGGTTTACCAGGTTTATTGCTGACAATCGGTAACTCTGATAGAAGAGAGCCATTAATTTTAATTGGACCAAAAGGTTTAAGTCGAGTTGTTAAAGGTCTACTGTTGATTGCGCCTGATTTACCATTTAGAATTGAATTTATTGAGCTGGAAAATAATAAAGTTAATACCTTAGAATTAGGTGAAATTCAATTAACTGCTTTCCCAGTGGATCATGGAATGCCATGCTTAGGCTATAGTATGACCGTTAGTCGACAGCCCAAATTTATACCTGAGCAGGCAAAAGCCTTAGGATTACCTGTTCAATATTGGGGGCAGCTGCAAAAAGGTAATTCTGTAGAATATGATGGAAAAACCTATACATCTGATATGGTTCTTGGTTCAGAAAGAAAAGGTTTGAAGGTTACTTACTGTACGGATACGCGACCTGCAAAAAGTATTACTGAACATGCTAAAGGGGCAGACTTATTCATCTGTGAAGGCATGTATGGTGATGATGAGAAGCAGGAAAATGCTAAAAAATATAAGCACATGACTATCTATGAAGCAGCAGAATTAGCCAAAGAAGCTGGTGTCGGTGAATTATGGTTAACCCACTACAGTCCTGCTTTGATTTATCCAGAAAAGTATAAAGACCAAGTAAAGAAAATCTTTAATCCCACTTACTTTGGATATGACCGCAAAACTAAAGTTTTGAAGTTTTCTGACGATTAAAATAGTAGAAGACAAAGGACATAACATGGGCATAGATGATAATGCCTGAAATAATTGAGGATGTGATTTTATGAGGAAAGCGATTGCTATAACAGTTTTGATATTACTAGGTGTTTTATTATTCTGGTACACCGGCTCTAAGATGAGTGAGAATGCTCAGAATAAGCCACCAAGCGAATTCGAAGCCTTGATGGGTTATGACTTTGAAAATGAATATCCTACAACCATAGATGAAGTAATGGTTGTTTATAATGAAATGATGGAATATACTTATGGTCCCAAAGAAGATATGGATCTAGAAACCTTTTATGCAGAACAGTTACCTAAGATCATACAATTACAAAGAAAGCTATACGATGAGGAATTATTACTTTATAATCCTTATGAAGTGCAGGTTGAGAAATTAAAAAAGGAACTAGAAGATTATGATATGAAAGAAATCTATATCATTGATAGTAAAATCATGCATCCTGAGTACTTACCATCTAAGGATGAGGAAGATAGAGAAATGGCTAAGGTAAGAATTGTTTATTATACAACAGTTTCACAAAATATTTATATGGAATTTGGGTTAAGAAAAACAGATAAGCAGTGGAAAATAGTTGGATTTAAGCAGATTGAAATGTTTAAAATAGCGGAGGAATAGATATGAACATACTTGCAATTGAGTCATCTTGTGATGAGACATCAGCAGCTGTGGTGAAAGATGGTACTAAAGTATTATCCAATATTATTTCATCTCAGATTGAGCTGCATAAATTATTTGGTGGCGTTGTGCCAGAGATTGCTTCTAGAAAACATATTGAAAAAATAAATCCTGTTATTGATGAAGCGTTAACGGAAGCAGATATGACCTTTGAAGATATTGATGCAATAGCAGTTACTTATGGACCTGGATTAGTAGGAGCATTGTTAGTTGGGTTAGCAGAAGCTAAGGCATTGGCTTATGCATTGAAAAAGCCTCTCATCGGTGTGCATCATATCGAGGGACATATATCAGCTAATTATATTGAGAATCCAGAATTTAAACCGCCATATATATGCCTTGTTGTATCGGGTGGGCATACACATCTTGTTTATGTAAAAGACTATGGTGAATATGAGATCATGGGTAAAACCAGAGACGACGCTGCTGGAGAAGCATTTGATAAGGTAGCGAGAGCAATTGGTCTTGGTTATCCTGGGGGTCCTAAAATTGATAAACTCTCAAAAGAGGGGAAGGCATCAATAAACTTTCCACGAGCTCAAGTTGAAGCCTATGATTTCAGTTTTAGTGGTCTCAAATCAGCAGTTCTTAACTATCTCAATCAGTGTAAAATGAAAGATGAGGAAATGATTGAGGCAGATATCGCTGCAAGTTTTCAAGAAGCTGTCATAGATGTTTTAGTCACAAAGACAATCAAAGCAGCAAAGGAAAAAGGCGTTCAACAAGTAGCCATCGCTGGTGGTGTTGCAGCTAATTCTGGTCTTCGTGAAGCGATGCAGAAAGCTTGCGATGATCATCAAATAACATTCCAGTACCCCTCTCATGTTTTGTGTACAGATAATGCTGCAATGATTGGGGCAGCTGCTTATTACGATTATCAAAAAGGTATTGTTCACGATATGACTTTAAATGCCGTACCTAATTTAAAATTAGGTGATAAATAACCTATAACGTTAACCAGTATGCTAAGGATAGAAAACTTAGTGTACTGGTTTTTTTCATTCATCCTAGAATTTTCTGCTTGTTTAGCTATAATATATTTGATATAATTGACTAAAATAATTATTAATGAACCAAAAAGTTATAAAAAGGCGGAGATGTTATGAATCGATATGAGATGACTTGTACAGAGAAGACTTGGGGCGTCAATGATGGCAACAAGAATCTATTTCTCATGCAGAATAAGAACAATCAAATCATAGGTGTCAAAGAAAATAATAAACCTATTTGCTTTAGTAGAAAAAAAGCTATTGAAGTAAATGACGTGTTGTGCATGGAATTTGAAGCTGAAGGATGGCTTATGACTGATAGAGTAAAAGAGATTGGAGAAGGTTTTTATCAAGTTAGACGATCATGGTGTAATCAGTCACAGAGAGATAAAAATGTGAATCTATTCTTTGACATAGTCTCATCCTTTGAACCTGCTTATTATTTGATTCCAGGGGTAAGTTATAACGGAAATCCATGGGGGAATGGTAATGAACCCAAAGGTTTAACGCGGGATGGACAACCGTTGGTATTCTCCTTTAGTCGAACAGGTTTGCCATCAGCCACATTCTCAGAAAACAATCAGTATTCACTAGGGATTTTTGCAACAGACGAAAAGAGGAGTATGAACTCCGCAGGTTCTCTTGAGAAAACTGCTGATAACAAAATGATGCATCGTATCACATGGCCGGAAGTAGAAGGACCTTATACATATTGTGATCGCGATCAGTATACAGATGCTTTAACCAATACCTTGACTTTACAATCTCAAGAAGTTTATGGAGTTACTGTATACATAAGTGTGGGTCATGTACATGAAGCTTATACAGGCTGGACAAAAGCTTATGATCATGCTTTAGATATATTTAAGAAAGATATAAAAATGCCTCTTTCTCCACAACAGATTTGGGAATTAGGTATAAGCTATGCTGGTGATATTTTATATGAAGATTTAGGAAATGATGGGCTCTTTCGGATGGGTTTACTTCCAGAAGGAAAGCATTATGTTAAAACAGAAGGAGCAAAGAAATGGGATTATCGTCCCCATAGCAAGTATGAAATCGGGTGGTGTGGTCAAAATGGAGCATTATCCTGTGCTCTAATTAAAGATTACTTATTAAAAGGGAATAAAAATTCTTTAGAAAAGGGAATAAAAGTTCTCGATACTTGGCAAGCGCATGCTGTTAGAGAAAACGGCTTATTCTATGTAGATTATAATAAGTCATTGGATGAAGTGAGAAAGAATAATGTAGCTGATACTTGCAACTTAGCTTGGGGAGCTTGGCAGATGATGGAGGCTTATAATCTAGCTAAAGAGGCAGGGATAGATAAGCCAAAATGGCTTGATACGGCAATGAAATTATGTGATTTCTTTTTGGATAACTATAATGAAGAATGGTTTTTCGGTAAGAGCTGGGATGTTACTAATGGTACACCGTTAGATACAGGAGGAACCATTGGTGCATTTATGATTATTGCCCTTATAAAGGCTTATGAGATGACTAATAATCCATCATATCTTAAATGTGCTACAAAAGCTTATAGGAACTATTCTGAACGTGATCTAGATCAAATGGTTTGTACGGCAGGTGCTTTAGATACATGCTGCGTTGATAAAGAGACTTGTTGGCCATTATTAAAGACAGGTATTGATCTTTATGAAATAACCAAAGATGAGTATTATAAGAACCAGTCAATAAAAGCTGGCTATTATTTATTGAGTTGGATGTATCATTACGAAACAGTATCAGAAGAAAAGCTAGATGATGAATTTAATCGATATGGCTATAAGACCTATGGTGGTACATCTGTTTCAGCACAACATCATCATCTTGATCCATGGGGAGCATTAATTGCTTTAGATTGGTTAAGACTTGCTAAGCTTACAGGTGATGAAAGGTGGCGTCATCGAGCATTAGCAACATGGCAAAATGCGCAGCATTGCTTATCTAATGGAACACTTGAAATACATGGATTGATTAGACCAAAAGGGTCTCAGAATGAAGCCTATTTTCATACCAATTGGGCTTTTCACACAGAAGGAGATAATAAGCATCGTATTAATAACTGGCTTGTTGCGTGGCCTACAGCTTTTAGGCTGGTTACATTAATGCGGTTGGATGATTGGGAAGAGTTAGAATAACAAAGAAAAATATTGAGACTGCTTCAAATTTTATTTTGAAGCAGTCTTTTCTTTTCTAATAAAACACCATATTTTCATTAACTGGATACATGTTCATAGGGGTCTTTAACTGTCATAATAAGATTAAGACAAAGGAATGGAGGCATAATAAGGTGAGAGTTAAACAAAACGCATCTTCATTACGAATGGTTAAGAAAAAGACAACATTGAGTCGTATCATGGAATACAAATCAGTGTATTTAATGATGTTACCTGCAATTATTGGCTTTGCAATATTCAATTATGCTCCTCTCTATGGGATTCAGTTAGCTTTTAAAGAATACTGGGTAATGGAAGGAATTGCAGGAAGTCCTTGGGTTGGTTTTGAGAACTTTATAGAAATCTTTCAACTAGAAAAGTTTTGGGAGGTTATGGGTAATACATTAATTATCAGTTTTGAAAAATTAATATTTGGTTTTCCAATGCCTATTATATTAGCATTATTACTAAATGAAGTCTATCATAATAAATTTAAAAAGACTATACAAACCGTTGTCTATTTACCTCATTTCGTTTCATGGGTCATCATGTATGGTGTTATTTATGCCTTATTAGGCAGTACAGGAGTTGTCAATTCTTTCTTCGTTAATATAGGGGAAGAAAAAATCAATTTCCTCTCTAATCCAGATTACTTTAGACCCATGGTAATAATCTCTCAAATCTGGAAGAATGCAGGATGGAAGTCGATCATTTATCTTGCAGCCTTAGCGGGAA
The DNA here is from genome assembly GCF_002964605.1 of Vallitalea okinawensis. Classification (NCBI taxonomy): domain Bacteria; kingdom Bacillati; phylum Bacillota; class Clostridia; order Lachnospirales; family Vallitaleaceae; genus Vallitalea; species Vallitalea okinawensis. The sequence goes on from NZ_PQDH01000004.1 coordinate 167,086, forward strand.
TTGATCCAAGCTTATATGAATCAGCAACTGTTGATGGTGCCAATCGATGGAAAAAAATGTGGCATATCACTTTACCTTCTATCTTGCCAACGATTTCAACATTATTAATTTTAGATTGTGGTAAGTTAATGACTGCTGGTTTTGATCAAATACTGAACCTCTATAATGAAGCAGTTTATGAAGTTGGAGATATTGTAGAAACTTATGTATACCGTATCGGGGTTACAAAAGGTCAATACGAGTCTGCAACTGCAGTCAATCTGTTCTTAAATGTTATCAATTTATTTATCTTAGTAGCAGTTAATAAAATATCCAAAAAAGTAAGTGGTACAGGTCTGTATTAAGAGAGAGGGGGAAGTAATTTGTATTATAAAGGTAATATTTTAGAAAGAACAGCAGATGTCTTTATTTATATCATTTTAGCTTTAGCAGGATTTATAACACTATTCCCCTTTTGGGTTGTAGTTGTAGGATCAGTTTTACCTTTCTCAGATCAAATTCAGAGTTCTATAGTATTGATACCGACTTCTATTGATCTTAGCTCTTATGAATATATCTTTTCTGATGATACATTTTTAAGGGGTATAATGATCTCATTTGGTATTACAACTATATCAACGGTTTACCATGTTATCGTTACGGCAATGGTATCTTATGGCTTAACCTTTGAGAACTTACCAGGTAGAAAATTGATATTTAAGCTTATTATCTTCACCATGTTCTTTTCGGGAGGGATGATACCTGTTTATCTCTTGATTAGACAATTAGGTCTAGTTGATAACTTACTCGTCATGATTTTACCTGTATTCTCAAATGCCTTTCATATCATTTTAATGAGAACCTTTTTCTTAGGAATACCTGAAGAGATAAAGGAAGCAGCCAAAATTGATGGAGCAGGGTATCAAAGAATATTTTGGACCATGATCATACCTCTGTCGAAGCCTGTTATAGCAACCATCTCATTATTCATTGCTGTTAGTCAATGGAATAACTGGTTTACACCCATGCTGTATTTGAATGATAGAGAATTATGGCCTATGGCATTGATTTTAAGAAGTATGGTTGTTGAAGCTGATCCTGAAACCATGTTCTTTTCAACAAATGAATTTTTCTTCAGTGATGGTATAAAATATGCTTCAGTAGTTGTTGCAGTTATCCCAATCTTATGTATATACCCATTTGTACAGAAGTATTTCGTTAAGGGGACAATGGTTGGAGCTGTTAAAAGTTAGTAATACAATCATTCGACATTAAATGTCTATGATTTATTAAATATGATATAATATTATAAGGAGGGTTTGTTAATGATGATTAAATGGAGAAAGATCATATCATTAGCACTTGTAGTGAGTCTAGTTGTTTCTTTAGTGGTGGGGTGTGCCAGCGATAGTCAAGAGACGAATGAAAGTACTAAAGTTGATAAGACTAGTCAAGGTAAAGAAGGGAAAGCAAAAGATCAAGAAGAATTAGTGGAATTAACAATGATCACTCATAAAGGAGAAGGTCCAGATGAGTCCTCATTAGTTTATCAAGAACTTCAAAGACAGCTTGGTATTAAAATTAATGTTATTGAGACAACTGTTGAGAATAGAAAAGAAAAAGTTAACATTAGTTTAGCTACAGGAGAAATTCCTGATTTATTCTTTACTTCAGCAAAACCTTATTCAGAAGAGATGCAAAAATGGATTAAGCAAGGTTTAATCCTACCATATGATGCATATATGGATGATTATCCTGTTGTCAAAGCACAGCTTGAAAAATTTCCAGATGCTAAGAATTTAACTAATAATCAATACTATATGTTAAATATCCAACGTCAAGTACAAGATGCAGAAGTGGTTAATGATCACGCTTTCTTTGTACGAACAGATTGGATGGAGAATCTAGGGATAGAAATGCCTACAACATTTGATGAGTTAAATGATCTACTCTATGCATTTACTTTCGATGATCCAGATGGAAACGGTAAAAATGATACTTTTGGTGTAACGATGGATAGTACCTATTGGTTATACTTTTTCTATAATATGTTTGATGCAAGTGAGAGACGTTTCACCGAAGTTGATGATGAGTGGGTACCAGAAGCCTTAACAGATAATATGAAAGATGCAGTTAAATATCTTAATAAACTCTATTCTGATGGCGTATTAGATCAAGAATTCATGATCAGCAAGAGTGGTCGCGTTTATGAAAACTTCGTATCTGGCAAAGCTGGGGTTATGATCAAGAATGCGGGGATTCACTACAATGTAGTTTATGATCAACTTCAAGATGCTTATCCTGAACAAGATCCACAAGATATGTTTACTTGGATGCCAATTGTGGCAGGTCCTGAGAGTGGTGTGAAGCGTCTAGACGGTGGTGCTAACTATTGGGCAGCTACTTGCCTTGGTAATACTGGAGATGAGGTGAAGATTCAAAAATCCCTTGAATTATTAAATTTCTTAGGAAGCGAAGAAGGCCAAAAATTATTCTTCTATGGTGTAGAAGGCGAGCACTATAAGATGGAAGGTGACAAAATCGTTTCTTTATTACCAGAGGGTAAACAACTTCACCAAGTAGAAAAGCATGGTGAATTACATCATTTAGTCGTATGGCTAGATGGATTATTCCCAGAGGCGATACCAAATGCTGAAGAGTGTTTAGAGTCCTACAAGGATTCTATGGCAGCTGCAAATGGTGATCCATTGCTTTATGTGGATGTGGATGTTGATCCTGCTGTTCAAGCTCAGGTTAAAGAGTATACCATTGAAAGTTTAATCAAATTAATTGCAGATTCAGAAGATGTTGAGTCTGATTGGCAAGCACATGTAGATGGATGGTATAATGTAGGACAGGAATATCAAGATGCAGTAAATGAGGCTATGAATTAATTCAATAGAGTTGCAAAGATTCCTATGTAGGTGCATAGGAATTTTTGTCATTTCTTTTAGGAGGGGTATTGGTGGGGCTTCAATACTTTCATAAGTACAAGTTACGAATACAGTTAATTACTATTAATCTATTAATAGCTCTTAGTGCTATTCTCATTTTTAGCGTAGGTGGTTTCACCATATATTATAATAAAATGGAGGAGAATGTTAATAACCTCACGGATATCTATTTCTATGAAGTATCTGAACGCTTACAGAGGTACTTTGATCAAGTAGAGGTTATGTCAGAAGTAGTATTTTATAATGCGGCCATGCAGACCATAGCTCTTGGGTATAGTGGGAATTGGCAGGAGTATCAAGATTATGATAATCTAATTGGCAAATATATGGAAATGGATACCACAATGAACGATATTATCTTTATGAAGAATGATGGGGATTACTATTATTATAATGACTATATTCATGTTTATCCTGTGGATACCTTTTTAAAAAGAGAAAACTACTTAAAACATATTAAAGATTATAAGTTACATGTAATAGGACCCTTAATATTGGACAATGTGGAGTCCGATGATTTCTACTTTATTAGACGAGTTAAAGGGATGAGTATTGACTTACCGAATTATTTAGAAGAGATAGGAATTGGCATTATGGCCATGAAGCAAGATGAAGTCAACAGTATACTCCACAACAGTAATCTTCCACCAGCTACAGCTACTTATTTGATTGATGAGGCTGGTAAGATTTTAGCATCGACCAATGATACTCAAGGATATTATTATACACTGGAAGAGGAGAAGAAAGGGTTTATCATCAAAAAAACCGGTATTGATGCTTTCGATAACAATTTTACATTAATTTGTCACTTACCAAGAGATTATTTTTATAGAGATCTTTATGTTTACTCAACTTATATCGTTATTGCTATGATCATTTTGTTAATAATTACTGTTATCGGTAGCTTGTTATTAAATATTCATGTCACTAAACCTATTAAGGAGCTGGCAGATGCATTTGATAAAGTAGCCACTGGAGATCTGAAATCACGTTTGAAATTCACATATAAAAATGAAATTACAGCTATTGAGCAAAACTTTAATAACATGATGAATGAAATCTATACACTTAATAAAAATATAATAAAGAATCAGAGTATGTTGTATGAAGCTGAATTGGATAAAAAGCAATTTGAATATCGTTCTTTGCAGAATCAGATCAGTTCACATTTCTTGTATAATACCCTCAACATGATAAGGGGCATGGCTTATTCGGGGCAAAAGCAGGAAATGGGTGAACTCATCAATAAATTGGTAGCTTATCTTCGTTATATAGCAAGAGAATCTCAATACGTTAGTATAAAAGAAGAATTAGAGCATCTAAAAAATTATACTTATATTCAGCAAAAGCGGTTTAATAATAAAATTAAGGTAATCGTAGATGTTGGTACTGAAGTTAAAGAAGAAAAACTGTTAAAGCTCTTGATGCAACCTCTGATAGAAAATGCTGCTAAACATGGTTTAAATCAATGGTGTGGAAGAGGTATTATTAAAATTACAATAAAGAAAATAGAGAAGGATTTGTTAATAAAGGTGATGGATAATGGATGTGGAATGACATTAGAGAGATTGAAGCTTATTAATACATTTTTTAAAGCTGAAAAGAATCAAGAAGAGCATATAGGCTTACACAATATTCAACGAAGGATACAACTAGAATATGGACAACAATACGGTATTGAAGTCAGAAGTTGGGAGGGTAGAGGAACGGTTATGATAATGAAACTACCCTTACTATCAGGTGATAGGATTTAATATAACCGTTAAGGGGGATTAAAATGTTTAGTGTTATGCTATTAGATGACGAATATTGGGTCTTAGAAGATTTCAAATCGGTTATCGATTGGCAAGAAGTTGGATTTGAAATTGTTGCAGCTGTTCAGGATACAAAAATGGCAGAAAGACTCATTAAAAAATTCAAACCAGATCTTTTGTTTTGTGATATTAAGATGCCAGAAGAGGATGGTATTTCATTTTTAAGACGTTTACGTGAACAGAAAAGTACAATCGAGGTTATCTATCTTACAGCCTATAGTGAGTTTAATTATGCGAGAGAGGCTATACATCTAGGAGCTCAAGGTTATTTGCTTAAGCCCGTTGATGATATGATGCTCCTCAATGAACTTCAACGACTAAAAAAAATCTTGGAAGATAAACAGCGAAATAAGGTTGCAAGGAATCTGCTGGCTAACAATGAGGAGAATACTGAAAATGCAAAAAGTATTATAAAGCGGGTGATCAATGATGTCAGACAAAACTATTATAAGAAACTAAAACTATCCTATTATGCCGAGAAATATTTTATCAATTCCAGCTACTTAAGTCAGCAGTTTAAGCAAGAAACGGGGAAATCATTTACTAGTTATATACTTGATTTACGACTTGCAAGGGCTGAAGATTTACTTATTCAAACAGAATTGAGCATTAATGAAATAAGCGATAAAATCGGCTATAGTGATTACGTCCATTTTAGTAAGTTATTTAAAAAACATCGCGGAGAAAGCCCCCAGCAGTATCGTAACCGTTATAGAGAGTGAAATAAAAATACTTCCTAGCACATATTCATGTGACTAGGAAGTATTTTTTTAATCGTCTTCATATTCTTCATCAGGAACTTCAACATAAATCGTATTTCCGGTAATAGTTTCATCTTTGTAGACAGCAGTTATGCTGATGTAATAGGAATCACCAGGTTGAATTTTATCACCAAAATCACTATCATTATATTTAGCATAAGGCTTTACTACGTATCTGTTATTACGAACATTTTCTAAACATACAAGGTAACCATCATCAGGATATTCAGGCGTTTTATTATACTTTGAAACAACTACTTTATAATACTTGAATCCACGTGAGCTCACTTCATCCCATTCAAGAACTACACCATCATCGGTTACAGCGTATTCGAGATAAGGCGCTTCTCTCTCAGTAGATAATTCTAAATCTTCTTCGTCATAGGTCACCTTTTCATCGTCATAAGTTACTTTATCTTCATCAATAAGTCTTGACAGTAATACTGCGGCTTCAGCTCGAGTCAGACTACCTTGAGGTGAGAAATATTTATCGTCATCTCCAACCATTATGCCTTCATCAATAATGGTTGCAACATAATGTCGCAAGTTAGATGAGATATAATCTTCATCTTTATACTCATCCAGAATATCTAAATCTGTCTCTTCTGGGTTAATATCTAATGCCTTTACTAATGCTACAGCCATATCCTCTCGAACTGCATAAATGTCAGGTTTAAAATAATCACCATTATTTGTTCTAAAACCTGTCAAATAATATTTGGCTGTTTCAACATAGGGGTACTCCCAATCCTTATAACTGATATCTTCAAAGGAAGGGTTATCAGGTTTAATCAAAGGAAGGTCCAATGTTAAAACCATCATTTTAGCGAACTCTGCACGGCTTACCTCTTTAGAAGGTTTAAACCTGCCATCAGAATAGCCTGCAATTATATCACGTTCCACCATCTGTATCACATAATCATAAGCCCAATGATCCTCATCTAAATCTGAAAACCACTTCTCTGTCCGATAGTAGTCCTTGTCTTTAGCTAGTGTTTCTACTGGAAAAAAAGATAAGGTTAAAGCAACTACTAATAATAAACTTATAATTTTTTTAAGTCCTTTCATGTCATCCCTCCGGTTATAAATAATCTTTTCTTCTATTATCCTCAATTGAGATAGGAGATGTAAGAGTCCTTTATTCCTCTTTATTAGGGACTAAAGTCACATTTTAAGTAAGAAAAGAATCAACCATACTACTCAAAAGAAAATGAATTCAGCTTAAACTGGTATATAGGAAAGATTTGTAACAATCAGAATAGACATGCTATAATATTGACAAGAAGAAAACTTATAGAATGCTCTTAGGAGTTGGTAATCGTGTACCTTTTAAGGTCGAATAATATTGAAAATATGAAACATAGAATTAAAAGTAAAATGGTACGGATGCGCATTCGTACTAAATTTTTACTTGTTTTTTTTGTAGTTATTTTCTTTATTTCAAGTATGGTATTACTTGCCGCAACATACATATCCGATCAAATATTCACTAAGTACTCCATAGAATTATCTGAAGAACTTGTTGAACAGATATCCATAAATATTCATAACCGTGCAAATGAAATTGAGGACTTAACTTATTTGATTACACAAAATATACAAATTAAAGAACTGTTATATTTATGCGAAGAGGGTATTGAAACTTATGAGAAATCCATCCTTCAATCAAAGATGAATTCATTACTAAATAGTAGTGTCTATAACAGTGGATATATCAATAAGATCATTATCTCTACAACTAATGGGGATTACTTCTGGTGGGAAAAACAATCAGGTGAGACCATTAATGATGGATTAACAGAGGTTGAAGTGCAAATGTATATGCGTAAAATAGTCGGAAATGGTCTGCCAACAGATAATAGTGCCCTATGGATGGAGTCTCCCATGTTTGAAGATGAGGTGTTTTTACTCAGACCAATTATTGATGAAAACAATATCAATAATAACCTTGGTATTATTTTATTTTCCTTCAAAAGTAGTTACTTAAGCGGTGTTAATACAGAAGGTATAGTTTTAGATTCTGATAAGATAGCTATTATTGACAATGAGTCAGACCAATTTTTTGAAACAGACTTGGTTAATAGAAGGCTTTATTTAAAATTAATTGAATCCGGTGAATATAAAAAAGATAAACTTAATCAGATGTTTATTAAAGTTGATGGAGAAGATTATCTTTTAACTGAAGCTTATATTGAAAAGTACGATTGGAAGATTATGACTATTATTTCGCAAGAACAGCAAAATAATGGAAAAGCATCATTGCAGCTGTTTATTTTTATTGTTGCGATTATAAGTATTATAATAACTGTTATTATTGCTTTTTATATCTCAGGTAACATTACAAAAAATATTAGTCTACTAGAAAAAAACATAACTAAAGTTGAAGAAGGAGATTTTAATGTCAGAATTAAGCCAGTATCTTATGATGAGATAGGATTAATAGGTCTCAGGTTCAATTATATGGTTAATGAAATTCAATCCTTGATTAATCGCCTATATATATCAGAGGTTGAAAAGCAAAAAATTGAACATGAAGTTTTAAAAGCCCAGATTAATCCACACTTCCTATATAATACTTTAGGATCAATTAAGTGGATGGCTATAAGCAAAGGACAGGATGATATCGGAGAACTGGTTACCTCATTGATAGAACTATTGAAAGCTTCAATCAAACAAAAAAGTACATATCAAATATTAAGTGAAGAAATTGAGTATATCAAATATTATATTTCTATTATTCAATCTAGTCTCGATGGCGTTATTCAAATGAATAATAACATAGAAGAAGGCATTGAAAACTATTATGTTCTCAATTTCATGTTACAACCAATTGTTGAGAATGCGATTTTTCATGGCTTGGAGCTGAGAAAAGGTAATGCTAGGATTGATTTGTCAGCTTACACTGAAGAGAATAAATTAGTTATTAAAATATCTGACAATGGAAGAGGAATGAGTGAAGAAAAAATACGAGAGATATTATCTAGCCAATCAGATCATAAATATTCTGGACTGAATAGTATTGGGGTTAAAAATGTTAATGAACGTCTGAAATTATATTTTGGCAAAACCTATGGACTAAAATATTCAAGCATCAAAGGAGAAGGTACGACTGTTAAATTTACCTTACCAATTATGACAATGCCAAAGGAGGATTAATTGAATGAAGTTAATGATTGTTGATGATAATAAAATGTTTCGATATGCCTTTATGCAAACACTTGATTGGAAAGAACAGGGAATCCAATTAATCTTTGAAGCCATGAATGGTCTACATGCCCTCGAGCTTTTAGAAGATCAAGTAGTGGATATTGTTGTTACAGATATGAGTATGCCTGAGATGGATGGCGTTGAATTAATTAAAGTAATCAAGGAGAAATATCCAACCATTAAAATATTGGCTTTAAGTAATTTTGATGATTTTACTTTTGTAAAAGAAGCGTTAAAACTTGGTGCAGAGGATTATTTACTCAAGCACGAAATGACACCCACCACACTTCTTGAAGCGATAGAAGAGTGTAAAAAACTGGTTATAAGTGATTCTAGTCATAAAGAATCAGTTAATATGCAGCATAAATATTTGGAGATCGATAGTTTCACAGGTAAAATGTTACATGGTCAATTAGGAGTGGAAGAAATGCAGATCGGTCTCTACATGTATACAACCCATAAGTACATCAAAAATGTTATCCTAATAACAATTGAATTAATAGGAAGCAATCATGATCAATATACCTATCGGGAGTGGCTTCAAAAAAATATAAATGATAATTATTTAATCTTAAAAGCTAATATCACAAAAACCACTCATGCTATTATTCTTAATTATCATCATGTCAGCAGTGAACAAAAAATAATGAGTCATATGAGAGAATTTGTAAACAGACTGTCGACTGCATCAAAAACAGTTGATTTTGAAACGACTATTGCAGTTAGTGGTATTGGTCGGGGATTAAAAAGTATACCAATACTATATGCTCAAGTTCAACTTACAAGGGATGCGATGATTTATAGCAATAGATCAGTTTTATTTTATGATCCTTCTATGAGAACACTTGCTGATATTAGTGAGCCAAGTAGTTTGATTGGTAATATGGTCTACCAGGAAAGTATGATGAAGGATCAACCCAATTTCATTCAAGAAATCTCTAAAATCTTTAATAAAATCAAGGATAATCCAATTGATAGATTAAGCTTGGATAAGGTCATGTTTGAGATGAGCACCATTATACTTCGATTAGCTAAAATACATGATGTTAATATTTTTGATGTCATAGGTGATAATAAAAATTTATACAGCCTAATGTGTGAAAAGAACTGCATAAAAGATAAAGAAGCAATAATGAGTCAGATTATAGATCAAATTTATAATAAGGCGAGTAATTATAACAATATTTTAAATACAGATGTTAGGGAGATAATGAAATATGTAGACGAAAATTATTGCAGTGATTTGAATCTAGCTTCTATAGCAGAGGTATTTAGTTTTAATGCAAATTATTTATCATCACTCTTTAAACAGGAAACAGGTATGAATATGACAGACTATATAAAGACTGTAAGAGTTAGACATGCTAAAGCATTTATTTTAGAAAGAAAATACAAGACTTATGAGATTGCCAAAATGTCTGGGTTTAAAAATACTTCCTATTTTTGTACTGTCTTTAAAGAAGTCACAAGTATGAGTCCTAAAGAATTTAAAGATAACAATTGACGGGAGTGATGAGAATGAAAAAAATTGCTTTATTGTTGGTATTAGGTTTTTTACTAACGGGGTGCTATGGATTAGACAGTTCAAAGCAACTTGTTGTTAGAAATATGACTACAAATGAAGAAGAACATCAAATACCAATTAGAATTAGCTTGATGCATAGCTTTACAGATTATGGTGGTTTGCAGTGGGTTATTAAGACAACACAAGCTTATACTCAGCATCATCCCGAAGTCGAATTTGATATTTATAGCGTAACCCCTGAGAATTATGATAGTGTGTTACAGCAACATTTTGCATCTGGTACCATGCCTGATCTTTATTACTTAAGCAATATTTTTGATAACATTACTTACATAGAAAAGGATTTTGCTATAAACTTAACCCATGAACCATTTATGAGACATAATTTTGTTGTTGGCTCTTTAAAAGGAGTAGAGTATAGGGATCAGATATGGGCGGTTCCCATCGATTGGAATGGATATGGCGTCATTTACAACAAGGATGTTTTCAAGTATGCAGGGATTGATAGGATTCCGAGTACTTATTCAGAACTTATAGAGACTTGTGAGAAATTACAAGATACGGTTTATACACCTATTGCAGCAGGATTTAATGACAATTATACTATGATGAATGATATACAAGTTGATCTAAGCCAAAGTAGTTATTATAATAATACAGATTGGCGAATTAGTATTGAAAAAAATTTATACATGTGGCAAGATAATTTTTTTAAGTTAAGTGATGCTTTAGAAAGGTTTGCACAGCGTTTGAATTATTATAACCCTGATATGTTTGAAACATCTTGGTATGAAGCAACTCGAATGGTAGCTAATGGAGAGGCAGCTATGATCATGGGAGATTTTAAGGCTATAGATACCATAAGATCTCATAATGAGCATGCTAATCTAGGTATGTTTATGTATCCATGGAGTGATGATATAAGTAAGAATAATTTTCCAATTAAAACTATGGGAGGCCTAGTAGCTAATAATCAATCAGATAATAAAACATACTTACTCGATATAATGGAGCATTTCTCTACTATTGAAGTTGGTAATCTAACACAAAAATATAAAAAAACCATTTCAGTAGTAGCTGGGGTCGATGAAGCTATAGATCCTGCATATAATGAGTTAATTGTCTTTATGGATTTAGGTAGGAAGTCTGATTTCAGTAAGTTCACATCAAAATTTAAAAGAGAAGAGCTTAATGATATTTTTAATGAAGAACTGATACGTTTTATATATGATGAGGAGCACAATGTTGAAGCCACAGTTAAACAACTGGATGTGGAATCACAGAAACTCATTGGAAATCTTGAATAAAAGAACCGTTTATAGAGTTTTTTCTTTATAGAATAGGAAAGTTTGTATTTTGCTTATAATGAGGCATCTAACCTCATTACTTTTGATCCATTTTGCTATTTAAAATGGTCAAGCAAGATACCATACTTTCCTATTCTAGTTTAGGCGTGGCTTTAACCACTTCTGTACTGTGAATATTATAATAAATATGAGATTTATTGAATGTTTCCTCGATTTACTAATGCTAAAATAAATATAAGATGTGAATAGCTGATAGGAGGGGTGAAATAATGAATACAAAAATAATGAAAACTAACGTATCTACTAAGAAAAATAGAGGTCAGTTTCTAAGGACTCTTAAAAAGAATAAATTATTAATAATCATGTGTTTACCAGCAATCCTATTCTTTTTGATTTTTTCATATTTACCGATGCCAGGCTTATACTTGGCGTTTATAAGGTTTAATTATGCACAAGGTATTTTTAACAGTCCTTTTGTGGGGTTAGAAAATTTTAGATTTCTTATTCTATCTGGAAAACTATGGGAGTTAACTAAAAATACAGTTCTTTATAATGCAGCCTTTATCTTGATAGGAAGTTCGTTACAGGTATGTGTTGCTGTATTGCTTAATGAAATAGCCAACAAGAGATTTAAGAAATTTTCACAAACAATCATGTTTTTACCACACTTCATATCTTTTGTTTTAGTTGGACTGTTTGCTTATAATATTTTGAGTTTTGATTTTGGCGTTTTAAATACCTTTTTAAGAAGTGTTGGTCTTGAGCCAGTAAAGGCTTATTCAACACCAGAAGTATGGCCAATAATTATTGTTGTGACACATTTATGGAAATCCACAGGTTATGGCTCGATCATCTATTTTGCTACAATTATGGGTATTGATCCACAGATTATAGAGGCATCGCAAATAGATGGAGCTAATGTATTTCAAAAGATTAGATTTATTATTTTACCAAGTATTAGACCGACATTTGTTATCTTGTTGTTATTCTCAATAGGAAGTATTCTAAGAGGTAATTTCCAATTATTCTATAACATGGTTGGATCCAGTAACTCCATGTTATTTGAAACAACTGATATTATTGAAACATTTGTCTTTAGAGCACTGATTAACAACTTTAATTTCTCGCTTGGTAGTGCGGTGAGTTTATATCAATCTGTCTTTGGTTTTGCCTTAATTATGGTTTCTAATTGGGTTGTTAGAAGAATTGAACCGGATTACGCATTATTCTAGGGAGGAACGAGTGACTATGATTGAAAAGAATAATAAATTAAGTTCTAAAAAAGACTCAGGAAAAGTTATTATGACTGCCGTAAGCTATGTCTTTATAACATTCTTTACATTAGCTTGTTTATTACCATTTATATTGATGTTATCATCTTCATTAACATCAGAAAAATCGGTGATTATCAATGGATTTAATCTATGGCCAAAGGAATTCAGTACATTAGCATATAAGATTATCTTTGAAAATCCTAAAGATATTCTGGGTGGTTATATTGTAACAATACTTCTAACAACAATAGGGACAGCGTTAGGGCTATGGATCATTTCAATGACAGGTTATGCCTTACAGAGAAAAGATTTTGCTTGGAGAAATAAAATCACCTATTTTTTCTACTTCACTACTTTATTCTCAGGCGGTTTAGTACCATACTATTTGTTAATGACTAAATACCTAGGTTTAAAAGATAACTACTTAGCTATATTATTACCAGGTCTTATGAGTCCTTGGCTAATTATATTGATGAGAAATTTTATGAAATCCATACCTCATTCCATTACAGAATCAGCTAAAATTGATGGAGCCAATGATTTTCAAATCTATACAAAGCTCATTATGCCATTGGCAAAACCTGCACTTGCAACGATTGGATTGTTTTTAGCTTTGCAATATTGGAATGAGTGGTATAATGCAATGTTGTTCTTATCACCAAATGTAGAGCATAGACCACTTCAATTATATTTATATAATGTTGTAACACAGGCTGAATCAATTAAGAACTCAGCTGCTAATTCTAATGTACCACCACAGGATATGCCTAACGAGACAATAAAGATGGCTGTTGGTATTATTGCAACAGGGCCTGTGATTATTTTCTATCCCTTTGTACAAAAATACTTTATTCAGGGTATTACTATTGGCGCTGTAAAAGGGTAGAAAAATTATATAATCGAATTATAAAATAAGAATATATTTTGTAATTAACAATCAAGAGTATAAGGGGGAGTTAGTTAATGAAAACACGTTTCAAATTATTAGCATTACTCATGGTCCTAGTCTTAATTATGGGGATTACCGGATGCGTAAAAAGTGGGGAGACATCAGGAACTCAAGGTCAGATGACGGAGGAGAATAAGTCAGGTGACATTAGTAAAACAGATTCAACAGAAGATGGTGAGGAATTGGAATTTGTTGAATTAACCTTCTTAATGATGGGGAACGTACCTACAAATGGGCAATTGGAACTTGCAATGGCAGAATGGAATAAGATTCTTGAAGAAGAAATCAATGCTCACCTCAAGATTGAGTGGGTTGAATGGGCAGATTGGTTAACAAAATATAATCTTTTAATGGCTTCTGGTGAACCAATAGATTTGATTACTTCCGGTGACTGGTTAGATATGTGGCCAAACGCACAAAAAGGTGCATTTATGCCACTTGATGACTTACTACAATATGCGCCATTGACTTCTGCAGACATAACAGCAGAAGAATGGGAAACGTGTAAACTTGACGATACAACTTACTTTTTTCCAGAGCAAAATTATACCCAGTATGTTAACCATGGTTTCTATTATAGAGGCGATTGGGCTAAAGAGTTCGGTATAGACAAAGTTACTGACTATGAATCATTTGGTCAATACCTTCAAGGTGTTGCTGACAACAAAGAAGGTGTAGTACCTTGGGATGCAAATGGCTCAAAGTTTGACTTATATGATGGATGGATTATTTCAGAAACAGATTCACTTGAGCTATTGATGGTGCCTACTGGATACCATAAAGCTGTTTGGGCTGAATCAAAAGAAAATAAGTATACAGCCTATAGTCCAATCTTTAACGACACCTTTATGGAATTTGCGAAAACAATGCAAGAGTGGGGTGATGCTGGCTACTGGAGAGAAGATGTTCTTAACTTCAAAGGTGATACAAGAGAGCTATTTAAAGCAGGCCAATCCGGTGCTGATCAACACCACACGCAGACTTATAGAGGTCTTAGATGGGAAATGGATAATCTCATTCCAGGTTCAGAAATTGGTTTCTATCCATTTGGCTCTACAAGAAAGAACTTAACACAATTATCAATTATCCATGGTGCTACTGCTATAGGTGCAAACAGCCAGAACCCAGAAAGAGCAGTTATGGCTTATGAAATCTTAAGACAGAATGAAGAGTTCTATAGATTATTTGTTTACGGTAGAGAAGGTGTTCAATATGAGATCGTTGATGGTGTAAAAACACGTCCAGAAGGTTACAACGATGCAGATCATGAATTCTATACAGATTTTTGGTCAGGTCGAGAAGATAAATTTGAATTACCAACTGATACTGAATATGCAGGAATCTATGATTTATGGGCAGAATTTGACAGCTATGCTATTCCAGATCCATACTCAAGATTCATCTTTGACAGAACACCAGTTGAAGCAGAGCTTGCTGCAATCTCTGATGTAACAAGTGCACTTGGTCCAGCCATTACTTATGGTAAAACTGGTGACCCAGAAGCGGCAGTAGTAGAATACAGAGAAAAGCTTAAAAAGGCTGGTATCGATAAGGTTTTAGAAGAAGTTCAAAGACAACTTGATGACTACAAGGTAATGGTAGAAGGTAAATAGTATTAAAAACGCATTTTATCGGGAGTGGTGAGGTACTCATCGCTCCCATTTCTAGTTTTGGAGGTTGTGTCAATGAGAGGAAATAGAATTAAAAAAAATATGAATTTAGATTGGAAATTTCATAGAGGAGATTCACCTTTTCCAGGGTATAAGGGCATTGATGATAGCGATTGGCTCCAAGTGACATTACCGCATGATTGGTCAGTCGGGGAACCATTTAGCAAAGAACATGCAAGTGGCACAGGCTATTTACCAGGTGGTGTAGGCTGGTACCGCAAAACCTTTCAGCTTGATGAAGATCTGGAAGGTAAGAAGGTGTACATTAACTTTGATGGTGTATATAACAACAGTCAAGTGTGGTGCAATTCTTATTATTTAGGAAAAAGGCCCTATGGTTATAGTGCTTTTTCTTATGACATAACGCCTTTTGTTCAATTTGGTAAATCAGACAATGTGATTTCAGTCAAAGTGGATCATAAAGATATTGCTGATTCTAGATGGTTTACTGGAGCGGGTATTTATAGGGATGTAACATTGACAGTTGTTGACCCTATCCATATTGGTCGTCATGGTGTATTTGTCACAACCCCATCCGTCACAACTGATATGGCAGTAGTAAATGGTCAAGTAACTGTATTGAATGAGGGTGAGTATACATCTGAGATTGAAGTTAAGAGTCAACTTCTTGATCTGGATGAACATGTGCTTGTTAGTAAATCAACAACAGTAAGTATAGAACTAGGCAGTAGAGTTGAACTCAATCAATCCCTGAATCTTGATAATCCTGTATTATGGTCACCAGATTACCCCAAGCTATATATATTTAGAACTGAACTGTTTAATCAAGGTCAATTAATTGATCGAGTTGATACAACTACAGGTATTAGATGGTATAATTTAGATCCCAAAACAGGGTTTAGCTTAAACGATGTTAATATGAAGTTAAAGGGGCTGTGTATCCATCATGATGCAGGGTGTTTAGGAGCAGCTGTGCCTAAAAAAGTTTGGAAAAGAAGACTTAAAAAATTTAAAGAAGTTGGTTGTAATGCTATTCGAATGAGTCACAACCCTCCTGCTACAAACTTACTGGATTTATGTGATGAGATGGGCTTCTTAGTCATGGATGAAGCTTTTGATGAATGGGAAGGTGTTAAGAATAAATGGTGGAAAGGGCATAATGTATATCCACCAAAGCATTATGGTTATTATGAAGATTTCCCAGAGTGGCATGAAAGAGATATAAAGGAAATGGTATTGAGAGATCGAAATCATCCATCGATCATAGCTTGGAGTATTGGCAATGAGGTTGATTATCCGAATGATCCTTATTGCCATCCAAGCTTTAAGTCCATGACTGGCAATAATGATAAAAACAAACCAGCAGTGGAGAGGCAGTATGACCCTAATAAACCTAATGCTGAAAGACTAGCTGTAATTGCCAGAAAGCTTGTTAAGCACGTAAAAGCATATGATACCACAAGACCTGTTACTGCAGCACTTGCATTTCCAGAGTTATCTAATCATACAGGGTATGCTGATGCACTTGATATTGTAGGTTATAACTATAAAGAGCATTTGTATGAAAAAGATTGCATAGAATATCCTAATCGAGTGATTTATGGTAGTGAAAACGGAAAGCATGTTAAAGAATGGGCATATGTGAAAGATAATGACCATATATGCGGACAGTTTCTTTGGACCGGTATAGACTTTTTAGGAGAAGCTCAAGGATGGCCAATACGTGTTTCGGAGGCTGGATTAATGGATCTAACTGGTCGAGAGAAAACAAGTTTCTATTTAAGAAAAAGCTTATGGCAAGAAAAGCCTATGGTTTACATAACCACTAAAGATAAGAACGTCGAGCAGGTTAACTGGTGGGATAGAGGTGATGTACCTCATTGGAATTATAATGAAAAAGCAGTTGTGACTGTTTTTGCTTACACAAATTGTGAAGAAGTTGAGTTGTTTTTGAATGATAAGTCACTTGGTAGTATTAAGCTTTCAGAATGTGAACTTGGTAATCTTGGTTACGAGATGGCTTGGGATGTACCTTTTGACCCAGGTCGATTAAAGGGTGTAGGTAAGATAGATCAAGAGAGTGTATGTGAGTGTGAACTAAATACTAGTGGAGAGGGTGATAGGATTAAAATGTCTTCAGATGTTGAATATTTAGAATCAACGGGTGAAGATATTGCTCATGTTGAAGTGAAAATCATCGATGTGAATGGTCAATTATCTTATTTTGCTAATGATATAATTAAGTTTGACATTGAAGGACCTGGTGAGATTCTTGGCATAGAAAATGGTGATCCTTCAGATTTAGAGCCATATAGCTCAAAAGAAAGAAAAACTTATAATGGTAAGCTATTGGTTTATATTCGATCTACTTGCGAAAAGGGTAAGATTAGACTTAAAGCTATAACAGAGGGGGTAAACTCAGAACAAATTGATTTAGATGCTATTTAAGTAATTCTAGAAACCTCCGTTATCATTATTTTATATATAACGGAGGTTTTATTTCATTTATCATTCAATTATTACGAACTTCAATGAGTCATTCATACCGTAATCTTGGATAAGGTTTTTAATATGATCCATGACTAGATAGTAATTACCTTGCTGGTAAATGGGTTTAATAACGACATCTTCTTGTAATAATAGAGTTTCAGCAGCTTTGAGAAGCTCCCATTTTTCATCTTCATCAAGGGCTGATGAAGATTGGGCGAGTTGAATAATAGTATCATAAAGAGGGCTATTGTAGTCTACATCATTGTAGGGTGAATTAGAACTAAATATCTCAAGATAAGATAATGGATCATTATAGTCCATTCCCCATCCTGCAAAACTGCAAGTATATTGACCTGTGTTTTCTAATTCTTGTTTTATATCAGATGGTTGCTGTACAATATTGACTGTTAATCCAGGTAAGTTATCTTCTAATTCTTCTTTAATATAAATAGCTATGAACTGACTAAGATAGGTATTAAAAGTCAGTAGTTCCATTGTATAAGTTTGAATACCTAACTCTGATTTAGCTTGATCCCAAAATTTTAATGCTAAATCCTCATTATATTGAAGGAATTCATTATTATTTTGTCTAAAATCTACACCATCTTCATCTTTAAAAAATCCCGATGGTACATAGTAATTAGCAGCATGTCCGGTTTGTGTTAATTCAGTTATGTAGCTATTATCAAATCCTAGTGCTATAGCTCTTCTTGCATTCTCGTTTTGGAGTAAAGTATCATTTTGATTAAATTTTAAATAAAACATAGCATCATTTTTGGTACTAATAGGAGTAAGGCCATACATGTAAGCTTTTACATAATCATCATAATAAAGCTTTGTAGTGTCAATTATATTATATAGAAAAGCATCATAGCCATATTTTATATATACTAAGACGTTGATATTTTCAACATCAATAAACTCACTTCCCCAATAATAAGGATTTTTTGTAAGTAATAAATAGTTGCCTTTATCCCAATCTGAAATTATATATGGGCCATTATAAGCGATATATTCTAAGTCAGTACCATATTTATCTCCAGAAGCTATAACCATATCTTTTTTTATTGGTGCAAAATTATGTTGAGTTAGTAGTGAAAGAAAATAGGGGACAGGATTCTCAAGCTCAACAACTAGTGTATAATCATCTATAGCTTTTATACCTAAGTCTTCTTTAGGTGATTTACCCTCTAATACATTTTTATAGTTTTTAATATTAGCAGCAGTTAACAATGCTTTTGCTTGATCTTCAAAGTCACATAAACGCTGCCATGAGTATACAAAATCATGTGCTGTAACAGGAGAGCCATCGTTCCATTTTGCGTCTTTTCTAAGGTAGAAAGTATAACTTAATTGATCTTCGGATAATGAATAGCTATCAGCTACACCAGCTACAATTCTCCTGTTATGGTCATATGAGAATAAACCTTCTGATACATTATTTAAAATAAATCTTGTAGCTGAATCATATCCCTTATTTATATCTAAAGTAGAAGGTTCTCCTTTCTGGAGATATAATCTTTCATCATCTTCTAATGATTGATTTAAGTTTTCAAAACCACTATCGACCCTTATAATATCTCTACTAGATTCCTTAGAACTTACCTGGATATTACCTCCCAGGAAAATACTTAATGTTAATACAGTTACTAATGTTTTGGTAAAAATCCTACGAAATTTCATAAGCTATTCCTCCTTTATATACAAATATTAACATAATATGCCACCAGTATCAATGAAATAACACGATCAATAGCAAGTTTATTTCACTTCAACTCTATAAAATATCTTCTGAGGCTAAAGGCAGTTGCATCTTAGAGGTAATGACAATTGAGAGACTGCTATTAAAGATTTTATGTTTCAATTTGAAATAATAGCAAGAAATGTAGTAAATATTGACATATTATATAACTATAATATATAATGCTAATATAGCAATATAATCATATAATTGTAAAAAATGAAAAAAGGCAAACTTATTGAAAGATAAGGACGCAAAGCTATGGGTCTAAGGTCATATAATGACTATGATTGCCAAGCTGCCATTAAAGAGCATTTTTATGCTTTAGTGTGCAGTTGCACACTTTTTTTTTGTCTAAAATATTAATGTTTTAGGCGTATGAGTAGCATAAAGTAAGCATTGATCATTGCTTGCTTACTATAAGTGACTTTAGTCACATTTGTTCTTTTAATAGATTTCAAGGAGGAATGAAATTGAAGACATTTAAAGCCATTATATCTTTTGTACTAACGGCAATCATTTTACTTAGTAGTTTTCAATTACTGGATGCAAAGAAACCAGATGATTCAAGTGGTGACGAATTAGTTGAAGGAGATTTTACTAATCGAAGTATACAAATCGAAACCTACAATGCAGAAGATAAGCAATTGGAAAAGAAAATCAATCCTGAGTTCAAGATGGAGAATACAGGGACGGCATCCATTGATTTAACAGAATTAGAACTCAGATATTTCTTTTCTATTGAAGGTGAAACCAACATATCATTGAATAACTTCAATCAGCCACTTATGGACATTGAAGTGATAGAACTAGAAAATCCAATAGAAGGTGCTACCCATTATTTGAGAATTACTTTTGATGATAAAGGGGATGTATTTAATCCTGGGGATATGGAGACATTTTCATTTAGAATCATTCAAGAAGGTAGCGGAAGCCTAGATCAAACTAACGATTATTCTTTTAATGATAGTGTAACTTATGCACCATGGGATAAAGTATCTGGGTACTTATCGGGTTATTACTTCTATGGTGATGAAAATCTATTTGGTCAGACCTCTTTACAAGAGTGGAATGCAACTGAAAATCAAATATATATAAAATGGAATTCTATAGAAGGAGCAACTGGTTATGAGCTAAAAATGGATGGAGAAAGTACAATTTTAGATGAAAATCAATTGGATTATACTGACTCTAGTTTAGAAGCAGGTACAACTCATACCTATCAAATAAGACCATTGAGTGAATATGGATTAGTAGGTAAATGGTCTGAAGAGTACATCATAGAAACTTTACCAGATGTACCAAAGAATATACAGGCAAGTAGTACGAAAAGCACAATCACTTTAGACTGGGATACTGTTAATGGAGCAGATAGCTATGATGTAGAAGTATTTGGGATACCCATGGAAGCAAATACAAATAGTTATACTGATGAAGGCTTAACAGCAAATACTCAATATACATATCGCGTAAGAGCAAAGAATAGCAGTGGAACAGGAAAGTGGTCTGAAACGGTAGCCTATTCAACATTACCGGATTCATCTTCTGGCATATGGGCAGATCCGCAGACGGAAGAAATTTTAGTCAGTTGGGAGTCCGTAGCCGGTGCAACCTTATACGAGTTAGAGGTAGACAGTTTACTAGTTGAAGTTAATGATAGCACAAGCTATTTACACCAGCAGTTAGAAACCAATACGTTACATACTTATCGTATTCGTGCCATCAATAGCTATGGTAATGGTCCATGGACAGAGTACATCAACGTCTATACATTACTAGAAACACCACATTCTATTCAGATCAATGAAATTAATAGTGAAGATGAATTAAATTATGAGATTAATTGGGCAGTCATTGAGGGTGCTACATCGTATGAAATAAAAATTGATGGACAAGTCAATAGTACAACTAGCTCTACGGTAGTTCATGAAAACATTGATTCTAATAGCCAACATACCTATCAAATAAGAGCTATGAATGATGATACTCAAAGTAATTGGAGTCAAGAAATCTTAAAATCCAGTACCACAGATGCACCTCAAAATCTCATGTTGTCAATCAATAGCGATGGATTAAATGTCTCTTGGGATACTGTTATAGGTGCAAACTCCTATGAAATAGAGATCAATGATCAAGTAACGGATGTAGGCTTACAAACCACATACATGTTAGAGAATATAAATTTTAACACTACATATCAAGTTAGAGTAAGAACGTTAAGTGATGCTGGACCAAGTAATTGGAGTGATTATACTGTTATCAATTCATCATTACCTGCCCCAACCAATCTTAGAGCCGTAACAAGTTCTAACGCCATTATGGTTTATTGGGAGGAAGTAGAAGGGGCAGACATGTATGAACTATTAATGGATGGAGAGTCTTATATGCTTGGACCAAGAGATAACTATACCCATAGCGGACTTGATGCATATAGCACTCATGTATATCGAATAAGAGCTTTTAAAGATGGACAAGCCAGTCCATGGAGTAATGCTATCACTGCTACAACCGTTGTTAGTGAACCAGATTTTTTCCAAGTGAAAGAAGTAACAAGTGAAAGTATTAGTTTAACTTGGGATAATGTTTTTGGAGCATCAGGTTATTATATCGAGGTTGATGGAGACGTCAAAAATATTGATGATAATACTTTTCACCATGAAGACTTAAAACCAAATACCCTCCACAAATATCGTGTAAGGGCTTATAGTGGTAGTGGTAAAAGTGATTGGAGTAAGTATATTGAACAGTTAACAGCACCAGCGATACCCAAAAATCTAGAGGCTGAAGCAACAGAGACGTCCATTATTTTAACTTGGTCTATAGTGCCAGGAGCAGATCGATATGAAGTAGAAGTTGATGGTGAAATAGTTGATGTGACAGAAGAACACTTTGAGCATTTAGAACTTCTACCAAATACTCGACATGAATACAGAGTGAGAACCTTTAATGAAGGTGGAGCTAGTGAATGGAGTGAACTCCTTGCTAAGAATACATTACCCAGTGTTGATATCAATGTAGGTCAAGACAATTATTTCAATTTTGTATTTGTCGTACCCAAGACTGGTGATTCAACGAGGTATATATCCGTTTATTATAATCCAGATCAATTGGAGGTAGTAGACTTATGTGCAGTAACACCGGATTTGGAAACAGAAACAGGCAAAATAGATGCTACAAATATTGAAGTGGTTGCTCATGAAGAAGGTTATATCCTCTATAAAATAAGTAATGTTAATAAAACATTTATGAATGCTATTAAATTCTTATCATTAACCAATGAACATGCAACAGTAAATTATGAAATTGACTAAAGATAATGAGGAGGGAGGCTTCAAATGAATTTAAAAAGATTCTTAATACTATTATTGGTTTGTAGTTTAATCGTTTCATATCCAGTACCTGTTCAAGCCAAAAGTCAGCTTGAAGTTGTTTTCATTATCGATAGTTCAGGAAGTATGGGCGGGGAAATTAACAGTGTTAAAAACAATATCAATAATTTTGTTAATCGATTGGAAGGAGAAAATATTGATTATCGTCTTGGATTAATATCCTATGAAGATGAACCAGTTAAATATAATTTGACTAATGATGTAAGCACTTTCAAAAACAACCTTAGTAGAATTAATGTTTCTGGAGGGACAGAGAATGGACTTGATGCTATAGATAAAGCACTAGATGGTTACACATATTATGCAAACTCAGTAAAGTATTTTGTTTTGATTGGTGATGAACCTATCTATAGTAAAGAAAATAATACTGACTCAAGTATTATTCAGAAATTAAACAATAATGACGTTATACTTACAGCTATCGGCCAGGATTATCGCCATTGTGAAACACAATTTCGATCAATAGCTAATGCCACAGGGGGGTTATACATTGACATTGATCAAAGTTTTAGTACAACCCTTACGCAGATATTTGATCAAATACAAAAGATACCTAATGTAGCCATCAATGCACCTTATGCGAATCAATGGCTTAGCGAAAAAGATAATAATTTTATACCTAGTCTTACTGTATCTGATCCAGACAGTGATAATTTAACATTTTCCTATTACTTGGATAGCGAAACGACTCCTCGAGATACCCAGAGTATTACCAATACTCAAAAGGAACAGGTAGTACATTTAAAAGCATTTGATGCTGCGAAGCTTTCAGAAGGTCAGCATACCCTAACGGCTAAAGTGAATGATCAACAGGATACTGTTACAGACTTTGTAAATTTTAAGGTTGATAAAACGCCACCGACGATACATACCAATATATCAAGTAATACTTCAACCATTTCTTTATCTGGAAACGCTTATGATACATCCAACGGATCTGGCATGCATAGTTATCCTTATCGCTTTACAATTGGTAACAGCACAAGTGGATGGACGAGTAGTACATCCTATTCCGTCAATAACTTGACAGCCAATACCCTTTATCAAGTTAAGTTTGAAGCTAGAGATCAAGTGGGA
Source organism: Vallitalea okinawensis (assembly GCF_002964605.1). Lineage (NCBI taxonomy): Bacteria > Bacillati > Bacillota > Clostridia > Lachnospirales > Vallitaleaceae > Vallitalea > Vallitalea okinawensis. The sequence continues at coordinate 191,184 of NZ_PQDH01000004.1, forward strand.
CATATCAGTGAATACTTAGAACAACGATATACAGATGCTCAAAAGCCAGTATTTACTGCCTTAGAGCAGAATACAGATTCGATTAAGCTAAAAGTGAATGATAATAATCCAAGTTATAGCCAATACCTTGTTAAGGTAGGGACTCAATATGTGGACCAAAGTGGTAATCTAACATCCAGCCAAGAGTGGATTACCCTTAATAATAAGACATGTGAAATCAATGATTTGAATCATAGTACTGGATACAATATTGCAATCAAGGCGCGGAATGGTGACAGTAAAGAGACTGAGCAATTTAGTCAAACGGTTTATACAAAGTCACTACCACCAACTGGAATCAAAACAACTGTTCAACAAGAAAGTATAACAATTTCTTGGGATTCAGTTTATAGTGCAACGGGCTATGTTATTGAGGTGGATGGTAAGGAGACTTTGGATATTGGGAAAACAACATCCTATACTCATATCGGTTTAAGTCCGGAATCTACACATACCTATCGTGTTGCCATGAAAAATCAAGCTGGAATGGGTCCTTATAGTGAGTTGATTTCTGTTACGACATTACCTTATCCACCAAGCCAGCCTAAAGAACCTACTGTAGAAATTGAACAAGAAAGAATAACATTGAAATGGCAGGCTGTTGCTGGGGCTGATAGTTATGAATTAGATGTGGATGGTCAAATTATTACCTTAACAGAAACAGAATATCAGCACACAGGACTAGAAGCAGAAACAGACCATACTTATCGCTTAAGGGCAAAAAATGAAGGTGGATATAGTCCTTGGTCTACTGTCATTTATGTAAGAACATATCCTTATCCACCCCTAACACCAGAAATTAAGTTATCAAGTTTAACGAAGGATACAGTTACTTTAACTTGGATCAGCGTAGAAAAAGCTGAAGGATATGAATTGAAAGTCGATGGGTTAATCATGGATATAGGAGACGTGAGCACATATGTACATGAAAACTTACTACCATTATCTGGGCATACCTATGAAATAAGAGCTTATAATATCGGTGGTAAGAGCCAGTGGAGTGAACAGTTCGATGTGACCACACATCCTGAAAAACCCGATATACCAACCAATATCTTAGCAACAGCAGATGAAAATAACATAACCCTTACATGGTATCAAGTGCCTTATGCAGATAAATATGAAGTTGAAATTGATGGCAATGATGTTGTGGAGGTTTATGATAGGACCTATGTTCATAGAGGGCTATCGCCAGATGAATATCATGATTATCGAGTGAGAGCAGTCAACATATCCGGTAAAAGTGAGTGGAGTACTAATGTTAAAGCAGCAACATTACCAGAAGAAGCTAACACATACTCCCTTACTAATGTGGTTGCCATTGTTACCAATAACTTTATTACCTTGTCATGGGATGCTGTTGCCATGAACGCTGAGTATGAAATTGAAGTAGATGGAGAACTGAATTCTCTCGGAGAACAAACCATCTATCAGCACACTGGATTAGAAGCTAATGAGTTTCATACCTATAAAATTAGAGTGAAAACAGAAGATGGAACAACCCAATGGTGCGCTATTCTATCATTATCAACGTTACCAAACCCACCAGATGCTCCTACAGAAATTCGAGGAGATGCAACCATGTATCAAATTGAACTCCGATGGGATGCAATCGATCAAGCAACAGGATATGATATACAGATTGATGGAGAAGAGATCATAACAACAACAGAACCAGCATTTGATCATGATAACCTTGAACCTGGTACGAATCACACTTATCGAGTGCGTGCAAAGAATATTACTGGTGTGACAGCGTGGAGTCCAGCTATCATCATCACAACAGATAACCCTGATTATCTTGTAAGTTATACAGAAGATGAAGAATTTATCTTTACAATACTTGCTCAGAACGTACAGGACTTTAGTCAATTATCATTTACTCTAGAATATGATCCTGGTGAAGTAATCATAAAAGATTTATTTGCAGGAACAGCTAAAGAAGATGTAGTTTTCCAAGGTAAAATTGATGATGCTGCCGTTGTTGTCTCTGGTCAAGAAGGGCAAGTAACCTTTACTGTAGATTTAAACACCGTACCTGGTACATCATGGTCGGGTGAAGTTACCTCTATTGTATTTAAAGCATTAAATACCGGGGAAACAAATATACAATTGATGATTAGTGAATAACGAATAACACTGCTTTGATAAAGACTTTATAAAGGTGTGAAGAATATGAAGATAAAGATAAATAAACGTATGATTGGAATAATCCTTATCATCATTATGCTGCTACCTATAGTAGGTCAGGCATGGCTTTCTGCTGCTTCAGATAATGTGGAAGTCCTACCTTCTACTTTATCTGATACAGATATTGAAAAAGCTAGAAAATTAGCCAATGAAACAGGTACGGCCATTGATGATATTTATAATTGGTTAAGTCAAGGATATGATTGGAATACAATTATCCAATTAACCACACATACTAAAACAGAAGGTGAGGATCTATCTAAGGAGCTTCTTAATATGGAGAGACAAGATCTAGATTTTCAAGAGGAGAAGATATTAGAGGCAAGTCAACAATTGGAACTCGTTCAATTTAAACTAGATGAAATCATTACTTTCTCAAAGGAAAGTGAGAGCTATAGAAATTTGAAAGGTAAAATAATCAATGATGATGCTCTTTATTGGATGCTGACTCTTGAAGAGCATTTTAATTCTTTAGAAGACGCTCTGGGTGAATATTTAGTAGCTATTCAGTTAGAGTTAGATTTAAATAGCCTTTTACAAGACGAGGAAGCTTACGAACAAGAGAAATTTGACAAAGAACTTCAATACATGGATGAGCTGATAACATTAGAAAAAATAGAAGAAGAAGTTCTTCGTGTATTAACCACTATGAATGATCAATATGAAGAACAGGAAAATGAAGAGGTTAATCTACCAGAAGTTAAGGTGGATGTTCCAAAGCCTTCAATAGAAAATCCAAAACCTGTGAATCCAGCTGAAGCAATTAAAACAGAAATAGACAATTTAAAACCACAAATGGATTAGGGGAGGTTTGAAAATGAAAAAGAAATGGATTTATATGCTCCTTGCATTAACCGTAGTATTTTCCACAGCGATGTATTTTGGCTATAATGCAAGGGGACAGTCTACCTTACTTAGAATTACCACAGACGAAGAATTTTATAGCCATTATGATGTACCATTAGAACATAGAGATTACTTAGATCATTTGAAAACACAAGGGTTTGATAGTAATCAGATTCGTATTGCCTATGCCTTTTTAAATGAACGCTATGGAAAGCTTGAAGAATTAGATTTATTGCTTGAAAAGGCTACTTCTGGGCAAAAATGGAGTACAATTTTTGAGGGTTATGACAGCGCTAAAGTACCTTTTATACCTCGTAGTTTTGACTCTGAGTATTTAGATAAATTATTGTTAGCTGAATTAAGTACTGACGATATCATGATCTGTGATCGACTTTCCTTCATATCTGGTGAAGATTTTGATACTCTAATGAACGATTACATGGAAGGATTAAGTTGGTCAGATATGAGTAAAAATCTTGGAATCATTAGTAATGAAGAGAATCTACTAAGGGTTCAAGTTACGTCAGATGCTATCAAAACTTATACAGAACAATACAATTTATCTGAGGATATTATCGTTGAAGCGTTTGTAACTGCAAGCAAGTTAGGTATTAATGAACAAGAGGTTTTAAGTAAATATTCAGAGGGTATGAATGCCTATGAAATATTAGAATATTATTTTGTTCAAATGTTTATCTAAAAGTTACTAACCAAAACAGAAGAGTCGACATGAAAGGGGTCGGGTGATTTGGCATACAAAAGAAAATGGCTAAAGATGCTTATATTAAGTATTGTATTTTGTTTTACAACCTTATCAGTAGGTGCTGAAACCATAGAAGATCGTTTAAACAACCTCATGGGACCAGAAAAACAATACGATACCTATCTTTCTTCATCATACATTAAGACACAGAGCACAGAAGAATACATTAACCCAAGAAATGGTGAGCTATCCATAACACAAACTGATTATTCACTACCAGGGAAGAATGGGTTGGATTTAGAATTCACTAGAATTTACAAAACATCATCAGCAAATATGAGTACGATGAAAGTTAAATACGTTAATGGTGCTTGGGTAGATTATATTGAATCTGATGCCAATGCTTCTTCATTCTATGAAGATCGCTATAACTTAGGCGTTGGTATGCGTTTCTCATTTCCAACACTGGAAGTCATGGATAATCAAGATGAATCCAATCAAATATTTTTACATACCGAAACAGGGGATGTCTATACGCTAAAAGAGTATTTATTGAATGAAGATGACAAAGAAGAATGGTTCAATGAAGATATTCAATCACTTCTTACGACCACAGAAAAAATCTATTTACCTAAAGGACAAACGGTAAAAGATGTTTTTGTAGGTTACAGTAAAGCATATTCGAATGGAACAGAGACATCCGAGCTTGTCTTAATTAATAAGAACGGTGATAGAACCTATTTTACTAAGGATGGTCGTATTCTAGCCATGCAGGATAAGTTTGAGAACACCATTTCTTTTAAATACACGACGATGAAATATACCATTGATGGTACATCTGTAGAAAAGAAGCTGATCAGTGAAATTGTTGATACCCTTGGTAGGGTTATAACGATGAGTTATGAAGAAGATCATACTTATCGCGTAAAGAATCAAAATAATGATGTAAAGTCCAATAGTTATGAGGAGACACAGAATCCAAATACAGTACATTCTGGTGATCTGGAGGGAAAATTTAAGGTTATCATTCACTTGCCTCAAGGAGAAAAAATTATCTATGATAAATCAGCAGCATTGGTAAGCAATTCGGGTCAGGTAATTCGAACACGTTTACAAACAGTTTATGACATAGATGGACAAGCTAAATACCATTATTGGTACGAGCAGCCTTCACTTGGTTTTACTTATCACAATGGAACGAATTATTCCGTGTATAACCGCTACGAATACTTGGTTCAAATAGACTATTGTAAAACCAATGAAATGAGACGTTATACCTATGAAACCTATAAGAAAAAGCTCTATCAAGGAAGTATGGAATATCGTAAGGTCTTCCAAAGAGAAAAGTTAATCAAGAAGAATTATGAAGGTGCAGGCGATAATTTTCTAAAGCGTTTCGAAGCAGAAGCTAAAGAGAAGGAAGTGTATAAATATACTAACGAGCCTGATGGTTTTGGAACTGATGGGTATAAAGTTATTGATTATGACTATTTGGAGAATACCTATCGTTACCAAACGGAGATCACTGATTTACTGGGAAATAAAGTGATTAAAATATACGATGGCCTGCATCAACTACTCAGTACAGAGCTTATAGGTAATGATCATAAAGAAATTATTAAGACAGAACACGATGAATTGAAACTCATCAATAAAAAAGAAACCATTAAGTATCCTGTAGTGAATGGCGAGGTTAATTCAGAACCGATCTATGAGATTGAAAATTATCGATACGATAAATACGGTAACTTAACAAGTTATACAGGACCAGAAGCTAAAAGAGATGAACAAGGAAATCCTGTTAACGATGAACATACAGTAACCTATTCTTTCGATTATGATAAATACCATAGTTTAACCCTTAAAACTTGGAAACAAGATTCTGATACTACAGCTCAATTGATCTATACACTAGACAGTAAAGGTAATGTGATCAAGTCTACTCAGCAACTGCCAGAGGGTGACATTATAACTCAATATCAATATGATAGCTATGGTAACATCATTAAAAAACAAGTGCTATCAAGTGATAACATTTATACAACGCATTATGAATATGGTGTAGATATCAATGGTGTAGATCATAAAGGAGCTTATCTCACTAAAGAATATACCATTGTTGAAGGTATTCAATTGGCAACATCCTTTGCATATGATACGAAAGGTAACCTTATTCAGCAAAGGGATGCTAATGGGAATAGTCAATACTATACCTATGATAGCTTTAACCGATTGATTCTAATGACGTATCCAGATGATACAACAGAAGAATACACCTATTTAGAGAATCCTTTTGAGAATTTTAAAATTATAGTAAAAGATCAAAAGGGTTATCAATACGGGTTTGAATATGATATACAAGGTAAAGGGGTCAAGGACAGCCTTATTGAAGATGGAAATTGGATTAAAAAAGGTGAAAATAAGTACGATACTTATGGTAATTTGATTGAGACATTTGATGGTAATGGTAAAAAAACAACTTATACCTATGATAGTCAACAAAGGTTAGTCAAGAAACAGTATTATGAAGGGGCTATACCAAAAGAAGCTGTAACTTTGGAATACCAAATGCATCAAGGTGATGCACCTTATGAGACCATCATGCGCGATGAGGACGGTTACCAACATCACTTTTTCTATGATATTAAAGGGCAGTTAGTTAAAGTGAGGGTAACACCAGATCATGAGAATTACTATGAGAAGACTTATGTTTATGATTACACAGGCAATAAAATAAGTTTTACCGATGCCATGGGTTATAGGACAAGTTATGTTTATGATGCAGCAGGTCGATTACGTGAAGAAATAGACCCATTAGGAAATAGTGTTTACTATGACTATGATAGTGCCAATCTCTTACGTCAAATAATTGAACCTGGCGGTAAAATATCAACTTACATATATGATGACAGGGGTCTGCTAAAAGAACAGAGTGTCTCTTTAGAAAGTGATAATGAAGTATTTTATACAACCTATACCTATGATGGAGTAGGGAATACCACAGAAAAGACAAAGGGTAAAGAAAAAGATGGTATAAAAACTATCTCTGAGAAGTCTTCCTTTACCTATAATGAACGTAATCAGGTTGTGCATGCATATACTTGGTTATCCGATACAGAAAAAAATCATAAGAAATATCTTTATGATGCTAGTGGAAACACAACAGAAGTAGTGAACTATACGAATAGAGATGAAAGTAGTTATTTTAAGGATTCATACACCTATCAAGCATATAATCTGCTTAAGGAACAAAGCCAATACTTTATTGAATCAGGTGTAGAACAGACTGGTAGCCATATCACCTATAACTATGACAATAATCATAATCTTGTAGAAGAAAGTATGTTGACTGAGAAGGGGTATGTCACATCAACTTACAGTTATGATTATCGTAATCGTCTACAGAAAAAAATAATACCTCAATCAGATACAAAGAATACAATTATTCAATATACTTATGACGGACGCAATAACTTGGAAACAGAAACAATATCAGGTGATGGTAAAGATTATATAACCCTGTATCAATACGATGGCCTAAGCAGAATGATACAGGTTAACAATCCTATGGGGTATATTACACGTTATGCCTATGATCAAAACGGTAATATAATCAAAGAAGTAGATCCACGTTATAGTGGATTACCTCTTGATGAAGCACCAGGTAAAACCTATAGTTATGATGCTAATAACCGTATAATTGAAGAGAGCATTTTTGATGGACAACAATCAGAAGTGTTGGTTCAATTTACTTATGACAATCGTGGCAATATGATTAAAAAGGTTAATAGCCTAGGTTTTAATAGTCAATCTCCTGATACATCCATAGGTGATCTATTTACTTACAATGCATTAGATCAAAAAGCAACTTATCAACCAGCAGAGAACGTCAATAATAACGTAGAGATTCCATATTCTTATACTTATGATGGCTCTGGTAGACAGATCGTTGCTGTTAATCCAAAAGGATACCAAACATCCTTTACATATGATTTAGCAGGACATATGAAAAAAACCACTTATTCAGATGCTACAGAAGTTCATTATAACTATGATTTAAGTGGAAAGCGATGGATGAAAACCACAGACCAAAAGGGGAATGTCACTGAAGTAATTTTCAATAGCTTTGAACTACCGGATAAGCAAATAGCAGCAGATGGTAGTATCATGACTTTTGCTTATTCACCTGATGGTAAAGTATTAGAGAAGGCACATAGCAGTGGCAGTCGTACAAGTTATAACTATGATTTAGCTGGTAATATCATAAGAGAAAAAATCCTTGTAGAGGATGGTAATGGGCAAAGTATTTATAAAGTTACGGGCTATACTTATGATATCAGGAGTTTAGTTACTCGTACATCCGTCTATGAGGTGAGGGTTGATCAAACAACTGGTGATGAGACAGCTTCAGAGGAAGTATACTTCTATACTTATACTTATGATAATGCAGGAAGAAACACTGCTATCAAGGAACCCGAAGGTAAAGAAACACTCTATGAGTACGATAAAAAAGGTAACATCCTAACCACTAAGAAAAAAGTTGATGAAGAAGAGTGGTTTGTTACAAGATTTACTTACAATCATCTTTCACAACTGATAAAACAAGCAGTTTTAGTGGATGTAGATACTTTAGACATGCAATCAATTATGAATGCCCAATTTGATGATGAGTATCCTACAAAGGTACTGTCTACCAATACTTACGAGTACGATTTAATGGGAAATGTTCTTTCACTACGTGACCCATTAGGTAATGAGACAAGTTATAACTATAACTTAGCTGGAAAACCTGTCAAGGTAACCAATGCTATGAGCCACCAGATGACATATACCTATGATGAACTAGGTAATATGATAAAGGAAATCAATGCTCTAGGGCACTCAACAGAGTATATCTATGATTCAATGGGACGATTAATTGAAAAGATTCAACCTTTTGGGGATGGAGAGAAAGCCTCTTATCAATACTTCTACGATGAAACTGGTAAGCTGATCAAAGAGGTTCAACCTGAACAGATAAGTACCCTTAAAGGAAAAACCTACGAATACGATAACATGGGTAGAATAACAGCTACTTATGATGCAGAAGGTCAACTCTTAACAAGAATGACCTATGATAACAAAGGGCGACTAGCAAAGAAAGTTGATGGACTTAGAGATATAAGTGATGAGGGTTATGTTTATACCTATAACCATCAGGATAAATTACTCTCTGTTACAGACCCATTTGGAAACAAGACAGAGTATACCTATGATATTCAAGGCAATGTCTTAAGTAAAAAAGATGCCTTAGGTTATTCAGTGACCTATATCTATAGTAAGGATAATACATTAAGAGAAATTCATTATCCAGATGGTAGCCAAGAAAGCTATACCTACGATCAATTAGGTCGAGTGTTAAGCAAACAAGACCCTAGGGGTAATCAGAAACAATATACCTATAATGACTTTAATAAAGTCATGGCAGAAGAGGATGCCTTAGGGAATAAGGTGACATATATCTATGATTTAAAAGGACAAAACCTTCAAGTCATTGACCAAGTAAGTAGTAAGACTACATTTACTTATGATTCACTAGGTAGAGTTATTAAGAAAGAAATACCTTTAAGAAAAAAAGGCAGTCAAACTATCTATGCCATAGAAGATTATATTTATGATGAAGTAGGAAATCTTGTCAGCAAAACAATATATGAAAAAGGAACCCACAATGACTTAAGAAGCCTTTACTATACTTATTTTGACAATGGTCAACTTAAGACAGAAACGGTGACTGCTGGACCAACTACGCATTATAGTTATGATAAAAATGGCAATGTTATCAACACCACTAGGAAGTATAAAGATGATAATGAGACTATTGAAACCTATCAATATGATAGCCATAACCGTCTAATTGAAAAAGTAGTCTATGTTGACCAAGAAGCTATTGATGAATGGAGTAGCTTACCTAATAAGTATAATCTCCTGGATAAGAATTATCCTGATATGGTTAAGCTTATTACCAAGTATACATATGACCAATTAGGTAATCTCATCAAAGAAGAGCTACCTATGGGATTTGCTTATCTATCCACTGATAGACAAAGAGATGATTATGCAAAAGCATATACCTATGATGCATTAAATCGTGTCGTTGCAATTAATTATGTGTACAACAATGAAGCAGTAACGAAGAGCTTTGCTTATGATGCAAATGGCAATAAAATAAGTGATACAGATGAAAAAGGTCATACCAGATCATATGCCTATGATGCTTTGAACCGATTAGTGAAGTTGACTGACCCATTAGGGAACTCTCTTTCCTATGAATATGATGAGGCAGGTAATATCATAAAGGAAATCAATGCAAAAGGTCAAGACATTGAATATACCTATGATGCTCTCAACAGGGTAGAAGAGGTTATAGATGCCTATGATGTGGTTATTGAAACAAAAACCTATGATGCAAAAGGGAATTTAATAGCCAATACCGATGCAAATGGTTATACGACCACTTATTCCTATGACTTAGCCAATCGTTTAGAAACTGTCCTAGATCCAGAAGGAAAAGATGCTGGTTACGCTTACACTCAAAGCTACAGCTATAACATTTATGGTGATATCCTATCCAGTATCAATGGTTTAGGTGAAGAAACCCTATATACCTATGATGCAAGAGGATTATTAACAGAAGTAATCAATCCTCTAGGCGTAAGTACCCGATATACCTATGATGCTATGGGGAATAAGATATCCAAAATAGATGGGTTGGGTAGAGAAACTCATTACAGCTATAGTAAAAATGGTCATTTATTAGTCGTAATCAATCCTATAGGTGAAACTATTCACTATGCATACGACTTGATGGGTAATATCGTCAAGGAAAAGGATAAGAAAGGTCAAACACTCCTTTATACCTATGATAATCTTCGCCGTCTCACTGAAAAAAGGGTTATTGAAACAGGTGATACCATCGGTTATGCTTACGACGTCCTAGGGAATAGAACAAAGATGGAAGATGGTACAGGAAGTACGACTTATACCTATGACGCTAATAACCATCTCTTAGAAAAAGCTAAAGATGGAGCAGCACAGATTACTTATAGTTATGATGTATTAGGTAATATCAGCTTGATAGAAACAGAAGGAAGACAGATCGAGTATGCCTATGATGAATCCAATAGGATGGAGACTGTACTTTACAATGGAGGGGTAACCACTTATACCTATGACAAGGCAGGTAATCGAGAGAGCGTTGAGTATTCCAATGGTGTGAAGATTAGCTATGATTACGATAAGAACAATCGAGTAGTTAAAATTACCAACTCAAAAGGGATGAATAACCTTTCAACATTAAACTATACCTATGACCTCGTTGGTAGAAAGCTATCCAAAGAAAATCATATGGGTATTACCAACTATACTTATGATCAAGCAGGGCGTTTAACAAAAGAAGAAGCACCGGGTTATACAACGACCTATACCTATGATCATGTGGGTAATAGAATCATCAAACAAAGTGCATATAACTCCTTACAACCAACAAGTTTTGAGTATACAGATTCAGGAGAAATAGCATCTTATAAGACCCAGAAGTCTTACTACATCTACAATGAAGCTGACCAATTAATTAAGACAACGGAAAAGATGTATGATGAAGCTGGTGTAGAGTTATTAAAGAAAAAGACAACCTTTACTTATGACTCCAATGGTAATCAAGCAAGCCAGTACAGTAACTTTATACATCCATACCGTATTACAATGCGACAAAAAGTAAAAGGTGAAGCTATAAAGGAAGAGGTAACTGAAGAAGGCATTAGTACCTTGATTGATAGAGTCTCTTATAGCTATGACGGCTTTAACCGACTACTCGCTGTAGATAAAGTAGTGGATGGAGATAGAAATATCGTTACTTTCAACTATGATGGTGATGGTCTACGAACAGAAAAAGTAGAAAAAACAAGCAGCAATAACTACATAGAAGTCATCACTGGCTATACCTACGATCGTCAACATGTCATCATAGAAAAAGATGAAACAGGTGTAAAGACCTTGTACCTAAGAGGTATCAACTACATCGCAAAAGAAACAGACAGCATGTCCTATTACCTTTACAACGGACACGGTGATGTGATTCAAACCGTAGATGAAGCAGGGAACATCCTTAACCAATACGTCTACGATGCTTTTGGTAATGAAACCTTTACCCATGAAGTAGAAGAAAACGCCATCCGATACTCTGGTGAATTCTTCGATACATCCACTGGACTTTACTATTTAAGAGCAAGGTATTATAATCCTAATATAGGACGCTTCATTAGTGAGGATAGTTACTGGGGAGAAGATGCAAACCCAGCTAGTTTGAACTTGTATACTTACTGCCATAATGATCCTGTTAACTATGTAGACCCAAGTGGACACTTTATATCCAGTTTATTAAAGGGGATATCAAAGGGGATATCCAAGATATCCAAATCAAGTAAGATATCAAAATCATCCAGTAAAACATTGAAGCGTGTAAGTAATCGAATAAGATCAACTGCCGTTAGATATGAGGCAAGAAATATGTCAGAGGATGATCTGATTAATCAAATTGATGAGAGAAAGAATACTTGGTATAACGAAGAACAAGGTTCAGGAGCAGGAAGAGCAGACTGGACAGAAAACCAGCAATTAGCCCATCAAGATGCTAATATCTTTAGAAGTGAGTTAGCACGAAGAAATCAAGGCACAGATATGGGTGATCTAGCCAATCAACTAATAGAGCAACAAGGCGATGATGCTGGAACATGGGAAACCTATAAGAGAACCCATCATGAGAATAAGATTACTGATAAAATCAACAGTGGAAAAGCCATCACAAAAGAAGACTATGATAGCTATGTTGGCTCATTAGCATCAGAAATAGTAGCTCATAATTTAGGACGAAATACTGTTAAACAATATGATGCAGAAGCAATCCAAGCAGAAGTAGGGCGTATTAATAATTATATTGACAATCGTCATCAACAAAGACAAGAAGGAACAAGATTATCTATTGCACCTAGTGAAGAAAGAATATTAAAGCAAGCAGTATATTTTGAAGGAACAGTTGATTTCTGGAATACAAATTCTTTTTTCAAATCCTATTACTGGGCAGAAGAAGGTTCTTATTATCAAGGTCCATGGTGGCAAGATTTAGACAGAGTATCTCAGGCATTGAATGTACTAAAAGGTGAATTACAGGCAACTGGAGATATGAGTCTATCACTGTTATCAACTGATAAAGCAGAAAATGTTAGAAGACTTGAAGCATTGCAAAAAGCTTTATTAACAGTTTCAGTGACAGGTAAATATGGTGTTGAAACAGTTAATCAAATGGAAAACGTAAGAATGAAGTATGACCTTGAAGAAAAGTTTGAAGTATTAGATTTAGAAACTTTAGAAGCTATCATTGAAATCTTTGAGGAAAAGAAAGCTTGGTATGCTGAACATCCTAAAGCTAAATTACTAGATGATGCAATGGAAGCCAATAACTTTGGGGAATTCTTCTATACAACAGCGGGATATGGAGCATTATCTTATGCTGAGTATTTAAAATATACTGAAGGAACTTTACCAGAAGAATACAACCTAGTAGATGATCTAGCAGACGATGCAGATGATATAGCTGTTGCTTCAAGTAATCAGTTAAATGAGGGGACGAGTGAAACTGGTCTATATAGAAAAACAACAAATACAGGAGCTTTCGCAGAATTATCTGAGCCAATGCAACTAAAAAATGTTAAGAGAATAGCAAATGAAGCAGGAGTTGGTCTTGACGGCGTTAATATTAAAATTATCAGAGACCCTGACTTAGTTGGAAGAGGTTTATATGGATATGCGTCATCAAATGGTAAAACAATTTATCTTTATCCTGATGCATTTACTAATACAGAGACTTTAGTAAAAACGTTAGGTCATGAAAGGATGCATATATATCAAACTAATGTACTTGGACCAGCAACTGATACTGCAACTGGAAATTTATATGAGCAAGGTGCTTGGGGTTCAGAGTCTTCATGGTGGCAATACTTTAAAAGCGGAGGTAAGTAATATGTTTAAAAAATGGTTAGAATTAGCTAGTCTAATTCAAGAAAATCAAACTAAAATCTGTCCGGTTTGTGGAGAAAATGATATAGATTTTCAATATATTGGTGACTTAGTTACAAAAGTAGGCTATCTTGATATCTGGTGCAATAAGTGTTTACATGGTATTCATATAAGTAGAGTTAAGGCTCCAGAGGGAGTTAATATCATCTCTTTTGATGCACATGGCGATATAATAAAAAGGATACCAGATTTTAAACAAATAACTCCATAAAATATAAAGTCTAAATTATGTCGTTATTCTAACAACATAATTTAAAACAAAAGCGATGATTTGGCACATATAGTCATTTCATCGCTTTCTTCATATTCACATTACGTAATAGTAATCTGAAGTGTGATGAAGATACAGTTATGTGTTTTCATCACCTTTTAGTAATAAAATTCTCACTGTAATCAACAGGAAACACCATAAATAGCTTTAACTACAAAAAGGGCCAATAATAAACAATCCAAATTTTCATATTCAAAATGCTAAGAATGTGAATCAGCATAAATTTTCTTTGACCAGGAAGGACGTAATAGTGACAAAGTTATAGTAGTTAAGGATGCTACAATAATAGGCAATTTGATGAAAAACTCATATGGTATGGAGTATTTTGTATCAAATGATAATCTAGTTTTCTTAATAGCTGTAAATTATATGTATATAGAGGAATAGGGACTGTAACTAAAATCTTTAGTTGAATAAATTAGATTTGTTGTGAATTTATTATTTCATGAAAAGACTAAACACATATTAAGAGGTCGATTGGATGAAGAGGTTATTAATAAACGAATGAAGAAAAATATTATTATGGCATTGTGTTGTTTAGGAGCATTATTTAATTAAAATTATCATTTGTATTCTATATTTGATGGAAAACCTGGAATGAACTATGAAATAAAAGACGGGAACTATTACTATTACAGTAAAGATAATGATGGAGTATATAGTTATAACATTGAAACGAAAAAAAAATTAAACTATCTGATTATTATGCAGCATCTAGCCAGTTTCATTTGAATGATGGATGGATATATTTTAAAAGACATAGAACCTTTCAGGTTTATTGAGTAAAAATAGATGGAACAGAGCATATGCAGATATTATCAAATAGTGGCTATTATTGGTTAGCCGATAATATGATTTATTTTGATGGTAGCAAGCATGGTTATCTTCATAGAGCCAATTTAGATGGTACAGATATGAAGAAATTAACTGATTTTGTTATAGATCGTTTTGAAGAAATAGATGATGATATCTATATACGGAGGAATAAGGATGATAAATGGTTTTTAATTGATAATAAGACAGATGAGTTAATTCCAATTAAGAAATTACCTAAAAAGTAATAGTAATCTGAGCAGATGATAAGAACCTCCTTGAGAACATTTTTGTTCCAAGGAGGTTCTATATATTCTTAGATTTATTCTATAATAACAAACTTAATAGATTGATTTATACCATAATCATGTATAAGGTTTTTGACGTTATCTTTAACAAGATAATAATCTCCTGTTTCATAAAGAGGTTTAATTACAGCATCTTTGAGTAATAATTCTTTTTCAGCCATTTTTAGTAATCGCAATCGTATATCTTCACTTAATATGGATGATGAACTGGCTAGTTTTATGAGTGTATCATAAAAAGAACTACTATAGTTGACATCATTATTAACTGAAGTGGAAGTATAAACTTCAAGATAGGCTAAAGGGTCATTGTAGTCCATTCCCCATCCTGAAAAACTGCTAGAATATTTACCACGGCTTTGTAAATCTAGTTTTTCTGTAAAAGTAACCGGAACAATCTTAACTGTCAAACCAGGTAAATTTTGTTCCAATTCTTCTTTAATATATTCAGCAATAGCTTGACTCAAATTAGAATCAAAAGTTAATAATTCCATTGTATAAGACTGTATTCCTAATTGGGACTTAGCTGTATTCCAGTATTCTAAGGCTAAATCCTTATTATATAGAAGGAATTCATTATGGGGTCTGCGAAAATCGAATCCATTACTATCTTTGAAGAAGCTTGATGGGATATAGTAATTAGCCGAGATCCAACTTTGCTTAATTTGGGGGATATAACTGCTGTCTAGTCCATAAACTATAGCCTTTCTTGCATTGCTATTTTTAAGTAGAGCATCCTTTTGATTAAAATTCAAGTAAAAGATAGAACCATTATTGGTCTTAGTAGCAGTAAGACCATATTTACTAGCGTTTATACTCTGTTCATAAAGAATTTCTGCTACATCAATCTCATTGTTTAAGAAAGACTCATAGCCATCCGGTTCACTGGTAATCACTTTTATATTCTCTATATCGATATGCTGATTTCCCCAATAGTGAGGATTCTTTGTAAGTAGAAAATGATCATAGGAGTACCATGATTTAACCATATATGGACCATTATAAGCTAAATAATCGAAGTTCTTACCATAATTACCATTAGCAGCGATAACCATATCTTCTCTTATGGGTGCAAAACTAGGCAGAGTCATTAATGAAAGCAAATAAGAGACTGGTTGTTCAAGTTCCACAACCAAAGTATGATCATCTAAAGCCTTTACACCTAAGTCTTCTTTAGAAGCAGTACCTTCTAATATAGCTTCATAATTTTTTATTTGAGCAGTACCTAATAAATAGTCCCTATAAGTTCCTGTTTGTGAAAGACGTTGCCAGGAATAAACAAAATCATGTGCCGTAACAGGAGTACCATCATTCCATTTAGCATTTTTTCTTAGATAGAAAGTGTAGGTAAGACGATCACGAGATAGGGAATAACTTTCAGCTACCCCGCCTACAATTCTTTTATTGACATCATAAGTCACCAGACCTTCCGAAATATTGCTTAATACAAGGTTTGGAGATGAATAAATTGCTTCGTGTGGATCTAAAACTACAGCTCGTGATTCCAAAATTCTTAGAGTTTCATTATCATCATATGAAGTGTTTAAATTATCAAAACCACTTTTGAGTTCGATAATATTCACTTCAGTTTCTCTAGCGTTTACTTGGAATGCACTACCAATAAAAATATTTAGTATAAATATAATTGTCAAAGTTCTTATAATCAATCGATTTAATTTCATAAATAATCCCTCCAGTACAAGGGTTATTATATGTCATTCGACTGAATACGACAATGTTTATCTTTGGTAATAAATGAATATGAGAATAAAAAAACCTTCGTTATCATTTCCATAACGAAGGTTACTTTTCATTCATCATTCAATTATTACAAACTTTAATGAGTCATTCATACCATACTCTTGTATAAGATTTTTTATGTTGGGTTTTACTAGATAATAAGTACCCGCTTGATAGATAGGTTTTATTACCGCATCTTCTTGTAATAATTGCTTCTCAGCTAATCTAAAAAGTTCCCATCTTTCACCTTGATTATAAGTTACTGAGGATAGTAAGGTTTGTATAATAGTGTCGTACTTAGGGTTACTATAATTTACATCATTAGAGGTTGAATTAGAACTGAAGATCTCAAGATATGATAATGGATCATTATAATCCATTCCCCAACCTCCGATACTACATGCATATTGACCTGTTTTCTCTAGGTCCAATTTTACATCAAATGGCTGTTGTACAATATTAACTATTAATCCTGGGAGATTATTTTCTAATTCATCCTTAATATAATCAGCAATATTTAGGCTGATTATATTATCAAATGTCAATAGTTCCAGCGTATATGTTTCTATGGATAACTCAGTTTGAGCTTTATTCCAGTATTTCCTTGCTAAATTCTTATCATAGTTAAGGAATTCAACATTGTCTTGTCTAAAGTCATTTCCATCATTATCCTTAAAAAATCCTGAAGGAATATAATAATTAGCCGGATGACCGATCTCTGTCTTGTTAACTATGTAACTATTATCGAATCCTAAAGCTATTGCTTTTCTTACATTCGCGTTTTTTAGTACATCATCATTTTGATTGAATTTTAAGTAAAAGATAGCATCATTTTTAGTAGCAATAGGAGATAGACCACTAAAATAAGCAGTGATAAAGTCATTATAAAAAAGTGTAGTAGTATCTAGCTCATTCTTTAAAAAGGCATCGTAGCCATATAGTGGAGGAGCTATAATTTTTATGTTCTCAATATCAATGAATTCACTACCCCAATAATGAGGGTTTTTTGTGAGTAATAAATACTGACCTTCATACCATTTTTCAATCCTATACGGACCATTATAAGCTATATGACTTAAATCAGTACCATATCTATCACCAGATGTTATAACCATTTCTTCTTTAATTGGAGCAAAATTTGGAGATGTTAATAATGAAAGAAAATAGGGAACTGGTTTCTCCAGCTCAACAACTAGTTTATAATCATCAATAGCCGACACACCTAAATCTTCTTTGGTTGCATTACCTTCTAATATACTTTTATAGTTTTTAATATTAGCAGCGGTTAACAATGATTCATTATTTGAGCTCATTTCAGAAAGACGCTGCCATGAATAAACAAAATCATGTGCAGTAACTGGAGAACCATCATTCCATTTAGCATCTTTTCTTAGATAGAAAGTATAGGTTAGTTGATCAGCAGATAAAGAATAACTATCTGCTACCCCAGCTACTATCTTTCTGTCTTGATCATATGAAACCAGTCCTTCTGAAATATTATTGAGTATGAAATTTGAAGTTGAGTCATGAGAAAGGCTTCTATCTAAGGTAGTAGGTTCTGATTGTAAGATTCTTAATGTTTCATTATCATAATCTAAACTAGTTAAATTTTCAAACCCACTTTCGAGTTTTATGATCTCATCATCTGCTTCCTTAGAATTAGCTTGATATGTGGTACCAAGGAAGAAGCTTAGTATAAGTACACTAATAAGAGTTTTAGGAATAATATTGCTATATTTCATAATCTGACCTCCTTTATATACAAATACTAACATAATATACCACTATTATCAATATAATTAAAATACAAATCAATCTCTAGGAATCCTTCCCAAAAGTTCAATAAAGGCTTCTGACGCCAAGGACAGAGGCATCTTGGGATTGATGACCATGGAGAGTTTTCTTGATGGCAAGCAGCTTTCTACTGGAATTAAATGCAGGTCTTGGTCCATATCCTTTAAGCAAAAATCAGGAACGCAACTTATACCTAATCCGATTCTTACTAAATCTTTAATCAAATCAATGCTTGTTAATTCAATTTCTACAGAGGGATCCATACCTTCTTTTTCAAAATGGTGGTCGAAGAATTTCCTTGTTGTTGTGTCCTTTTTTAACATGATCCATGGCATGGATTCAAGGTCTCTACAAGTTTTCATGCTTTTAATTAATTCTGCATATTTGCTACCACAAATGAAAACATCCCGAAAGTCCATCAAATCAATAACTTTCATACCAGAATGAAGGTGATCATTAGGTAAGTAGGTAAAGATAAAATCAGCAGTACCTTCCTCTAATAATTTAACACAGCGGTAGGAGGTGCGATTGGTGATGTGAACCTTAATGCCTGGGTAATTTTCATTAAAAGCTTTAAGATGATTTAAGAGATAATATTTACAGATGGTGTCGTTGACTGCAATATTTATTACGCCACGCTCCAAGTGATGAACTTCCCGCAGTTTGTTTTCACCTGACTCCAATAAATGAAAGGCAGGTTCCACATGATTATAGAGGGTTTGTCCTTCGTTAGTGAGGCGTATGTTTTTAGGATGGCGTATAAAGAGTGTTGTCTCTAATTTATCTTCAAGGGTTTTGATGGATTGACTAACAGCTGATTGTGATATGAATAACTTGGCTGCTGCTTTAGAAAAGCTCTCTTCACTAGCTACATAATAAAAGACTTTATACAATTCAAAATTTATATCCATATTCACTTCCCTTTCTAAGTAACTATGACGTATTTAAGATTATCTGAATCATACCATATTCTGTTCATAAGTACAACTTATAAGGGGGATAATTACTATTAATTTTACTTAATTGAAAACCCTTGATATGATAGAGGGGTAAAGATGTCATTTAGCTGGAGGGTAAACATGAGTATAAGAAGAATTTATGTAGAAAAAAAAGAAGATTTTCGAGTTGAAGCTAAGAGATTAAAAAAAGATTTTAGAGATAATTTAGGAATAGAAACCTTAACACAAGTCCGTGTTTTAAATCGATATGATATTGAAGGTTTAGATGAGGAGACCTTTAAGAAAGCATGTCAAACTATTTTTTCTGAAGTACCCGTTGATCGCTTATATCATGAAATATATCCAAGAAATAAAGATGAGAAAGTTTTTGCTGTTGAATATCTACCTGGACAGTATGATCAAAGAGCAGATTCAGCTGAACAATGCATTCGATTGATCAATCCAGAAGTAAAAGCTTTTGTTAAGTATGCAAAAGTAATTGTTTTAGATGGAGAAGTAACAGATAAAGAAATACATTCTATTAAAGATTATTATATAAATCCTGTTGATTCAAGAGAAGCTTCATTAGAGAAAGCCGAGTCACTTCAACAACATTTCAGTAGACCTGACGATGTCAAGGTATTGGCCGGTTTTAATGAATTAACAGAGGAAGACTTTGTTGAGTTTAAAAAGACATACGGTTTAGCAATGAGTATAGAAGATTTATTGCATACCCAAGAATATTTTAGTAGTGAAGAGAATCGTGATCCAAGTATGACAGAACTGAAAGTACTGGATACATACTGGTCTGATCACTGTCGTCATACAACCTTCTTAACCCGTATTAATCAAGTAGAGATAGAAGAAGGATCATCTAATGAGCCTTTAAAAAGAGCCTATGATGACTATCTAGAAGCTAGAAATAAGATGTATCAAGATAAGCAAAAAGATATGTGTTTAATGGATATTGCTTTAATGGCTATGAAGGAACTTCGTAAGGACGGCAAGTTAGATGATTTAGAAGTATCTGATGAAATCAATGCATGCAGTATTAAAGTCAAAGCGCATATCAATGACAAAGAAGAAGATTGGTTAGTGATGTTCAAGAATGAGACTCATAACCATCCAACAGAAATAGAACCTTTTGGTGGAGCAGCTACTTGTTTAGGGGGGGCGATTAGAGATCCGTTGTCAGGTCGTTCCTATGTCTACCAAGCTATGCGTATTACTGGTTCAGGTGACCCTAGAGAGAAAATTGAGGATACTATAGATGGTAAATTACCACAAAGAAAAATTGCCAAAGAGTCTGCTCACGGTTACAGCTCCTATGGTAATCAAATTGGTTTAGCTACTGGACAAGTTGTAGAGATTTATCATGATGGTTACAAGGCGAAGCATATGGAATTAGGTGCTGTTATTGCTGCTACACCTGCTGAAAATGTTTTTCGTGGTCAAGCAGAGCCAGGGGATATCATCGTTTTATTAGGTGGACAAACTGGGCGTGATGGTTGCGGTGGGGCAACGGGGTCTTCTAAAGAACACACCGTAGAATCCATTAGTCAATGCGGTTCAGAAGTACAAAAAGGTAATCCACCGACAGAACGTAAAATTCAACGCTTGTTCAGAAATCCAAATGTAGCGAAGATGATTAAGAAATGTAATGACTTCGGTGCAGGTGGTGTATCAGTTGCCATTGGCGAGCTTGCAGATGGTTTAATCATCGATATGGATCAAGTACCTAAAAAGTATGAAGGTTTAGATGGTACAGAATTAGCCATATCAGAGTCACAAGAAAGAATGGCTGTTGTGCTATCACCAGAAGATGTGGAGCAGTTTAGAGATTTTGCATCTGAGGAAAATTTGGAATCAACAGTGGTGGCTAAAGTAACGGAAGAGAAGCGCTTGGTGATGACTTGGAGAGGAAAAGACATCGTTAATGTTAGTAGAGAATTTTTAGATACGAATGGTGCAACCCAGACAGCAAATGTTTTTGTTAAAGCTCCAGCTCATCTTGAAAGTAAGTCAGTAGATGGCAGTATTAAAGAAAAGTGGCTCAATAAATTGAGTGAAATAAATGTAGCCAGTCAAAAAGGATTAGGTGAAATGTTTGACAGTACCATCGGAGCAGGAACTGTATTACAACCTTTTGGTGGCACAACAGAGCTAACACCTGAGCAAGCCATGGTTGCAAAGATTCCTGTTATTGATGGTGATACCACTACTGGAACCATTATGACTTATGGTTATGATCCTTATTTATCTCAGTGGAGTCCTTTCCATGGTGCTTATTACGCTGTTATTGAATCTGTTGCTAAAGTTTTAGCTGCAGGTGGGAAGTGGAGAGGTATTCGCTTTACTTTCCAAGAGTATTTCGAGCGTTTAAATAAGGAACAAGAGAAATGGGGCAAGCCATTTAGTGCTTTATTAGGTGCTTATTATGTTCAAAAATTATTAGGACTTCCATCAATCGGTGGTAAAGATTCCATGTCAGGAACCTTCCACGAGATAAGTGTTCCTCCTACATTAGTTTCTTTTGCTGTTAATGTAGTAGATATTGATGGGGTGAAGTCATCTGAATTCAAAAAAGGTGGGAGTCAAATACTTTATGTGCCATTAGAAAAGAATGGTTATTTACCAGAAGATGAACAAGTGATTAAGCTCTTTGATGCTATAGAAGAGATTATGGCATCTGAAGACGTATTGGCATGTCGAGCTATTACAGGTGGTGGACTTGCTGAAGGACTTAGTAAGATGAGTTTTGGTAATAACATTGGGTTAAAATTAAATAAAGATTTAACTGATGAAGAATTATTGAATGAAGGTTATGGTTCATTCATACTTGAAGTCAATCAAGGAGCTGACATAGAGGCAATCTTAAAAGGAATTAACTATCACGTCATTGGTGAAACAACTGATGCAGCATGTTATCAAATTCAGGATGAGGAAATAAGATTAGAAGAAGCAGTTAAGGCATTTACTCAACCCTTAGAGAAGGTATATCCAACTGTTACAACAGAGGTCGTTGAAGAAGTAGTCTCTGAGAAATTATATAAGGCAGAGAAAATCTATGTTAACCGCCATAAAGTTGCTAAACCAAAAGTGATCATTCCAGTTTTCCCTGGAACAAATTGCGAGTATGATACAGCTAAACAATTTAGAGAAGCTGGAGCAGAAGTTGATACATTAGTCTTCCGAAACTTAACCAGCAGTGACATCGATATGTCGATCAACCGTTTAGCTAAAGCCATTGATTCATCACAAATCATTGCATTAGCAGGGGGATTTAGTGCAGGGGATGAGCCTGACGGTTCAGGTAAGTTTATCACTTCTGTCTTTAGAAATCCAAAGATCACTGAAGCGACTATGAACCTATTGAATAATCGTGATGGACTTATGTTGGGTATTTGTAATGGTTTCCAGGCCTTAATTAAGTTAGGGTTATTACCTTATGGTGAAATACGTGATTTAACCAATGATTGTCCAACACTTACTTATAACACCATCGGACGTCATGTATCTACCTATGTTCACACTAAGATAGTCTCTAATCAATCTCCTTGGTTACAAGAAGTAAAGGTTGGTGATGTGCATGCTATTCCAGTATCCCATGGAGAAGGGCGTTTTATTGCTAATGATGATCTGTTAAAAGAACTATACTCTAAAGGACAAATTGGGATGCAATATGTTAATGAACAAGGTCAACCAACCATGAATCCAACCTTTAATCCTAATGGTTCCTATGAAGCTATTGAAGGTATCCTAAGCCCTGATGGAAGAATTTTAGGCAAGATGGGTCATTCAGAACGTATCGGACAACATATTGCGAAGAACATATACGGTGAGAAAGATCAGAAATTATTCTTATCCGGTGTTAAGTACTTTAAATAGTAAGTTCATAAAAGTAGTTATAAAAAAAGCCTAGCTGATAAAAGCTAGGCTTCATTTATTCTTATATTTATTTAAAGATACCAAATGGTTTACCTACAGGTAAGAATGTTTTACCAAAGTGACCATTTAATACAGTAGCTGCTGAACCATAGAAAGCCATTACAGAAATTAAGATCTCTGCTACACCAGCCATTGTATGTGTTAACTCATAGGCAACACCAAATGTGCTTAATGCTAATCCTAAGAAAAGTACATCGATTAAACAGAAGATAATAAATAATACTTTATTTGTTTCCATTGAACCGATTGTCATATATAGTGTAAAGATGAAGTAACCGATGTAAGCAAATGCGATTTGGTTTTTATCCCCAGTCATAAAACCTTCACCAAAAGCACCTAATTGACCCATCCATGTAAATGCTGTAGCAATCCAGAATAATCCGTATGCTAAAAATGCAGTTGCTCCAAATAAGTTACCTTTTTGAGCGTCTTTAACACCTGCATAAAGTTGAGCAATAGATCCTAAGAAAAGTGCCCAAGGTACTACATAGCTTACCCCTTCTGTCCAACCAAGTTTAACAGAAGCTGCTACTAAAGTTATCATAGCAAGACCAAATAATCCAATTGGAGATGGATCAACAGTCATAATTTTTGTTTCATTTGGTTTCATCATAAACCCTCCTGTTGTTTCATATATTATTTTTTTATAAAATAACACCATTAACTAAGGTACAATATATTAGGCTATTTGTCAATATGTAAATTTAAGCAACAAAATAATTCTTTCTTTTCAGTGGTTTTGTCTAAATAACTTGAACATTGATAGATAACTAAAAAAACACCCTAAATCCAAAGATTTAAGGTGCTATAAGATTTAATATAATGTCAAAGTTCATCATCTTCTTTGATGATTTTTTTATACATTCTTTTATGACGTAATAAACGTTGCTTTTTGTAAGATTCATGAACGCCTTCGAAGAGAGAGATACTCATGAGGATCAGTATAAGTGCAAAAGGTAATCCGGTACAGATAACAGCAGTTTGCAAAGTAGAAAGGGCCTGTTCTCCACCTGCTAATAGAAGTGAAGCTGCAATAAGTCCTTCCATGGCTGCCCAAAATATACGTTGTGGAGTAGGCGAATCCAATTTACCTCCAGATGTAATATTATCTACGACAAGAGAACCAGAATCACTTGAGGTTACAAAAAATGAAATAACAAGTAAGGTACCTAATAAGGATAAACCGCCTCTAATAATGCCATATAATGAACCATCAGCTCCAATATGATTAATCATTTCAAAGAGTGCAATAGGAAGATTATTTTGGACAACATCAAACAGCCCACCTCCAATAGCATCATTAATCCAAAAGGCAGTACCACCAAAAATAGTAAGCCATATAAATGATAATAAACTTGGAATAACTAATACACCAAATATAAACTCTCTAATTGTACGACCTTTAGATATTCTTGCAATAAACATACCTACAAATGGAGACCATGAAATCCACCATGCTAAATAAAAGACAGTCCAGCTTCCTTGCCAGGTACTATCATCTCTAGAAAGGAAAAAGGAGGCGCTGAAAAAGTCATTTAAATAAGCTCCTAGTGAATTAGAAAATAAGTTAATGATATAGCCAGTTGGACCTAAAATAAAGATTGCAATCATAAATATAAGTGCAATTTTGATGTTCATTTCTGATAAAAACTTTACACCCTTATCTATGCCTGAAACAACGGATAAAGTAGCAATAAAGGTTATAACAGCAATAAGTATCACTTGTATGGTCACACTAAAAGGTATACCAACTAGATAACTAAGACCACTGTTGATTTGTTGGACACCTAAACCAAGAGAAGTAGCAAGACCAAATAGACAAGCTACAACAGCAAAAATATCAATAATATCTCCAAGAATACCAAAGACCTTATCCTTAAGCAAAGGATAAAAAACTGATCTAAGTGATAAAGGTAATTTCTTATTATAAGAAAAGAAAGCTAAAGCAAGTGCCATTAGAGCATAAATTGACCAAGGGTGTATGCCCCAATGAAAGAATGTTGTAGCCATAGCTGAAACAGCAGGATCTGCATTCTCATAAATTGGAGGGGTTACAGCCAGGTGATAAAGTGGTTCACCTACAGACCAGAACATCAATCCAATACCCATACCAGCTGATATTAGCATGGAGTACCATGCGAAATCAGAGTATTCAGTTTCTGCTTCAAATCCACCTAAACGAACGTTTCCGAGTCTAGAAAATGCGAAGAAAATGCATATAAGAATAAAGAATCCACTTGTTAAAATAAAGATCCAATCACTACCTGATACAATGATATCTTTTAATTGAACAAATACTTCGTTTGTTTTATCAGGCGTTACTAGAGCAAAAAACGAAAATAATAAAACGATTAAACCTGCTACTATAGAAACAACAGGGTTTAAATCCAACCCGAATTTTGTAAAGTTTCTACTAAATAAAAGTTCATCAATTTTTTTTCTACTTATACTTTTCAAATTATCTCACTCCTCATATCTATTATTTTGATTATTGGTAAATTAATTATGTAAAAAAAGCACTCTAATTCTATTTATTCAGCTATAATCTGAACAAAATAGAATTAGAGTGCTTAAGTTTCGCCAGTGTGATGACTCACTTTATACCACGTTTATAGTATAGCATAGGTCCATTAAGAACCTATGCAAACCCCAGTTCTATAAAATGTTTTTCAACCTTAGTCTCACTGTTTGCTTCAACTAGTTTACATCGATCTGCTAAAAGCATATTAATGCTCGCAAGTTAAGTTACTGCTAAGATCTACTTCACATGTTAATTTATTCTAAGCTTATTGAAATAAATTTACTTGGTTCCGAATAAACGGTCACCAGCATCTCCAAGACCTGGAGTAATATAGCCATGCTCATTGAGTTCCGCGTCATGACCAACTGTAAAGATTTCAATATCAGGATGAGCTTCTTCAACAGTCTTAGCACCTGGTTCAGCAACTACTAAACTCATAACTTTGATATCTTTAACACCACGAGCTTTTAATAAATCTACGGCAGCTACAATTGAACCACCAGTAGCAAGCATTGGTTCAGTTATGATGACAGTTCTTTTATCAATATCTTTTGGGAGTTTTAAATAATATTCGACAGGTTGTAGAGTTTCTTCATTTCGATAAAGACCGATATGACCAACTTTAGCAGCTGGAACGATTTCTAATACGCCGTCTACCATACCAAGACCGGCTCTTAAGATAGGAACAATAGCAACAGTTTTTCCACTAATTTTTTTAGATAATGTTTTACAGATAGGTGTTTCGATTTCAATGTCTTCTAATGGGAACTCACGAGTTACTTCATAGGCCATTAACATAGCAATCTCTTTAGTTAAATCGCGGAAATCTTTCGAATTAGTTTCCTTATTTCTTAATAATGTGAGCTTGTGTTGCAGTAAAGGATGTTCTAGCTTAGTTACAATACTCATATAATTAAATCCTCCTGTTTTATTGATATTAAAGGTATTTTTAGGCAAAAAATTTTAAACTATCAATATGATATACCCTTATTATTAAAATGTCAACAAATTTTTATCCTAAAAAAGATCTTTTATATATGGTTAATATTGGATTAGTAAAGAATAACATTTAAATCAACGATAATATATATAGTGAAGTAGAAAAAAGTAGAATGATTGAAAGTTTTGTAATGTAGATGAAATGAAAAATTTATATTAAATATAAGATTCTGTATTGAATATTCGCATGATTATCTTTACAATAGATATATTATAGGCTTAGAAGGTGGACATATGTCTGATGAAAACCGATTGACAATTAATTGTACCAGAAATGACTTAAAGTTATTTACTGTGAAAAAAAATATATTTATAATTGACATGACTAATTACATGGTGACAAGCCATAATCGTCAATTGTTAAATCCTGTACATATAGACCAATTCTTTTTTGAAGGTTTGAATGATTTAGTTGAAGCAGCAATTTTTAAGTACTTAATGTATAAAAATACCATTAAACGGACGATTATTTTTATTGACGATTTTGACAACAGCATATCTATGAGAATGGTATTAAAAAAATATAGAAAAAATAATGTTGCACTTTTGTTTGACCAAATCAACCAACCTAATAAAAAGCCTTTAACAACGGATTATTCTGACAGTATTAACTTGATTGACATACCATTAATGGCGATCAGTCATCAGAATGAAATTATTACTGTCAATAAAGCAGCTTCTGAGTTGTTTCAGTGTCCCATAAGGGACATCATAGGAAAGAAGTTCGAAGACCTCCTACAATCAGCGGATAATCAAAAGCATACCTATGTTAAGAACCAACGTGACAGTCACTATTTTTTTATTAATGGTAATGGTGAAAAAAAGATTATACATGTCAATGATACGGCATCGTCCTATCCGATGTTTGATAGAGTGCTTTTATTAGAAGATGTTACAAAAGAATATGCTTATGACATTAAGTTAGATTATTTAAGTAAACATGATAAATTAACGGGCGTATATAATAGAGGTTACTTTGAAGAACATTTTTCAGTATTAGATGATGAAAAGTTCCTACCATTAGGTATAATGGTTATTGATATCAATGGACTTAAAATATTGAATGATGTGTTTGGCCATGAGGAGGGAGACCAACTTCTTAGAACTGCCAGCAATGTTTTAGAGCAGTGTTGTGGACAAGAAGCAGTTATTGGTCGTACTGGTGGTGATGAGTTCATTATTCTTTTACCTAATGCACCTCAAAAGAAACTAGACGAAATAAAAGAACAAATTAGTAGACAATGTGAAAAGCAGAAAGAGGTGTCTATTGGTGTAAGTATGTCCATTGGATTAGAAACAAAGAAATACCCTTATCAGAATCTGGATAAGAAGATTAAGATAGCTGAAGAAAAAATGTACAAAGAAAAGCTTCAAAAAAGTAATCAAATAAAAAATAAGATTTTAGAGTATTTAAAACAATCTCTTAATGAAGGAACCCATGAAACTTTCGAGCACAATATGAGGATACGTCAGCTAGCTTATGAAGTAGGGAAAGAACTTAATTTATCAGATGCTGAGATTGAAAATTTAGGGTTATTAGCCCTTTTCCACGATATAGGTAAAATTAGAATTCCAAATGAAATATTGAATAAAGAAGAAAAATTAACACCAAAAGAATGGGAGCTTATAAAAACCCATGCTGAGGCAGGGTATCGTATCGCGTTAGCTATGCCAACATTAGCCCCCCTGGCGGCGGCCATTCTTCATCATCACGAACATTATGATGGCTCAGGATACCCTGATGGTCTTAAAGGGGAAGATATACCATATTATTCGCGTATTATAGCTGTAGTTGATGCCTATGATGCCATGACACATAGTCGCTCTTATCAAAAGCTTAAATCACCAATGGAAGCACTAGATGAACTTATAGCATGTGCTGGTACCCAATTCGATCCCAGTATAGTGAGAGTTTTTGTACAAATAATGAAGATTAAAATTTAATGATTGCTATTGACACTATAAATAATTCATGCTACAATCAATTCAAATTAATTTCAGTTGCATACTGACCTTTAATTTGGTCCAGAGAGGCCAGCAAGGGAGGAATTATGATGCGATGCATCTATGCTTATTCATGGGAAAATTTATCTAAAAATCTAATTGCGTCAAAAGGAGCAGTCAATGATTTAGAAACTGCTTTAGTTTGTCGTTCGTTAAATAAAATGAGGAGCAATAAATGATTTGTTATACAAATCGTTTATTGCTTTTTTTACATCCATTCATGAATGCATATCGAAAATTCTCCACTTGCATATCCAAAATCCATAAAGGCTTAATAGGTCTAGTCATTGGAGGTAATGAAATGATCAGAAAACATGTTTCAGGATTAAGGGATATGACAAAAGAAGAATTCTTAAAAATTCTCCAAAATTCAGTAGAATTAAACTCACTCTTCAGAGTCTTAGTAACGAAGGAGGTGGGCAAATAGTATGAAATTGTTAATAAAAAAAGGGCGAGTTATCAACCCAGCCAATGATTTAGATGGCATCTTTGATCTACTCATCAGCCAAGGAAAAGTTAAAGAAATAGGTGAGAATTTAGATGCAAAGGCTGATCAAGTCATTGACGCCAAAGGTAAGTGGGTAGTTCCAGGTTTTGTTGACTTGCATGTCCATCTACGAGAACCGGGTTTTGAGTACAAAGAAACTATTGAATCAGGTTGTAAGGCAGCAGCTGCAGGTGGCTATACGACTATATGCGCCATGCCAAATACTCGCCCAGTTGTTGACAATGAAAAAGTTGTTGAGTATATACAGCAAAAAGCATCCACTTCAAAAGTGAATGTGCTTGTTATAGGAGCTATAACAAAAGGGCAAGAAGGTAAAGAACTGGCTGATGTTGAATCAATGACCCGAGCAGGTGTATGTGGACTGAGCGAAGATGGTAAAACGGTGAAGAGTTCTGTCTTAATGAAAAAAGCGATGTTGGAAAGCAAAAAATTTGATTTAACCATCATGTGTCACTGCGAAGATGAAGAGCTTGCCGGTAAAGGAGTCATTAACCATGGTGATAAAGCAAATGCACTAGAGCTTAAGGGGATACCTAATGAATCAGAAGACATCATTGTAGCAAGAGACCTGATGCTAGCTAAACATACTGGTGCAAAAGTTCATATCTGCCATGTGAGCACAGCAGGAGCAGTTAAACAGATTGATATAGCTAAAGAAGAAGGTGTTGAAGCTACAGCAGAAGTAACACCCCACCATTTCACACTTACAGAAGAAGATATTAAAGAGCATGATACAGATTATAAAATGAATCCCCCTTTACGCAAAAGTGAAGACAGATTAGCCTTGATCAGGGGACTGAAAAATGGAAGTATTGATGTTATAGCTACTGATCATGCACCCCACCATATGAATGATAAAAACAGCACGATGAATGAAGCTGCTTTTGGAATCATCGGGTTAGAGACGGCTCTACCGCTGAGTATAACAGAGCTTGTTGAACAGGGATACTTATCACCAGTAGAATTGATCGAAAAAATGAGTTTAAATCCTTCAAGAGTACTGGGAATCCAGAAGGGGGATATCAGTGAAGGTCAGGTGGCAGACATCGCCATAATTGATCCAAAAGAATCTTACATCATTGATAAAAACATGATGGCTTCTAAGAGTAAAAATACACCTTTTCATGGTAGAAAAGTGAATGGAAAAGTAAAATATACCATCGCAGAAGGGCACATTATCTATAGCGATAATCATGAGTAAGGAATGTTTTAAACATAGATTAGATAAATAATGATAGATTATTCGGGAGGTATTCAAATGATAGATAAACTGATTAAGAGAATTGATGAATTAAATAATCCTACAGTGGTTGGATTAGATCCACGTTTAGATTTTATACCACATCACATCAAAGATAAATACTATGCAACTTTCGGTAAAAATCCTATAGCAGCTGCCAAAGCAATTTATGAATTCAATATCAAAATTATTGATAAGATTCATGACATCGTACCTGCTGTAAAACCACAAATTGCTATGTACGAGCAGTTTGGTGCAGAAGGTATAAAAACATACGTCAACACCATTAGATATGCTAAAGACAAAGGAATGATCGTTATAGGCGATATCAAGAGAAGTGATATAGCCTCCACAGCAAAAGCCTATTCCAGTGGGCATATTGGAGAAGTGGCTATTGAAGATACTAAGCATACTATCTATAAAGCGGACTTCATAACCCTTAATCCTTATTTAGGTATAGACTCTATAGAACCATACTTAGAAGATTGTGCTGAATTTGATAAAGGGCTCTTCGTCCTAGTAAAAACATCTAATCCTAACAGCGGACAGATTCAAGATTTGGATGTAGAAGGCGAGAAACTTTACGAAAAAGTCGGCAGATTAGTTGAAGACTGGGGTAGTGAGTATAGAGGTGAATACGGTTATTCAGATGTAGGAGCAGTAGTAGGGGCGACCCATCCTGAACAAGGTAAAAGGCTAAGAGAAATCCTTCCACATACATTTTTCCTAGTACCGGGATACGGGGCTCAAGGAGCAACAGCAAAAGATTTGAAGGGCTGTTTTGATGAAGATGGAAGAGGAGCAATTGTTAACTCATCAAGAGGCATTATTGCAGCTTATACAAAAGATAAGTATAAAGAGTTTGGTGAAATAGGTTTTGCAAAAGCGGCAAGACAGGCTTGTATCGACATGAGGGAAGATCTTAAGGGGGCATTAAGTGAATGAGAGCTAAACTGATACTAGAGAACGGAGCAATATTCGAAGGCAATGCATTTGGTCACATTAGAGAAACAGTAGGGGAAGTTGTATTTAATACAGGCATGACTGGTTATCAGGAAGTTCTTACGGATCCATCTTATTATGGACAGATTGTTACAATGACTTATCCGCTCGTTGGGAATTACGGCATTAACTTAGACGATATGGAATCAAAATCAGCAAAAGTGAAAGGTTTCATTGTTAGAGAGAAAAGTGATATGCCAAGTAATTTCAGATGTGAGTTTGAACTAGATACTTACTTGAAGAAGAATCGGATCATTGGCTTAGAAGGAATTGATACAAGGGCTCTTACCAAGATGATTAGAACAGAAGGAACACTGCGAGGAATCATAACAGTTAGAGAGCTAAGCGATGCTCAAGTTGAGCAAAATATAAAATCTTACCACAATACAACAGCGGTCAGACATGTAACAAGAGATGAAAGAGAAGTCTATAAGCCTGCTGGAGATGTGCTTAAGCATATAGCAGTCATGGACTTTGGAATAAAAGAAAATATTATAGGCTCTTTTCTCAAAAGAGGGTGTAAGCTCACCATATATCCAGCCTACACAGAGCCAATGGAAATACTAGAGGCTGATCCAGATGCAATTTTTCTGTCAAACGGACCAGGAGACCCGAAGGACTTGGGTCTGATTATAGAGAATATCAAGTATCTCATTGACAAAAAACCTTTATTAGGCATCTGTTTAGGTCATCAATTACTAGCACTTGCATTAGGCGGAGATACAGAAAAATTAAAGTTTGGTCATCGAGGTGTTAACCATCCTGTCAAAGATTTAAAAACAGGGAAGGTGCTGATCACATCACAGAATCATGGTTATGTTGTTAAACAGGAAAACTTACCTAAAGAGGTAGAAGTTACGCATATTAATCTGAATGACCAAACAGTTGAGGGGATGAAACATAAAGAGCTCCCAATCTACAGCATTCAGTTTCATCCAGAAGCTTGTCCAGGTCCCTATGATGCAGCACCGATTTTTGATGAGTTCATAGAAACAATATAAGAGAATTTGTTAATGAAGTAAACCATGTAGATTTGAATAGGAATACAGAGATTTGGAAGGAGTTAAAAAATGCCTAAAAGAGAAGACATTAAGAAGGTTCTAGTTATTGGTTCAGGTCCTATAATTATTGGGCAAGCAGCAGAATTTGATTACTCAGGAACACAAGCTTGCCAAGCATTAAGAGAAGAAGGAATAGAAACAGTTCTTGTGAATTCCAATCCAGCAACGATTATGACTGATAAAGAAGTAGCAGATAAGGTTTATATAGAGCCCCTTACAATAGAATTTCTTGAAAAAGTTATTAAAGAAGAAAAGCCAGATAGCCTAATAGCTGGTATGGGTGGACAAACAGGACTAAATCTTGCTGTAGAATTATATGATAAAGGAATCCTTGAAAAGTATGGTGTGAAGGTCATAGGTACACAGATAGATGCCATCAAAGAGGGTGAAGATAGAGAAGATTTTAAGAAACTCATGGTAAGAATTAATCAACCTATTGTCAAAAGTGAGATTGTAACATCCATGGAAGAAGGGGTAAAATTTGCAGAGCAAATAGGTTACCCTGTAGTTGTAAGACCTGCCTATACACTAGGTGGAAGTGGTGGCGGTATTGCTGATGATAGAGAAGAACTCAAGCAGATCTTAGCAAGCGGGCTTCAACTGAGTAGAGTAGGTCAAGTCTTACTAGAAAAGAGTATTAAAGGTTGGAAAGAAGTCGAATACGAAGTCATGCGAGATAGCTATGGTAACTGTATCACTGTCTGTAACATGGAAAACATTGATCCCGTAGGTGTTCATACAGGTGATAGTATAGTTATAGCCCCATCTCAAACCCTATCTGATGTTGAATATCAAATGCTTAGAAAAGCGTCACTAGATATTATAGATGCCATAGGTATTGAAGGTGGTTGTAACGTACAATTAGCCCTTGACCCAGAAAGTTTTGATTACATCGTTATTGAGATTAACCCAAGAGTGAGTCGCTCATCAGCATTAGCTTCAAAAGCTACAGGATATCCCATAGCCAAAGTAGCTGCAAAAATTGCACTTGGTTATGGATTAGATGAAATTAAAAACGCTGTAACAGGTAAAACTTATGCGTGCTTTGAACCAACTTTGGATTACTGTGTCATAAAGATACCTAAATGGCCCTTTGATAAATTTAGAAGAGCTAAAAAAACACTAGGGACAAAGATGATGGCAACTGGTGAAGTTATGGCTATAGGTAATAATTTCGAGTCAGCCTTCTTAAAAGCCGTCCGATCCCTTGAAATTAAGCAATACTCCTTATTACATGATAAGGCTACTAAGAGATCCATTGACGAGCTTAGAAAAAGAGTAGTTGTGCCAGATGATGAACGAATATTTGACCTAGCAGAAATGCTGAGACGAGGTTATCGAGTTGATAAAGTATGCAAAATAACAGGTATGGATCCTTTCTTTGTCAATAAAATCAAGGGGATTGTTGATGAGGAAGAAATATTAAGAAACTCTAGTATTGAGGACTTAGATGCAGAAAAACTTAGATTCTTAAAAAAGAAAGGATTCTCAGATAAAGCCATCGCTACTTTAGTTGGTGTTAGTCCAAAAGATATTTATAATCTTAGAAAACTTTATAAAATTGAAGCAGTGTATAAAATGGTTGATACATGCGGTGGAGAGTTTGAAGCTGTATCACCTTATTACTACTCCACCTACGATGAGTATGATGAGGTGGAAGTAAGTGATAAAAAGAAAGTGATGGTCATAGGTTCAGGTCCTATCAGAATTGGTCAAGGAATCGAATTTGATTACTGTTCAGTACACAGCATCATAGCATTAAGAAAAGCAGGTATAGAAACCATTATCGTCAATAATAATCCAGAAACAGTGAGTACAGACTTTGATATAGCGGATAAACTTTACTTTGAGCCACTAACAGAAGAAGATGTTTATAATATTATAGTAAAAGAGAAACCAGAAGGTGTCATCCTGCAGTTTGGCGGTCAGACAGCTATCAAATTAGCAAGTTTCTTAGATGAGATGAATGTACCAGTACTTGGAACCAAACCTGAGAAAATTGATGAAGCAGAAGACAGGGAAAAATTTGATGCCTTAATGGAGAAGTTAGAGATTAAGCGACCTAAAGGTAAAGCGGTTTGGTCTGTGAATGAAGGTATCGAAGCCGCTGAAGCGCTTGGATATCCACTACTGGTAAGACCATCCTACGTCCTAGGTGGTCAGGGAATGGAAATCACCTATAATGAAGTAGAATTAAAGCGCTACTTAGAAGATGCATTTGATAGGGATAGTAAGAATCCAGTATTAATTGATATGTACCTAGTTGGAAAAGAGATAGAGGTAGACGCCATTTGTGACGGCAAAGACATACTTATACCTGGGATTATGGAACATCTAGAAAGAGCAGGGGTCCATTCGGGTGATAGTATATCTATATATCCTTCCATTAGCATAACCAAGGATATTAAAGAGAAGATTAAAGAAGCCACAGAAAAAGTAGCAAAAGCGCTAGATGTTATAGGGATGATCAATATTCAGTTTGTCGTCTACAAGGATGATTTATACATCATTGAAGTGAATCCAAGATCATCAAGAACAGTACCTTATATCAGTAAAGTAGCAGGAGTCCCTATGATCGATTTAGCAACAAGGGTAATGCTAGGAGAGCAGCTAAGTGACCTAAAGTACGGAACAGGTATCTATCAAGAAGCGAAGAAAACTGCCATTAAAGTTCCAGTATTCTCAACACAAAAGCTACCAGATGTTGAAGTTAGCCTTGGACCTGAAATGAAATCAACTGGAGAAGTCTTAGGGGTTGGTGAGACTTTCATAGAAGCTCTATACAAAGGTTTCTTAGGAGCAGATATCAAACTACCAAGTAAAGAAGGAACCATATTGGTTACAATAAAACCTTATGATCAAGAAGAATTTTTGCCATTAGCTAAGGAATTAGCAGCGATGGGGTATAAGTTCATGGCAACAGAGGGGACAGCAAAGGCTTTAGAAGAAGTTGGTGTAGAAGTTGGAAGGGTAAAGAAAATCAGTGAAGGAGTACCCAACATTCTGGATATCATAAGAAGTGGTATGATTGACTTGGTGATTAATACACCTACAAAAGCCAACGATGCTAAACGAGATGGGTTTAGAATTAGAAGAACGGCTATTGAAGCCACTGTACCTGTACTGACATCACTGGATACAGTAAGAGGTATGATTGATATCTTAAAGGCAGATATGAAACTAGAAGATATGAAGATCTATAATCTTGGTGAGGAGGTCTCCCATGTGTAAAAGTGTTAATAAAACACGAGAGATTGTAAAAGTCCAAACACAAGAAGAAATAGCTAAAGACATCTACCGTATTATTATAGAAGCACCTCATGTTGCAAAGGAAGCCAAAGCAGGTCAATTCGTTAATCTATACTGTCAGGATGGAGAAAAATTACTTCCAAGACCAATCAGTATTTGTGAAATTAATAAAGATGAAGGAATAATTACTTTAGTGTATGCAGTAGTTGGAAGCGGCACGAAGGCATTTAGTCAGATTAAGAAGGGTGATACCGTCAGTATCCTTGGTCCATTAGGAAATGGCTTTCCCATGGATAGTGATGAGGGAATCAATATAATAGTAGGTGGTGGTGTAGGTACACCTCCCCTACTCCAGCTAGTCAAAGAGCTAAAGGGTGATAACCATGTCTTCCTAGGTTTTAGAAGTGAACCCTATCTTATTCAAGAATTAAAGAAATATGCTACAGTCCATGTGGCAACAGATGATGGTCAGGTGGGGTATAAAGGATCTGCCATCGATCTACTTAAAGAGAGTAAGATTAAAGGTAATAGAGTATATGGATGCGGACCAAAACCTATGCTGAGAGCGTTGCAGGAATGGGCTCTTGAAAACAATATTGAAGGTTATCTATCTTTAGAAGAAAGAATGGGATGTGGTTTTGGAGCCTGCGTAGGTTGTGTATGTAAAATAAAAAGAGACAAGGGTATCCAGCATAAAAGAGTTTGCCATGACGGACCTGTCTTCACCGTACAGGAGGTGATCTTTGATGCTTAATACAAAAGTTAATTTCCTTGATATAGATTTCAAAAATCCGATTATTACGGCATCTGGTACTTACAATACTCAAGCATATAAAGAGTTTATGGATCTCAATAAACTTGGTGGTGTTACATTGAAAGGTGTAGCTAAAGAACCATGGCTCGGCAATAATACACCAAGGATTGCTGAGGTATACGGTGGCATGTTAAATGCAGTAGGGCTTCAAAACCCCGGCATCGATTATCTAATACAAGATGAATTAGAAATCCTAAAAGCATATGATACCAAGGTGATTGTGAATATTGCAGGGAAAACCATAGAAGATTACTGTGAAGTGGTTGAAAGACTCCAAACAGAAAGAGTCGATTTATTAGAGTTAAATATATCTTGCCCTAATGTGAAAGAAGGGGGCGTAGCCTTCGGAACAGATCCAAAGTCAGCTTTTGAAATTACAAAGGAAGTTAAAAAATACTGTAAGCAACCTCTAGTGGTGAAGCTAAGTCCTAATGTCAGCAACATTAAGGAAATAGCATCAGCGGTTGAAGATGCGGGAGCAGATGCCCTGTCATTGATCAACACACTCATAGGTATGAAGATCGATATTCATAGGAAGAAACCAGTATTGGCTAATAAAATAGGTGGTTTTTCTGGACCTGCAATTAAGCCAGTAGCCATAAGGATGGTTTATCAAGTGTACGATGAAGTAAGTATTCCAATTATAGGGATGGGTGGTGTCATGACTGGTGAGGACGCCATTGAGTTCATGATGGCTGGTGCTTCATTGGTAGCTGTGGGAACGGCAAACTTACTAAATCCTAGTGCTTCAGTAAATATTATAGAGCAAATACAGGCTTTTATGCAAAAAGAAGGGGTTAAGGATATAAAGGAATTAATTGGGGCAGCACATTAACAGTTAGGTTTTATAATAGGAGTCAAGGACCTAGGGGGAACTATTGCGCTGGAAGAAAAGACGTCCATGTCTTAGACTGCCAGGCTCACCCTCCATGGTTCGCTGTTTCATAGTATCCCCTAGGTCTAGGTCCTTTCTGCTACTGTAAGATTAAAGTATTACTATTTAGATTCAATAAATCTAGTTAGATAAATAACGATTAACGAGGAGGAATTTTATATGTTATCAAGAGCAAGAGTTGAAGAGATATTAAAGGATGCAGGTGTATTGTTAGAGGGGCATTTCTTATTGACTTCAGGTCGTCATAGTGGTCAGTATATGCAGTGTGCCAATATATTAAAGTATCCAGCTTATGCAGAAGAGATTGCTAAGCATTTAGCAGAAGGTTTTAAAGATGATCAAGTGGATATCGTTATTGGTCCTGCTATGGGCGGCATTATTATCGCCTATGAATTAGCGAGACAAATTGGATGTGAGAATCTTTTTGCTGAACGTGAAAATGGTAAAATGGTATTACGTAGAGGATTTACTATACCAAAAGGGGCAAGAGTCGTAGTGGCTGAAGATGTTGTGACAACAGGAGGGTCTGTAAGAGAGGTTATCGATATCGTCAAGGAACAAGGGGGCGAATTAGTAGGGGTAGCTGTACTAGTAGACCGTAGTAACGGTAACGTAGATTTCGGAACCAAATTAGTACCAGCTTACCAAGCGGAAGTCGTTTCCTACGATGCAGATAGATGCCCAATATGTAACTCTGGCATACCTCTTGTTAAACCAGGTAGTCGTAAGGTGAAATAAATAATTTAGACGTTAAACATATAAGCAGGAGTCTAAAATAGACTCCTGCTTATATGTTCTTTGGTGAATGTTTATGCACTTTCTTTTAAGAATTCATCTTTGCATTCTTGGAAAAGAGTTTCTTTACTTAGTTTATTGGCTTTATATTCTTTAAATCTTTTTGATATAGAGGTTCTTAAAGGTTCCAGGAAGAATTCTATACTCATTTCTATTAGATCTTTAAAAAAGGCTGGAAGTACTGAAATGATAAAGATCATAGACAAACCAAAAGCCAAATATCCTAAAATACGTACTACATACATGTTGAAGTAACTCCTTTTGACAATCACTTTCATAGTTTTCTAATCTTTTGTATGTATCACTAATTATATAGTACGTATTTTTTGTCTTATTAAGGTCCCTATTTTAAGTTTTTCTAAAAATTAAATTACAATTAATAAAAAGAACTGGAGTCACACAGTTAAGTATGCTCCAGTATGATAGTAAGGATAATCGTCTTTAATTACATAGCTTCTTTAAAAATTGTCATAATTTCATCATGAGTTGCTTGCTTAGGGTTTGTTAAACCGCAAGCGTCTTTTAAAGCATTTTCAGCTAAAACAGGAATATCTTCTTCTTTAGCACCGATTTCTTGTAAACCTGATGGAATAGCAATATCTTTTGATAAAGTCATAATAGCTTCAAGAGCTTTTTGGGCCCCCTGTTCAGCTGTTAAACCTTCTACGTTAACACCCATTGCCTCCGCAACATCTTTTAAACGAGCTGGCGCTACTTGACTATTGTATTTTTGAACATGAGGTAAGAGAATAGCGTTACATACACCATGAGGTAGATCGTAGAAGCCACCTAATTGATGAGCCATTGCATGTACGTAACCGAGGCTTGCATTATTAAATGCCATACCAGCTAAAAATTCAGCGTAAGCCATGTTATTGCGGGCTTCTTCATCTTGACCATTTGCTACTGCATTTCTTAAGTTAGTTGATATTAATTTCATTGCTTGAAGGGCACAAGCATCTGTAATTGGCGTTGCAGCAGTTGAAACATAAGCTTCTACAGCATGAGTTAAGGCATCCATACCTGTTGCTGCTGTTAAAGATTTAGGCATATCCATCATTAACTCTGGATCATTAACAGCAAGAATAGGTGTCACATGCTTATCAACGATAGCCATTTTAACATGTCTTTCTTCATCAGTAATAATACAGAAAATAGTCATTTCACTAGCTGTACCTGCTGTAGTGTTAACAGCTACTAATGGTAATTGTGGTTTAGCAGATTTATGAACTCCTTCATAATCTTTTATGCTGCCGCCATTAGTTGCTACTAATGCGATACCTTTTGCACAGTCATGAGGTGAACCGCCACCAAATGAAATAACAAAGTCACATTCTTCTGCTTTTAATAAATCAACACCATCATGTACATTAGTAATAGTTGGATTAGGTTTAGTTTCATCAAAAATAGCATATTCGATGTTGTTTGCATCCAAAACCTTAGTTAATTTATTAACAAGTCCGATGTCGTTTAAAACTTTGTCTGTTACAATAAATGCTTTTTTAAAACCTAGACCTTGAATCATATCTCCAGCATCGCTTAAAGCATTTTTATCCATGACATTAACTGAAGGCATATAAAATGTATAACTCATTTATACCATCTCCTTAAAATTTATTGTTATTAAGTAAGTCATTAAGTTCAATTTGCATATGTGGAAAAATTATTATATACTAATAATAACTTTTTGGATGGGTTAAATTCTACCTGATTATTTTTAAAAATACGTTTTTTTTAATAATGATCGATAAAAAATTATCAATTGATAGAAGCAAAGGAGTGTTGGGGAATGTACTTTAATCAAGAATGGGAGCGGTTACATGGTATTGAGACAGATTATGTAAAACTCTATTATTATGATTTTCAGCCGGGTTATTCGGATACTTATCATTCATACTCCTATCATCGTATATGCACTATTCTTGACGGTATTAAAGATGTTAGAGTTGATGATGGTGAAGAATTCACCTATGATCAAAACGAATATGTCTTATTATCACCACATTCGGAAGTTTACATGACAATGCCAGTAGATACAAAGGCTTTGGTGTTGGAATTAAGCGATGACTTAATTGATGATGTAAGTCAGAAAGTATCAGTTGAATTAGAAAAAGACATATCCTTAAAGAATTATGATTATTTCCATAGTGATATGTCCAGGTTGCTGGCAAACAGTTTGACGTCAATCAATGATTTATTACATGTCAATGAAGATGAAAAAGAACAGCACTTTTTTATTGATCTGGCCGTCCAGCAGTTAACTTATGGATTACTTAAGGATAAGAACTCTCGAGAGTTTATATATAAGGACATCAATCATCCTATGAAAAGAGCCTTGGAAATTATCAAAGAAGGTTATGACCAAGGCATTACAATATCGGAGATAGCTTTTAACTTGCATATGTCGGTTCCACATTTTTCTAATCAATTTAAGAAAACCTTTAACATAACCCCTAAACAGTATTTAAATAATTACAAAATGGAACGGTCAAAAGAGATGTTGAGAAAACAAACTGTAAGTGAAGTAGCCTTTGATTTAGGTTACTCTAATGTATCGAATTATATCGACCAGTTTAAAAAGAAATATAAAATAACGCCTAAACAATATCAATTAGAGCATATGCGAAGGCTTTATACATGAATACAGGTTAAGGTAGATGCTTAATCTGTTTTTTTCTTATCTAATCATAGTAGTTTGATATAGCTAATCTAAAGATTGTAACGGAAATATAATATTTTAATGGAATCAAATCTGATACAATAGAACTAAAGTAAAACGGACAGAATTAAGACAGAAGGGGATTTTAGATGGCAGAAAATAAAACACAGAAAAAAAGTAATAAAAAAAATAGAAGTTTAGTTGGGACAATCGCGTTACTAACATTAACCTTTTTAATTCTCTTTGGTGTTAGTTTTTTCTTTGGCTATGAACTTGGTATTTATCTTGTAGGTTAATGATTTACTTAGAAAGCTTTTAAAGTTTAATACACAGAAAAAGACGGCTGGGGAGGCCGTCTTTTTCTCTAGATCTATTTTTAAGGAGGTTAAGGGGGGAAATATATAAAGTTTTCTATGGTGCTTCGAAAGCTTTTTCTTCAATTGCTTTCTTAATATATAGTATGAGCTTGTCTTGACATGTGTTACTGCTTATCCAAAACTTTTTAAATTTAAATTATCTTTTTAAATTTTTGTTAGCATTATAGTCTTTATGATAATTTAATTGTTGTTGGTCTTCATAATGCTCTTCTTCATAGTGTTCTTCTTGATATGTGTCCCCCTCTTCTAACCATTCAGCAGATTCAACTACATCTACTTCTTTTGGTGCTACATCAGATTTAAATTGCTCAAAATTAACACCATCTTTAACAACTGTTGGTTTATTCTTTTTAGCCATATCATCTACTCCTTTAAATACTAAGGTTTCATATTATTGAACTTCATTAATCTGATTAAAGTTCAATATTTTGTTTCATAACTTAGGATTAGCAAAAAGGTTTTTTCTCATGCAAAATACATAAATTCATCATTAGATTTTAGAAATTATGAGATTGACATGAGTTATTAGATGTTAATTCTTTTAATTATTTTTCATTACATTTCTATTTTTTAGTTATTTAGTTGAATTATTTTTCCCATTCATATTTGTGATGACATTATAAGTATATTAGTATATAATTATATATAGTGTCAAAAAAGAAGAGAGAGATTGAGGTGAAAACATGGTCGTTGATTCTATCAAACCATACTTGAAAAAGTATGCCTTATTCTATGTTATAGGACTGATAGGACTATTAGTTGTAGACGTGTTCCAAGTATATATACCCATGATTATCGGGGATGCAACAGATGGTATTGCCTTAGGCTTGTATCAGCAACAGGACTTATTCAATATTATAGGTAAATTATTGCTGGTGGCACTCATCATCATTGCAGGGCGATTTACATGGCGTTATTTCGTATTCGGTACATCTAGAAAAATCGAATACCATTTAAGAAACGATTTATTTGCACATTTAGAAAAGTTATCACTTCGCTATTTTAATGAAACCAAAACTGGGGATTTGATGGCTCATGCTACTAATGACTTAAATACAATACGTATGGCTTTAGGGCAAGGTCTTTTATTTGCATTTGACTTTACCATTTTAATCACATTGGTTTTATATACCATGATCACGAAGATATCACTTGCACTAACATTAGTTGCAATTATACCCTTACCATTTATAGCTATTGTAGGTGTGTCATTTGGAAAGGTCATGACCAAACGCTTCAAAGAAAAACAAGAGGCTTTTTCCAAGATGTCTGATCAGGTTCAAGAGAATATTTCAGGTATTCGAGTTGTTAAAGCCTTTACTCAGGAGAAACTCGAAAAAGAAGCCTTTGATGAAGTTAATCAATTTAATTTTAATAAGAATTTAAAGGTTGTTCGATTATTTGCTATTCTTCATCCTTTTGTCACATTGATAAGTGGCTTGTGTATGTTATTAACCATTGGATATGGTGGTTATTTAACCTTGATTGCCAAGATCTCATTAGGAGATTTTATTGCTTTCACACAATACCTGATGATGTTAGTTTGGCCAATGATAGCCTTTAGTATGACCATAAATATGTTCTCACAAGGTAAGGCATCTATGGCTAGAATACAGAAGATATTTGATGAGGAACCAGAGATCTTTGATCCAGAAGATGTGAGTGACATGGATACCATAAGTGGGCATATTACAATCAACCATCTTACTTTTGATTACCCAAATGGTGAACAAGAAGCTCTTAAAGATATTAATGCCGATATCAAAAGCGGTCAGACTATCGGGATTATTGGACGTACTGGTAGTGGTAAGACTACCTTAGTTAACTTATTATTAAGACTTTATAATCCTAAACCAGGTGAAATTCTTGTTGATGGTGTAGATGTATTAAAGATTCCACTTAAAACATTAAGAAACCATATAGGCTATGTGCCTCAAGATAATTACTTATTCTCCAATACCATTAAGAATAATATTCTATTTGGTGCAAGACAGAAGAGTGATCAAGAAGTTGAAAGAGCTTCTGAGATGGCTGATGTCCATGAGAATATTATGGATTTCCCTAAAGGGTATGAAACCATTATCGGAGAAAGAGGAACGACTTTATCAGGTGGACAAAAACAGCGAGTTTCTATAGCAAGAGCTTTGATAAAAGAGCCTTCTATTCTCATTTTGGATGATGCGGTTTCAGCTGTTGATACAAAGACAGAGGAAAAAATATTAGGAGAATTGAAGCAAATACGTCAGAATAAAACAACGATAATCATTGCTCATCGTATTTCAACTATTCAACATGCGGATCATATTCTTGTTATTGATGAAGGTAAGATTATTGAAGAGGGTAACCATGAGAAGTTGGTTGCAGGGCAAGGATTTTATGCAGATATGGTTGAAAAGCAACAGCTTGAGAAGGCATTAGACGAAGAGGCGTAAGGAGGTGTTAGAATGGCACATCATCATGATGAAATTGAATATAAATCTTATGATCCGGAGATCATGAAGCGATTAATGAGTTATGCAAAACCTTATTGGCACCTAATTGCTGTATCTGTTCTATTACTTTTATTTGCAACAGGGGTACAGCTTATTCAGCCATTGATCATCGGGTCAGCTATTGATACAGTGTTTGAAACTTATGACAAAACTTATTTGATAGAGGAACAAGGGGATATACAGGTTGAAAATCTAAATCTGACTTATATTCCTGATATTGATGAATTAAGTGGAACAGAAGA
This sequence comes from Vallitalea okinawensis, assembly GCF_002964605.1. Classification (NCBI taxonomy): domain Bacteria; kingdom Bacillati; phylum Bacillota; class Clostridia; order Lachnospirales; family Vallitaleaceae; genus Vallitalea; species Vallitalea okinawensis. Next base: position 235,739 of record NZ_PQDH01000004.1, read on the forward strand.
TTTAGCCCAAATTGTATATGCAGGGGAGCAATACTATTTAGTTCCTCATGTTACACGAGATGAAGTATTGGAATTTAAGCAATTGAAAAGTAAGGAAAGTGAAATTGAAGTTGCTGGGGATATACTTACCATCAATAATAAGAGCTATGATGCTCTTCAGTTAAATGAAGATGCTATTGTTGCATTAAGAAAACTGGATATATCCAGTTTAATGGAATTGGTGCTCTTTTACCTTATTCTCCTTATTATAGGTATGGTTACAGGTTATTTTCAAGCAGTATTACTTCAACATACAGGACAGAAAATTATTTATAATATCAGAAATGAAGTGTTTGGTCATATAGAAAGTCGATCCATTCATTATTTTAATAGTCATCCTGTAGGAACACTTGTAACAAGGGTTACAAATGATACGGAAACACTTAATGAGATGTACACCAGTGTTATTGCCAATTCCATTAAAAATGTGTTCTTACTTATAGGAATAGTGGCGATGATGTTTAGTTTGAATGCTAAATTGTCCGTTATTGTTCTGACCATTTTACCTGTAATTGTTATCTTAACTTTCATTTATAAGAAGTTTTCAAGAGAGAATTACCGGGTAGTACGTACTAGATTATCTAAGATCAATGCCTTTCTATCAGAGCATATACAAGGTATGAAAATTATTCAGATTTTCTCCAAGGAAGAGGAAGTCTATGATGAATTTAAAACCATCAATAAAAAGCTTCGTCAGTCCCATATAAAAGAACTTCTTCTTTTTGGAATCTATCGACCTATGATGTACGCCCTATACATTATCGGGATATGTTTAGTCATCGGATTTGGAGGTAACGAAGTTTTAAAAGGTGCTGTGACCATTGGAACATTGGTGATTTTCTTACAGTACATTAATAAGTTCTTCCAACCTATTCAAGAACTTGCTGAACAGTTTAATATCTTACAGTCAGCCATGGCTTCTGCTGAGAAAATATTCACCGTATTAGATTCAGAAGATGCTATTGTCAATCAAGAAGAACCAAAGCCGCTTGCACAAGCAAAAGGTAAAATTGACTTCAAGAATGTTTGGTTTGCTTATGAGGATGAAGAATGGGTACTTAGAGATGTATCTTTCTCTGTAGAACCAGGAGAAACTGTAGCCTTTGTAGGTGCGACAGGTGCAGGTAAGACATCGATACTCAATCTTATTAGTCGCTATTATGACGTTCAAAAGGGTAACATATCAGTTGATGGGGTTAATGTAAGAGATTATGATAAAGACAAGTTGAGAAAGAATATTGGTCAGATGTTACAAGATGTGTTCCTTTTTACAGGGGATATCAAAAGCAATATTCGGTTGAGGAATGAAGAGATATCCAGGGAAGATATTGAGAAGGCAGCGAAGTATGTCAATGCTGATTATTTCATTCAGAAATTGCCGGATAAGTACGATGAAAAGGTTTATGAAAGGGGTGCTACCTTATCTGCTGGTCAGCGCCAACTATTATCCTTTGCACGTACCTTAGTTTTTGATCCATCCATACTCATTTTGGATGAAGCAACAGCTAACATTGATACAGAAACAGAACAGTTGATTCAAGATGCTCTTGAGAAGTTGATGGAGGGGAGAACGACATTGGTAGTTGCTCACCGTTTATCAACAATACAACATGCAGATAAGATCATTGTTCTTCATAAAGGAAAGATCCGTGAGATGGGTAACCATCAAGAGTTGTTAGCTAAAAAGGGTATTTATTATCGATTGTATCAATTACAATACCAAGATCAAGCTTAAAAATCAGCGTTCCCATAGGATAAAATCAGCGCACTAGACAAATCTAGTGCGCTATTTCTTATCTTTAGCTTCTTATGTTACTCGATAATGAACTCCTGTTGTCCCATTGCTCCTGGGGCTATTTCATATTTGGCAAAAACAACAGTTACTTGACCATCTTCATTAATGTAGAAGTTCTGGTTTTCTGCTATAGTTTGGAATCCCATATCACCTTCAAAGAATGCTTCACCTTTTGCGGTCCGCTCTTCAATCTGTTTAATAACTTCTTGATTAATATAATCAATATAGTTTTCACCGAAGAAGTCTACCAAAGTCAAAGTATTATTGGATTTCAAGTCAAGGTTATAATAAAAAGTCTCATTATATGCTGAACCTAAATTCTCACCCTTAACAATGACAAAAGATAAGAGTTCTTCTGAGGAATGTTTAACTTCGTAATCAATGAAGATTTCTACAGGTCTAAAATCTTCTTCGGTACCACCAGTTTCTAAATAAGCTTCTTTATATTCTTGGGCTCTTAACTCAGCTTCTTCTAAAACTAAATCCATCTTCTTTTGAATTTCAGTATTAACTTTTTCTTCGAAGCTTACAGAATCCAAACCATCAACTTCAGGTATTGTCACTTCACCTTCAACAACATCACTATGAATTTCAAAATCTTTAAAGGTCAACACTTTTGCAATACTACCGATGACAGGCACTTCACTCATAGTTTTAGCGAATACTTGACTTGAATTAAGCCCAATAGTAAAGGTTGATAAAACTAATGCACCTGTAATACTTGCAGCTATTAGAGTACGCTTACCTTTATTTGATTTTCTATCTGTATTTAAAGTTTTATCTATCATAATATTCAGCTCCTCTGGAATCTCTATATTCTTATAATATTGTCTTGCATCTTTTAATTTATTTTCCATGCTTAAATGTCCCCTTCCATAATTTTTTTTAATTTTTTTATGGCATTATATATTCGGGATTTAACAGTACTGACGTTAGTATGAAGTATAAAAGCGATATCTTCTATTTTCATATCCTCAAAGTAACGTAGTATAATAACTGATTTATGTTTGGTATCCAACTGATCCACAGCGTTATAGAGATCAAAGTTAATATCAATATGAGTGTTAACTGGGGACTCTATTTCTGGTACTTCATCAAAATAGATGATACGTTTATTCTTTCTTATATAGGATATACTTGTGTTAACCAGTATACGATAAAACCATGTTTTGATTGATGATGAGTCCTTTAGTCTACCAGACGAAGATAAAGCCTTTAAGATGGACTCTTGAACAATATCCAGGGCACTTTCTCGATTCTTAACATAACCGTATGCTAATATGTAAAAATCATTCTGATGCTCTTTTATATAATCTACAATAAGTTGATCATGCTTATTAGGTACTGTCGACATTGGTTTCGCACCTCCTTACATATAATAGACGCATGGCTAAAGAAAAAAGTCTAAAATAATTTTAAATTTTATAAGTATAGTTATTTGTCATTTTAATAAAATAATAATAGTGTGTTATAAACTTAAGAAAATAGGCAAGATTAATTAGTACTTATAGTATAGTATAAAAAACAATGGAATACTTATTGATAAAGCAACTTATTAGCCATAATTTGAGAGATTTCATTGACAAAATTATGTAATAGAATTAAGATATAATTGTACATGTTTAAATATATTTTCTATTTTAAGGAGATAGGATTTAGGCAGTATAACAAAATTTTATCGGAGGGGAAAGCATGAAGTACATAATGAAAAAATTAACTAGTATGATGTTAGTTGTAGCAATGTTCTTCAGTATGACAACAGGATTAGTTTTAGCTGAAGGAGATACAACAACTACAACAACAGAAACAACAGTTACAGAGACAGCACCAGAGGCTGTTGAGCAAGTAGAAAATGTTATTGATATCCTTTCAGTAAATGACTTCCACGGTAATGTAAAAGAAAGTGGAAAAAACATTGGTATGGCTAAAATGGTTGGCTATGTTAATGAGCAAAAGCAATTAAACCCTAACACAGTTGTTGTTGCAGCTGGTGACAGTTATCAAGGTACTGCAATTTCTAACTTAACATTTGGTGCTCCAGTTAACGAAATGTATAAAGCTATGGGTGTAGTAGCATCCTCAGTGGGTAACCATGAATTTGACTGGGGTGTTGATAGAATTGCACAATGGGCTGAAGAGGGTGGCTTCCCATTCTTAGCAGCGAATATTTACGATAAAGCAACAGGTGAACCAGTTTCATGGGCGCAACCTTATCTTATTCAAGAAGTAGCAGGTAAGAAAATTGCATTTATCGGATTATCAACAGTTCAAACTGCTTATCAAACAAAAGTTGAAAACGTAGCTAATTTAGAGTTCAAAACTGCTGAAGAAGCTGCAAAGATCTGGATCGATTACTTAAAAGCAGGTAATGCAGAAGAAGGTACTCCAGATGTCATCATCGCGTTAACTCACGTAGCAGCATACCAAGATGCCTATGGAAGCGATCCCACACTACCTGTAACAGGTGAAGAAATTGAAGCTTTATGTGCAGTTGAAGGTCTTGATGCAGTTATCACTGGACACTCTCATACAACAGTTGCTGGTTATATAAATGGTGTACCAGTAGTTCAAGCTTACAAAAATGGTCGTTCAGTTGGTAAAATCTCAATCGAGTTAAATGAAGATCAAAGCGTTAAAGCAATTACTCCATCTGTAACTGCTGTTTATAAAATATCATCTGATATTATTGAAGATGCAGATACAAAAGCAGTATATGACAAGTATGAGCAAGATTTTGAACCTATCGCTGGTGAGGTAGTAGGTCAATTAGAGGGTACTTTATCTCATGATAGAAGCGATAAAAATGTTTCAACACTTGGTTACTGGGTTTGTGATTTAATGAGAAAATCTACAGGTGTTCAAATTGGTTTAACTAATGGTGGCGGTTTAAGAAAAACTCTTGAAGAAGGTACAATCACTATGGGTGATATGTACGAAGTAATGCCATACGATAACAAATTAGTAACTATGGAAGTAACAGGTGCTCACTTAAAAGCTTTAGTTGATCATGGTATTGAAGCTGACTTCATGACAGATGGTCAATTTGCTGGAGTAAAAGTTGTTTACGATCCATCAAAAGAATATGAGAACAGAATAGTTAGCATCACTTTAGAAGATGGAACGCCAATCGATATGGATGCAACGTATACATTAGTTACAAATGACTTCATCCTAGGTGGTGGAGATAAGTATGACTTCTCAGATGCAACTAATGTAGTTGATACATTTGTTCCTATCAGAGATGAGCTTGTTAAAGCTTTCAAATCAGTAGATAAAGTGGTAGCTCCTACTGTAGATGTTATTTCAGTAGTTGAAGTTGATACTGAAACGTATACAATTCAAGATGGCGATGTTCTTTGGAAAATCGCAGAAGCTTATGGCACATCTTATGAAACTTTAGCTGAAATGAACAGCTTAGAAAATCCTCATATGATTTTTGTTGGTGAAACACTATTAGTTCCTGCACAATAAAATCATATATGAAAAAGCCTTTTGCCTTCTAGGTTAAAGGCTTTTCTATTACCACCAAGAAAGGTGACTAGCGTCACATTGCAAAAAACACAGAGCTTTCCTACACAAAATAAGGAGTATTGAACATGAGACATCAACTATTAATTCTAAGTTGCATTATGCTATTAGCTTTTACAGGTTGTACTGCATTAAAAAATGATGATATAACAGAAGATAAGAAGTATGGAAATCTTGCTGAGTATTATGAAGAAGATATGGCAGAACCAGAGTATGATGTTGTTAAAGCAAAAGTTATTCGGATAGACCTGGATGACACAAAGGAAGAACGACCTGACATCATGATTCAACAAGATATAAGATACCAGCATCTATACATACAAATTCTAGAAGGTGACCATAAGGGAGAAGAATATACTGTAAGAAATACAGTTGAAATGGTTAATCCTTATCGATTAATTTTTGATGTAGGCGATAAAATGTATATTTATCTTTTTGAAACAGATGAAGGAAAAGTGGGAAATATCCATATTTATGAAAGATCTCGAGATGGAGCAATCCTATGGTTGGTTATAGCTTATTTAGGTATACTGGTTCTTGTCGGAGGGTTTAAAGGATTTAAAGCCGTAGTAACACTTACTTTTACTGTCTTAATGATAGGTCTGGTGATGTTACCTTTAATTTTAAATGGCTTCAACCCATTATTGGTGACTGTGGGTGTGGTTTCTGTCACGACAACATTTTCACTTATTGTTATAAGTGGTTGGAATAAGAAAACGCGTACAGCTATTTTAGGTACAATTGGAGGTGTATTGGTTGCAGCATGTGTTGCTGGAATTGTTAGTCAAGTAGCTATGCTAACAGGTCTTGGTGATGACCAAGCTCAGATGCTGGCCTATATCCCTCAAAATAGACACCTTGATTTTAAAGGTATTTTATTAGCTGGGATTATAGTAGGTGCTCTAGGTGCAGTTATGGATGTTGCTTTATCAGTAGCTTCTGCCATGTGGGAAATCGAAGAACATTCTCCTAAGATTTCTACCAAACAATTAATTCGATCTGGGATGAATGTAGGTAAAGATATCATGGGATCTATGTCCAATACACTGATATTGGCTTATGTTGGTGGATCTATTCATTTGTTACTCCTATTTATTGCTTATAACGTATCCATAGCTGAGATTCTCAATATGGATATGATAGCATCTGAAATTGTTCGAGCTGTAGCAGGTAGTATTGGTTTAATATCAGCCATACCACTAACAACGTGGATTGGTGGCACTTTTGGTAGAAAATCTAAGACTAAAAACAAGTAAGCTCAAGTCTGTAAGATAATATTTCTTACAGACTTGTTTTTTGTTGTAATATGTATAATCTTTATTGTATAATAATAATTATAAGGCCAATAAAGTACTGATTATAAATCTAGAGATAATGAGGTGATTAAATGAAGAAGAGGCTGAAATCTTATTTTATTATCATATTCTGCATGATTTTTCTCTTTTCATCACAAATGTTAATGGAAGTAAGAGCTGATGCAATTTGGGATAATATGAAACTTGCAAATGAAATGGTTAAAGAAAAGAACTATGATGAAGCTGTTAAATCATGGTTGAACCTAGTGGAACTATACGAAAACCAACCAGAGAAAATGAACTGGACCAATTATGCCATGTACCTTGAAAAGATTGGTGATTATTACGCTGGTAACTTCAATGGTGGGGCTATCAATAGACCTTTAGCAGTTCAATATTACGATAAAAGCCATTTGGCTTATCAAAATACTGATTTGAATTGGGGTGTCGTGCAGACTAAAAATAAAGCAGATCAATTAAGAACAGTCATCCGAGTATTTGTTGAAAAAACTGTAGAAACCAATACAATAAAAGCAAAGCAAGACCATTATATACCTGTAAACGGTGCATACATAGGTATTTACGGTGAATTTGATGAACGCTTAACGACATGGGGATACGTTGATCCAGATAAAATTAAAGAGACCTTTAATAAGTCTCATAGCATGATTCTTACCTATGCAACATATGGAAAATCTCAATTACCCAAGCAACTAACATCGAATATAAAAGAATCTGGTGGAGCGCTTCAAGTAGCTATGGAGCCTTCAGCAGGGTTAGAACAAGTGAAGGATGATACCTACATCAGACAATGGGCAAGTGATGCTAAAGAGGCTGGTATTCCTATTTTCTTACGCTTTGGTGGAGAAATGAATGGAAATTGGGTAGAGTGGGGCTTGCAGCCAGAACTTTATATCGAAAAGTTTCAACTGGTTCATGACATCATGGCAGAAGAGGCACCTAATGTTGTGATGTTATGGTCACCGAATGATATACCTTACGATAATTATGAGGCATATTATCCAGGGGATGATTATGTGGATTGGGTAGGCGTGAGCTCCTATGCTGTACCAGATGGTAATGCCCATACGGATTTATCGAACTATGATATGAACCCACTGAATAAGCTGCAACATATTTATAGTGCCTATGGTGATAGAAAACCTATCATGATATCAGAAGGAGCAGTGGCTTACTGGGCTAAAGTATCTCCAGAGAGAAATTTTGATGCATGGTATCAAAACAATATGGAGAGAATTTACCATTACTTACCTCGCCTCTATCCAAATATAAAAGCCATTAATTACTTCGACACCAATGAAGATCACGATCATTACCGATTAGATCACATTAATGCAAATTCAGTTTATAATGAGGTAATTAATCAACCTTACTATTTATCAAAAGTAGGTCAAGAGTCATCAGTTAAATTTGATGAGTTAATGGATACCCAAGTCATTGACAAAGAACCTATGACATTAAGTACCTATGCAGGTATCTATGACCCCTTTATTAATCGAGTGGAGTATTATATCAATGGCACCTTATTTAAGACAGCTACAAAGATGCCTTATAATGCAACCATTGATTTTACAAACTTTAATCAAGACGATGTCCAACTAATCATTAAAGTATATGATTCACAGGATCAATTAGCAGGTGAAAGAGAAATTCAATTTACTTTTGTGGACGCAACAACATCTGCTACACCTTAACAGATACTAATAAGATTATAGAAAAACACATCAAGTATGCAATATTTGCATACTTGATGTGTTTTTCATGTCACTATTGGTTAAATATTTAAATTTTAGAGTACCATTATGGCATCATATAAAATTCTGTGTTAGGATATTACTGTGGGGGTGTTCATATGCAACAACGATTATATGAAATCGACTTGTTCCGTATCAGTGCCTGTATAGCAGTCATTATAATCCACTGTACAGCTTTTGTTTTAGCAGGACCCGTAGATGATATAGTGAATTTAATACTAGTAACAATCAATCGTGTCATGAGTTTTGCAGTGCCAGCCTTTATTTTCATCAGTGGATTTAGTCTTTATAGCGCTTATGGACATCAACAAGTGACAATAAAAGGATTTACAGTTAAAAGAATTCATACTGTTTTACTACCATATCTGTTATGGTCAAATATCTTTTTTTTAATCTATATACTTACGAATACGCGTATATATACACTTGAATTGTACTTCAAATATTTACTTCTCGGAGAGATGTCTTATCATTTATACTTTATTCCGATAATCATTCAATTTTATATACTCTTCATACCCATAAAATGGGCAGTAAAGAGGTTCAATGCTTTTTGGGTAGTAGGTGGATCACTCGTTTTATACCTCATCTATTATTTTGTGTATAAAAATACCATGCCTTATAGCGATCGATTTTTTATGACCTATTTCCCGTTTTTCATATCAGGTATTTATACAAGTAGCTACTTTCAATCAAGAAAAGTACCTCTATCGCACTGGAAAAAAGTTAGCATTTACATGATAGGTACTATAATGACTATTCTTTATGGAGTAGCCAATTTCATGTATTATGGTTATGGAAATTCTACATTGCTAAAGATCCCCTTATTTTGGACTGGGTTCTGTTTATCGGTAATTTTAGTTTTATTTATCTTATGTCGGCAACAAGTGTATAGATTTCCTAAGAGGTTGCTTACACAACTAGCAAAACTCACAATGGTTGTCTACTTCTGTCATCCATTTGTGATCGTGGTGGCTAATGAGGTGATTAATGTATTGAATATTAGTTCTATATTGCTACATGTAACATTAAAAATATTGATAACAATACCATTATCCTTTGTTATTGCCTATTGTTATAACTGGACAGTTGAACAAATTAGAAGTATAGTTTTGAAACAAAAATACAAACTTCAAAAACAATTAACCATAAATAGATAGTGTAATAGATTTAGCAACCAAGATTCTATAAAATTAGAATCTTGGTTGCTTTATTATACATTATATTACAGCATATACTAACCTTCTGAGGTGAGATTACATATACTATTGTATATAAAAAAATATCATATAGGAGGAGTTTTATGCTGAAGAAATTACTAGCCATTTTGATGGTTCTAACAATAGCGTTATCAACAATGACCACCTTTGCAATGACTACAATTGATAAAGCTCTAGTACTGAAAGAATTAGGAATCATTGAAGGTTATGAAGATGGTTCATTAGGTCTTGAAAATATATTAACAAGGGAAGAAACATTAGTGTTAGTATTGAGATTAAAAGGATATACAAAAGATGACTTAGATGAAGGAAGTAAAAGTTTTGATGATGTGCCAGTAGACCATTGGGCAGCCCCTTGGATAGCTAAGGCTAAGGCCTTAGGTTTAACAAAAGGAATTTCTCCCACTCAATTTGGTATACAGCGTGAAGTAACTATGCATGAAGTTATTACCTTTTTGCTAAATATTTTAGAGTATGAAGATACTTGGAAACTCGCACCTGAGTTAGGGTTAACATTAAATCTTATACAACCTGATGATCTCATTGACTTCAATACACCTGGTGTATTAAGAGGGACTTTTGTTGATATTGCTTATCAACTTCTACAAACCAAGATTCATGGTGACGATATAACATTAGTACAAAAGATGGTGAATGAAGGTATTGTTGATAAAGATAAGGCAGTAGAATATGGATTAATACGCCCTGAAGAATTTGGTGTTGAAGAAATCAATCCCCTTAATCTTAAACAATTTGAAGTTATTTTCAATAAGGACGTAGATGAATTATCAGCAACTGATGAAGATAATTATCATATGGATGAAATTGATTTAGATGGAGCTTATTATGAGTTAGTGGATAGTCGTATTGTACAAATCACGTTAAAAGATCCCGTTAAACAGCGAGCAAAAACTAAAATAGAAGTTAAAGATATTCTTAGCACTTACAAAGAGGAAATGGATTTGTATGAAGGAGAAATCCAGTTTATAGACAAAGAGTTCCCGGAAGTAATAGATGCAAAAGTTGTAGGTAAAGATACTATTGAAATTACTTTTAGTGAGCCAATGAACGTTGATTATCTATCAATGTTAGAGTTAAAAGCACCATTTATTCTAAAAGATCAAGAGGGGGATAAAAAGGGTGTTGATGACGTAGTATTTGAGAATCATAATACAATAGTTTATGTAACATGGTATGTTGATTTTGATGAAGAGCACTATACATTAGACATTAACTCTAAGTACAAAGATTATGCCGGTTATATATTTGATGAAAAAAAATTTGAATTTGATATAGCACGTGATACATCTAGTCCTCAAATAGTTGACTATAAAAATGCTAATCCCAGTAAAGTGACCCTTATTTTTGATGATACATTAAAAGCATTGCCAGATGAAAAAGAAGTTTATCATACTAATGTCAGTAACCATGCTGAGCACTTAAGTTTTGGTATGAATAGAAGTGAAATCATCGTTGATTTTGGAACAGAGCGGATTATGCCAGGGGGTTACTACTATATCTTTGTTAAAGAAGAAGCTGTAGAAGACCTATGGGGAAACAAGAATGATAATAAGCTTAAGATGGAAATAGAGGTTATGATTGACTTAGGACAACTAGTGCTTGAAGATATTAAGTTTGAATCTGAGAAAGAGTTAATACTTTCTTTTAATAAAGAATTAGATATCTCTACAGTGACTGATGAATCCAATTATGAGTTATTTGATGAAAATAATGATGAAGTTAAGTCATTTATTAGATACATTAATTTGGATGAAAAGAAAGTCACTCTAACATTAAGGGATCCAATTGTTTCTGGATACTATAGTATGTGCGTTAAAGATATCGAGGATTTATATGGAAATGCAATGGAGAAAACGGTCCTTGAATTTAATGCTGATGATATGACTGCTCCAGATTTTGATGATTTTGAAGCCCAATTATTTGTTTTTGATGACGAGCAGCTTCTAGTCATTGATTTCAAAGAAGAAATGCTGGCAGATGACAGTATCTATTCGATTACAAATCCTTCTAACTATCTTGTTGACATGAAGGAATACAATAGTTACAAAAATCAATGGGAAAATATGAGCATTAACCTTGATGATATTAGTGATGTACTAAGTCTTGATGTGGTAGATGATGATACCAAACTTGAGATCATATTAGAAAGTGGAGAAGACTATGCGTTTAGAGATTCTGGCACAATATATATGGCACGTGTTTATGATCAGTCTGGTAATAGAACAGAAGCTCTATCAGGTGAAATAGATTATCATCGAGTAACATCAGAAGATACTATTGGTATGGATAACGAAGAAGGATTTAGAATTATTTCGGCCACTGAAGCTAGATTAACATTGGAAGAGCTCATTGATTATTTTGATGATGAAGATTTCATTATTGAAGCCATAGATGAGTCTGGTCAATTAAAAGATATTACAGAATATTTAGATATTGATTATGAAGAACTTTCTGATATGACAGAAATGATTATAGAAGTTAAGGATGAAGGAGAAGGATATTTTACCTATGATGCTAAATGGCAAGAGGTGGGGAGCTTAGAAAGTGAAGGCTACAGTATATATATCCATACGATAGATCAGCAATATGTGGACACTGAAAACCAATATGGACAAAAAGTTGAACTGGATAAAGAGGATCATATTGTTGCTGAGGATAAATATGCACCGGAAGTCCTTCGAAATGCTGATGATTATGTTATGCTCTATGATCAGCTAAGCCATAGTATCATGATTCCATTTACTGAGGAACTACAGAATTCAGATTATGCAGTAGTTGATTTCGCATTAGAGATGTCATATGTTGATGGAAGAGAAACAACACCTGGAATCGACTATAAAGTGACAGCTTTCAATGAAACTTACGAAGGTTATAAATACTGTGTTAAAATACAGCTTACAGATTATGATTTTGCAGGAGATATAGAAGTGATTATGGAAACAGAACCACTATATATCAAAGATATAGCAGGTAATCAAGCTATTGGAGATGCTTATGGTGAATTGCAAGACTGTATCTATCAACCTACAGAAGGACCAGAGGTTGTTACTCTAGATGCTACTAATACTGAAAAACTTGAGGAAAACGAATATCATGCATTGATATTTAACCAAAAACTTCATGAAGATAGTATTAATGATATTATAGAATGGATTACAGAGTATCTGACAACAGACTTGAAAATGACAAATTTAGAAAAGAACGAAGAACGTATCATTAAAACCGAGGATATTATTTTCAATGTTGAAACAGATGATACAACAACCATTAAATTTATGGTTAGTCAAGTCTATAAACCTGATGGGCAATTAGCTAACGAAGATGCATATGCACTCAACCATAATGATTCATCAGATTTATGGATTGAGAAAGATAAAATAAAGAATGTACACAGTATCTTTAATGATAAAGATTTATTATTAATCAAAGTACAAGCTGATGATGTTGATCCAGTACTTGTAGATATTACACTTGGTGAATCAGAAGAAGAATTAGTGTTGATCTTTGGTGAAGAAATAGCTATAACAACAGCTCAGGATGAGAGCAACTACAAGTTGTTTAAAGAAGGCAATGAGATGACATCATTTATTACTTCAATTCATGTTGATGACAAAGAAGTTATGTTATTCTTGAATGACCCTATCACTTCAGGAAGTTATAGTATCATTGTCGAAGGTATTGAAGACCTACATGGAAATGTAATGAATATGAAGCAATTTGATTTTGAGGGGGATGATTTAATTCCACCAAGCTTTGAAAAAATGGAAGCACAACTATTGGTTGATGGTAATCAATATAAACTTGTTATAAACTTCAATGAAAGTATGGCAGTTGATAATACGATCTACTCTATTACCAATTTAGATAATTATCGCATAGATATGCAACAGTTCTATGCTTCTGAGAAAGAGTGGAAAGATATAGTTATTGGAATAGATACCATTGAAGATGTAGTAAGCATTACTTCTTATGTTGATGGTGATGATCATATACTAGAGCTAGCTGTTGATAGCACCAGTGGTTACAGGTTTAGAGAAAACGGTACTATTTATATGCAAAGATTAAGTGACAGTGCTGGTAACTTAACTCAATCTTTATCAGGAGAGGTAAACTACTCCGTTAATGTGAAGCCAGAAGTTATAACCTTAGATATGACGGATATGGATACATTTAAAGAAGATGAGTACTATACACTAGAATTTAACCAAGGACTTAATAAGGATAGCATAAATAGTATTAAAGAATACATCAATACCTATCTAACAACAGAATTTAAATTACTGAATTTAAAAGCTGATGAAAGTAGGATGATTAAAGCTGATGATATCCAATTTGAGATTGATATAAGTTCTTATAAAGTCATTAGATTTATGGTTGATAAAATCTATGACATAAATGGTGAAATTACTCTTGAAGATGCATATATACTGGATAGAGAAGGTTCATCAAATCTGGTTATCGAAAAAAATAGTATTAAGAATACCAATGACATCTACAACGATAAAGATTTACTATTCATAAAGGTGAAAAAGGAGGATAATGGCGAATATCCAGTAATTCAGAATATTAAGTTTGGTGAAGAGTTGAAAGAGTTAATACTTACTTTCAGCGAAGATGTAGATATCAAAACAGCATCAAATAATGATAATTATGAATTGGAAAAAGACGGTGATCAGATAGCAACATTTATTAATACTATTCAAGTAGATCAAGAAGTAGTGGTTCTAAAATTAAACGAGCCCATTACGTCAGGAAGCTATAGCTTGGGGGTTGCGGGTGTAAAAGATCTATACGGTTACAAGATGGAGAGTGAAGTAATTGAATTTGAGGCTGATGACACTCCCCCTAATTTTGAAAACTTTGGTGCAGGGCTTTTTGTTAATGAACCAGAATACCTTCTTGTTATCGCATTCCAAGAAGAAATGTTGGCAGATGGTAGTGAATATGCCATTAATAATCTTGCTAATTATCGTGTTGAAATGATGGCATATAATCATTCAGAGGATAAGTGGGAAGAAAAAGTTATTGATCTTAATGAAATTGAAGACGAATTAAGTGTAAGTATAGTAGACAATGGGTATATGTTAGAGTTATTAGTTAATAGTAATGATGATTATAAATTTAGAGATTCTGGTACTATCTTTATGGCACGTGTAAGTGATAAAGCTGGTAATAAAACTTTAGATTTATCAGGAAAATTTGACTATGAAAGAATAAGTAATGAAGATACTATTGGTATGGATGAAGAAAAAGGCTTTAGAGTCATTTCAGCAACTGATGCGAGGCTTACATTATCGCTTATAGTTGATGAGTTTTATGGAGATGACTTTATCATTGAAGCTGTTGATGATAAAGGGAATAGAAGAGATATAACTAGTTTCTTGGAAGTCGATTATGTAAATACCCCTACTCAGACTGAGATTATTCTTGAGGTTAAAGACGATAATGAAAGTCGTTTTACTCATGATGCTAAATGGCAAGAGCTGGATAGTCAAGGTAATAATATCTTGATTGATGACTACAGTATCTATATCCATACAGTGGATCAACAGTATGTGGACACTAATAGATATGGTATTAAGGTGGAACTCAATCAAGATGATCATATTAAAGCTGATGATCAGTATGCTCCTGAAGTAGCACAAGAAGATGATATGCATGTGATGTTTTATGATGAATCAACTCATAGTATCATGGTGCCATTCACTGAGAGACTTGAGAATACTGATGACGTAGTACATGATTTTACATTAGAGATGGACCATCCTGCCGTAGCAGGTATCGATTATCATGTAGCTTCTGTCAACCAAACTTTTCTAGACTTTAAATACTGTATTCAAATACAATTAACGGATCTAAATTACGCAGGAGATGTTGAAGTAACATTAGTTGATGAACCAATATATGTGAAAGACGTAGCAGGCAATGAAGCTGTAGGTGGAGTTCATTTCTTACTAGAAGATTGTCAACCTTACCAGGTACCTTACCAAGCGCCAGATGTTATTACGTTAGATGTAACTACTAATACAATTTTTGATATTGATATTGGTTATTCTTTAAGATTTAGTCCTACATTAGAGGAGGATAGTAGTCTATATGTTCAGGAAGCAATCGCAGAATATCTAAAATCAGATTTTGCTATAGTTAGTGTTGAAACAGGTGAATTAAGAAAAATTGATAGTATTGAATGTCATGTTAGCGATTATAGTTCTGGAACCACAATCTTATTTAGAATAAACAAGGTAGTTAATGAAGAGGGTGAATCTGTTAATGAACGTGTATTTACACTGGATCATCTTAATTCACTGAATATGTGGATTGAGAAAAATAAGATAAAGAATAAGGGTAATATCTATAATGATAAAGAGTTGCTTTTAATTAAAGTGAATGGAAAAGATGAGAGGTAAGAACTGTTGAAAAAAAGTTTTTTACGAAGAGTTGAGTAAAAAAATTGAGTGTGAGCTGTCTTACCATAGGAAATATCCCTGGTAAGGCAGCTTTCTTAACTATTTTTCTAGTTCACTAAAAGCATGATCTAAGTTTTCAAGCACAGTATTTACATCTTCCTCAGTGACAATTAATGGAGGTTGGAAGGCTAAAACATTTCTACATAACCCATTCTTACCGATTAAAATACCATGATCTTTCATGTATTCTAAGATAGCATCTGTTTCTTCAGAAGCGGGAGTTCCATCCTCTCTAATAAGTTCTGCACCTAACATAAGACCTATACCACGAACATCTTCTATTAATGAATGTTTTTCTTTTAGAGTTAGTAAGCCATCTTTAAGAAGATGACCTAATTCTCTTGCAGCAGTACTTAAGTCGTTTCTTTCAATGTAGTCAAGAACTGCTAAGGCCGTTTTGGAGGCTACTGGATTACCACCAAGTGTTGAAGCAGAAGGTTTTGTAAAGGAAGAAGCTATTGCATCGGTCGTACAGAATGCTGAAATAGGTATACCATTACCAAGAGCCTTAGCCATGGTCATAATATCAGGAATTACTTCGAAGTTCTCAATTGCAAACATCCTACCAGTACGAGCAAAGCCGGTCTGAACTTCATCAACTATGAGTAAAGCATCATGCTGATGAATAAGATGATACAGTTCTTTGAAATACCAATCAGGAGGTGTAATGATACCGCCGTTGCCCTGGATGGGTTCGATAATTAAGGCGGCAATATCATCATCTTCTGCTAGTATGGACTCTATAGCCTTAAGAGAACTCTTTGCTGAGTTTTCTAAGTCAAGGGGATCGATTCCTGGAGCTGTTAGGACTTCTGATGACAAATAAGGGTCAGCTCGCCACATAGGAATAGCAGTTGCACTCATTGTTAGATGGGTACGGCCATGAAGACTTTTCTCTAGAGTAATAAATTTCTTTTTTCCAGTATGGAGGCGTGCTAATAGTAATGCTCCTTCGTTAGCTTCAGAACCTGTACAGCAAAAAAAGGATCTTTTTAATTCGCCAGGTAATATGGTAGCCATTTTTTCTGCTAAATCGACGATAGGCTGGGTCAAGTAAATGGTTGTTGTGTGTTGCAATGTACTGAGTTGTTCAATAGTAGTCTTCAGGATTTCAGGATTACAATGACCGCAGTTCATAACAGATACCCCTGCAAAAAAATCTAGGTAGCGTTTACCATCTTCATCATAAAGGTATTGCATATCACCTTTAACGATTTGAGGTGGATACTTATAAAAATGGTGACTACAGGGATAAAGGTAGTCTTTTTTCTTCTCAATAATTTTCTCTGGTCCAATATAATGATCCATGGGAAGCCCCCTTTCAACCAGGTATAATAATCGTTAATTAAATTGTAAAGCGCCTAATGTAAAACTAGCGTTAGTGGTTTTTAAATGATTATAGAGCTCTTCACATTGAGCAGGATTTTGTAGTGCTTCTTTATAACATTGTATCATAGATTTCAGCGTTTCATCACTATAGTGACATGCTTCGATACGCACTTGTTTGACGCCAACTTCAATTAATTCCTTTAAGAAGGGCAAATAGCATATATCTTTATAAGTCGTCATATGGTTACGACCAGTAGCAGCTTCACGATAGACGGGATGTTCATAACCTTTGTCATTAACAAGTACTAAAATATTGTTATCCACATGAAGGTTATCTTCTTCGCCAATAGGGTCTAATACCTTTGTATTCTCATAAAGGTCATGTTCCAAATACATAACAACTGGAGAACCTTGTACGATGACCTCAGTAGGTAGTTGGGTTCCTTCTACCGTAGCGATAATATCTTTTAAAGGTGCTTCAATGGATAAAGTCCCTGTTGTAAGCCCCTCTTCTTTTAAGTAGTCTGCTGATACAGCATTATAAAGATTGAGGCTATAATCACCGATTAATTCAGGAACAGCTCCTCTAAAATGATCAATAGCGCCTAGGTTCGTTACTAGAAGACCATCAATACCCAATGCATTGTGTTCTAAAACATGATTGTAACGTGAGAAATCATTTTCGTACATCATTCTAGGTAAACCTAAGTAGAGCTTTGTTTGTCCTTTTTTAGCAGCTAAATCTTGTATTTCTGTAATAGTAAAAGGCTGTGATGGTTCAAAGACATCCCCAGATAGATATAGGCTGTCAACACCTTCTTCTAGAGCTATTATTGCCTGCTCATAAGAATTGACTTTAATACTCAAAGCGACAGGAGATTGAAGTGAATTCTTACGATGGGTAGTTAATACTTCTTTTATTTTTTCTACACGTTCTTTAGAGATTTCTGTTTCTTCAATAGGTTTACTAAATACTTTACCATGGCTATAAAATACACCAGTACCTTCATAACGCCTATTAATATTAACTAATCCAGGATTACCAAAAGCATAAGCTGTCGATAAATCACGTTTTCTTTTGTTGTATATCATTTCAGTAGATTTCTTTCTATCATATCCAAATGGATCATGGATATAACGATCTAAAGCATCACCATAGCAGTTAATTAAGTGCAGTAAATAATCTGCATCACGCATACGACCTTCGATTTTAAAAGAAACAATACCTGCGTCAATCATTTCAGGCAAATATTCATACATGGAAAGATCCTTAACTGCCATAGGATATTCAGTAGGATAGACATTGCCATCTTTTTTTGTACGAAAAGACCAACGACAGGGTTTCATACAAAGTCCTCTATTACTACTGTTACCAAAGAGCATTCCACTGTAGTGACATTGTGATCCGTGAGCAATACACATGTCTCCATGGGTGAAATATTCAAATTCCATATCGGTTTGACTATGAAGAGTTTTAATGGTCCTTAAATCCATTTCTCTAGATGCAACAATTCGACTAACACCTTGCTGACGCAATCTCTTAATGGAAGCTAAGTTATGAACATTCATCATCACTGATGAATGAAGATTGAGTTGTAAATTGAGAGAATCTATTATTTTAAATAAACTATAATCTTGAATAATAAGAGCATCTGGTTGTATGTCATTGAGAAAAAGAAGATAATCTTTAGCAGCTTCTAAATCTTCTTGGCTAAAAAGATTATTTACTGTAATATAAACCTTTTTATCTAGGGAATGTGCCATATGTACAGCTTCTTTAATCTCATTATTAGAAAAATTAAAAGCTTTACGGTGCATACGCATGTTTAATAACTTACCACCAAAAAAGAAAGCATCAGCACCACTGTTAACTAGATCTTTAAAAATTTCAAAGTTACCTACTGGAGCTAGTAATTCAATTTCTTGATGATTGAAATTACGACTCATTTTATCACCTCTCTATATCCTATGTCAGATATACTAACCTTAGCATTTTAAATACTTTAACAATAATGAGCATAGAAGTCCCCAACTATGCTCATAAATCTCTAATTAATAAATTGATCAGTTGAAACCTCTTCAAAAGAAAACTCCTCAGTAATGAGTTCTTTGCTGTTTAACCAGAGGAGAACATCAGCCCAAGTATCTTGTGATGGCATAGTAGCATGAGTATACGCTGGAAGTACAAGAGTATCCCTTACTGGCTCTGGAAATCCAGCTTCTTCTATAATAATGTCAATATAGTTCTCTAGAGGCTCTTCGTTTAGATAGTCAACAGCCCTATTATAAGCTCGGTAAAAGCCTTGAATTTCAGTGGCTTTGGAATTAATTGTTTCATCTTTGAAGATAATTAAACCTAAATCAATATTGAGTGCATCAGAACTACTAAGCGCTTTTCCACCATTTAAAACAGCAAGGCTGGCTAGAGGTTCTGGTAAAGTAGCCATATCAATGTTTCCATATTGAAGCATCTCTAAGCGAGTAGGGATCTTAGGTATAGCCACCTTCTCGACTTGATCTAATGATACACCAGAAGTTTCTAACATACGATCTGTTAGGTATTCGATTATAGTATTTTGTGAAATACCAATGCTGTTATTATTGATAGCTGTTACAGCTTCAATACCTTTCTCACCATTAGCGATGAGCTTAAAACTTCCAGATGTTTTTGAGGTAATATCTACTTTAAAACCATTGTCGTTGAGGAAAGCAACTGCTAACATGTCTGAGATGGCACCATCTAGTTGACCGGCTTGTAGTGCGGCATCTCTATCTAAAGCACTTTTAAAAGGAACAATGGTTACCTCAAGACCTTCTTCTTCATAATAGCCTAAAGAAGACGCTAAGATGAGGGGAAGTGAATCGGTGTCAGGCATAACCCCAATTGCTAATGGGTGTAATTCTTCAATTTCCTCAGTAGTTTCAGTAACAACTTCACTTTGTTCTTCAATTACATCTTTTTCTTGGACAGAACTTTTATCTTGTGTAACATCCTCATCATTGTTTGTACACCCTACAAATAAAAAAACACATAGTAAGATGTATATTATAAAACTTAATTTTTTCATTGAAATACCTCCTAGTTTTGTCATACTTTTAACAATGTTGTCTGCAGGAATATCTTGGCCGATAAGATATAGCAAATAAAGTATAGCATTTTAAGTAAGAATATGAAAGGAGAAAGTTAATAGGTTTGAATTAAAATCATTAAGTAAAGAATGGGAGGGAGCGCGGCAGATAAATTTATTTGGTATGTTAATGGGGTGAGAAAAGCTGAATACCTTATAAAATCAGGAGCTGCAATTCTATTTTATTCTATGACATTATAGTTAGAAATTAAGATAGATAAAATGTATGTATGAACAAAATTTACAAAACCTATTCATAATGAACAAAAAAGGGGTTCTTATAGACTTTGGAATGAACTATGATAGAATTGAGATAAACATTTAACAAAAAGTCTACAAATCCCCTTATGCTATTAGTTAAGGGTGATATAGAAATGGCTGATAAGAAACGTATCGTTATATTAGGTGCAGGCTATGGAGGCGTTTTAACTGCAAAGAAACTGGCTAGAAAATTCAAAAAAAGCCAAAGTGTTGAGATTATTCTTATTGATAAGAATCCTTACCACGTGATGTTAACTGAGTTACACGAGGTAGCAGCAAATAGGGTACCTGAAAATGCTATTCGCATTGATTTGCATAAGATTTTTGCAGAACGCCAAGTAAAAGTTATTCAAGACCTTGTTATCCATATTGATTTTCAGCATCAAGTTTTACAATCAAGAACTACGCATTATAATTTTGATTATCTGGTACTTGGAACAGGTTGTCAACCAACCTATTATGGCATTCAAGGAGCTAAAGAGCATGCTTTAAGCTTATGGTCTTATGAGGATGCAGTATATATTAAGGAACATATTTTGAATAAGGTGCGCCAAGCAAAAAAAGAGACAGATCCAATCAAAAAACAAAAATTGTTAACCTTCGTTGTAGTTGGTGCTGGATTTACAGGGATTGAGATGATTGGTGAGTTGGGTGAGTGGCAGTACCACTTAATGAAAGATTTTAATCTTGATGAGCAGGCTATCAAATTATATGTTGTGGATGCCATGCCTAAAATTTTACCTAATTTCCCGGATAAGCTTGTTAAAAAAGTAGAGCATCGTTTAGTTAAGCAGAACGTAGAGGTTATTACTGGTCAAGGTATTACAGAAGTAACACCGGATTATGTAAATCTTGGCGAAAAGGGAAAGATTCATACCAACACAGTTATTTGGGCTGCCGGTGTAGAAGGTTCTGAATTACTAAGTCAAGTAGACATTGAGCAACAAGGTCGTCACCGTGTGGTAACTAATGAGTTCTTACAAGCAAAAGCTTATGATAATGTATTTGTTGTCGGCGATAATATATTTTTTATTCCAGAAGGGGAAGAGCGACCTGTTCCTCAAATGGTTGAAAACGCAGAACATTCTTCTGCCCTTGTTGCTGCTAATCTCATTGCTGTGATGGACAATAAAGATAAGAAATCCTATCAACCTCGATTTCATGGATCCATGGTTTCTGTGGGAGGGCGCTACGGTGTAGCGCACATTGGGACTCCAGGACATTTCTTTATGATTTCTGGCTTTCTTGCTCTTTTCATTAAACATTTCATTAATTTGGTTTACTTTTTTCAAGTTGCAGGGTTTAATAAATGTTGGACTTATCTCATGCATGAGATCTTTCAAGTTGCAGATAGGAGAAGTCTAACTGGGGGCTATTTCTCTAAGGCTTCACCGAATTTTTGGTTGGTGCCTCTACGTGTTTTTGTAGGTTATAAGTGGCTGATACAAGGTTGGCATAAATTGCCTAGTATTTTAGAAAACCCTACTAAAATATTTTTGATTCCCCCTCCATACACTGATGGTACATCTGCAGCAACAAGTCTACCCCAGACCACTGATGCAGTAGGAGCAGCTACTGGGGCGGCAGAATCCGCTGCAGCAGCTTTAGAAGCACTTCCTGTACCAGATTTTATTGAAGTGATAGTTCATTGGTCCATGGATGTTTTCTTTTATACATCTGATGGGGGCTACACATTTTTAGCAACTATATTCCAAGCAGGTATGGTTATAGCAGAGATAGTTATTGGGCTGTTATTGATATTAGGTCTCTTTACAGCCATCGCTAATATTGTTGCAATTGCTATGGGGATGATGGTTTGGTTGTCTGGTATGGCTTCAATGGAAATGCTTTGGTATTACGCAGGCAATATAGCATTAATTGGTGGATCGGGTAGTAGTTTTGGCCTTGATTATTATATATTACCTTTCTTAAAGAAACGATGGAAAGCAATAAAGATCGTAAGAAAGAGCTATTTATATACGGATGATTAATAGACTTCTTCTACACATACATGAAACGTGACGCTAGTCACTTTCATGTGTTATAATAAGCTATAAAATGAACTTATAAAGAACGATAAGCTAGGGAGTGACCTAGAGTAGATTGACAAGGTGATTACATGATTAAATTTTGGATGGACTATCCACAGATAGATAAAGAACTTGATTGTGTGAAATCGAGTATAATTGAGAGTATAACATCGAATGAGAAGCTCCTTAATACACGACTTGAGAATTTGGTTAAGGATGGGGGGAAGATGCTACGCCCCGCCTTTGTTCTCCTTGCTAGTAAATTTGGTCAGTCAGAAGAACAGCAGAAGTTTTATGACTTAGCAGCGGTTATTGAGATGCTTCATATGGCTACTTTAATACATGATGATATAATCGATGATGCAGAACTTAGAAGGGGT
Source organism: Vallitalea okinawensis (assembly GCF_002964605.1). NCBI lineage: Bacteria > Bacillati > Bacillota > Clostridia > Lachnospirales > Vallitaleaceae > Vallitalea > Vallitalea okinawensis. Next base: position 259,007 of record NZ_PQDH01000004.1, read on the forward strand.
AAAGCAACGATTCAATCTTCATTTGGTAAAGACTATGCTGTTTACGTTGGTGATTTTCTTCTATGCCAATGTTTCATTAAGTTATCTCATTATTCTTATGAAGCTGATAATTTAAAAGAGATATCTAAAGCTATGTCACGTATTTGTTTAGGTGAAATCAAACAATACCATTTAAGAGGCGAAAAGAATGTAGGTGCTTTAGACTACATTAAAGTGATAGCAGGAAAAACAGCGGCACTTTTTGGTATTAGTTTCTATGTAGGAGCAAGAGAAGCCGACTGTGATGAGAAATTAACCAAGCTACTTGGCAGAATTGGGTTCTATATTGGGATGGCATTTCAAGTTATGGATGATTTATTAGATTATTCAAGTGACACTGTAACGTTGGGAAAAGATGCGCAAAGTGATTTGCTTAGTGGTTATTATACACTACCCTTAATATATGCCTTAAAAAAAGATCGACATGGAAGACTAGGAGCAATTTTGGCTAAAGAAGATTTAGATCAAAAAGATATTGATGAAATCTTAACTCTGGTTAATGAGTATGGTGGAATAGAAAAAGCTAAACATGTAGCAGATAAGTATACGAAGAAAGCTCTAACAAATATCGATAAATTGCCTGATTGTGAAAGTAAAGCAATTATTAGAGACATAACTGTCAAGTTATTAAAAAGGAATTATTAATGCTATATATGTTACAGCAGTAAATCAAACTTCAAGAGTTGGAGGAAGTTTCATGGCTTATAAAGATTTACAACATTTTATGGAGAAACTGAAGAAGAAGGAACTATTAGATGAAATAGATGCGGAAGTAGATAGTTACTTAGAGATAACTGAAATAGCAGATCGTGTATCCAAAGATTATGGACATGCACTTCTTTTCAATAATGTTAAAGGATCACCCTATCCTGTATTGATTAACACTATGGGAACTTATGAAAGAATGAATATGTCATTAGGTGTAGATAGCTTGGATGATATAGCACATCGTATAGCTGATCTAATGGATATTAGTAATTATATTACTTTAACAGATAAGATCAAATCTATTCCTAAGCTATATCCATTGATAAAAGTGTTTCCTAAGAAGGTTAAAACAGGTCCATGTCAAGAGGTTATTGAAGAACCTGACCTCAATCAATTACCAGTATTGCAATGCTGGCCCCGTGACGGAGGTCGTTATATAACTTTACCGCTTGTTTTCACAAAAGATCCAGAGACAGGACAACAGAATATAGGTATGTATCGCATGCAGGTTTATGATCATAAGACAACCGGCATGCATTGGCATTTACATAAGGATGGTAGGGAGATTTACCAAAAGTACAGACAGCTAGGAAAAAAAATGCCTGTATCTGTAGCATTAGGTTGTGACCCTGCCACTATTTATGCTGCAACATCACCATTACCTAAAATGATTGATGAAATGCTTTTTGCAGGTTTTCTTAGAAAAGATCCAGTGAAAATGGTCAAATGTATTACCAATGATTTATATGTTCCAGCCCATGCAGAGTTCATACTTGAAGGTTATGTAGATTTGGATGAGAGACGTATGGAAGGACCATTCGGTGATCATACTGGTTATTATTCTCTAGAGGATATGTATCCTGTTTTTCATTTAGAAAAAATCACGCATAAGAAGAAGCCAGTCTATCCTACAACGATTGTAGGAAAGCCTCCAATGGAAGATTGTTATATGGGTAAAGCTACTGAAAGAATTTTCTTACCTCTTATAAAAATGTTCTGTCCAGAAATAATTGATATGAATTTTCCTTTAGAAGGTGTCTTTCATAATTGCGTCATCGTATCTATTAAGAAAAAATACCCTATGCATGGTAAAAAGGTGATGCACTCTATATGGGGAATGGGTCAAATGATGTATACCAAGCTGGTCATTGTAGTTGATGAAGAGACTGATCCATATGATTTGAAGGCAGTAGCTGAGAAAGTATTAAAGCATACAACAATCCATAAGGATATAGTCATTTCTGAAGGACCACTTGATGCCCTTGATCATGCTTCTAATACAGCTTTTTATGGACATCGTCTTGGAGTCGATGCCACTAAAAAGTGGGAAGCAGAAGGAGCCCTTGAAGAAGGATTAGCAAACAATTCTATGGAAATGAAATTGGATAAATTGTATGAAGTATGTGATGAGATTAAAGAAGTGAACTTCCTTACAGACCATCCATCAGATAACTGCGTCATCTTAACTATCAAAAAGTCGGAACCCTATGATGCTAAGAAAGTTATAGAGAAAGTTTGGGAAATCGAAGGTATGGATGCAATAAAGATAACCATTGTAGTTGAAGAACACGTCAGTGCTAAAGATCTTTCAACTGTAGCGTGGAAGGTTTTTAATAATATAGATGCTAAGCGAGATTTAGTATATAGTGATCGACGCCTTGGTATAGATGCTACAAAGAAATGGGCCAGTGAAGGACATACAAGAGCATGGCCTGATGATATAGAAATGACGGAAGAAATAAAGGATTTAGTCAGTAAAAGGTGGCAAGATTATGGTATTAAAGAAGCTTAAAACATATGGTGAATTAGTCATGTTCTCACATACTCTGTTCTCATTACCCTTCGCGCTGATCAGTATGTTATGGGCGGCTAATGGCTTACCAGATATAGCAACTTTTTTTTGGATATTGGTGGCTCTAGTAGCAGGACGGAATGGAGCTAATGCACTTAATCGATGGGTGGATCGTGATATTGATAAGAAGAATCCCCGTACTGCTGACAGGCATTTACCTAAGGGGATTGTTAAAGGTAGTGAAGTATTATGGATTGTAGGGATTTGCTATGCTCTTTTTGTATTGGCGGCCTACCAACTAAATACTTTATGCTTCCTGTTGTCGCCTGTAGCATTAGCCTTATTCACGGTCTACTCTTATACGAAAAGAGTAACTTGGGCATGCCATCTTGTTCTCGGTATTGCATGTGCTGGAGCACCTGTTGGAGCCTGGTTAGCTGTAACAGGACAATTTGCTTTGACACCTCTAATGTTAGGAGCAGTAGTACTGCTTTGGGTAGCAGGATTCGATATTATATACGGTACACAAGATATTGATTTTGATAGGAATAATGCAATCTATTCCATACCTGCACGTTTTGGGCTAAAGAATAGCCTGCTTATAGCAAAGGCATTTCATTTCATGATGTGGATATTGTTAGTAGCTCTATTTTTTGTAATGGAATTAGGTATTTTTTATCTAATGGGTGTAGTACTCAGTGGTGCATTATTAGTTATTGAACATCGATTGGTAGATCCTGATAATAAGAGAAAAATGAATGTTGCTTCTTATCATATTAATCAAATAGTAAGTATGTTGCTGTTGGTAAGTACGGTAGTGGATTTAATCCTCTAAAAGGGAGGAGGGAATTCATTAGTAATACTAATGGGGTCAAGCATGAACGGGGTACTATTGCGTCAGCAGAAAAGACATCCATGTCTTAGACTGCTGAACTCGCCATCCGTGGCTCGCTGCTCCATAGTACCCCATCCGTACTTTCGGTATATATGGGGGATAGTTATCTAATGAATTGTAGAAAAGTGGAACGAGTGCATCAGTAGGAAAGTGTCAGTGTCTTAGGTAAGATGATGATTAAGGGAGGTTGGAGTGTGGCTAGATATATTGTTGGTATTACTGGGGCTAGTGGTAGTGTTTATGGGAAAAGAGTTGTTGAGGAACTAGCCAAGGAGCATGAGGTCTTTCTAATCGTGACAGATAATGGTAGGAAGGTTTTTGAGTATGAGTTAGGTGTCCAGATGGATCAGTGGTTAGATGAGATTACCAAGAGTGGTGCAAATGTCAAAGTATGCGATATTGATAATATGTTTGCACCTGTTGCTAGTGGTTCGTTCCAAATAGATGGTATGGTTATTCTACCGTGTTCCATGGGGAGTCTAGCGAAGATTTGTCATGGTACAAGTGATAATTTACTCATACGAGCGGCAGATGTTATGATTAAAGAAAAAAGAAGACTTATTCTTGTACCAAGGGAAACACCTTTTAGTACAATCCATCTTAAAAACATGTTAGCATTAAGTGAATTGGGAGTTATACTTTTACCTCCTATGCCTGCATACTACCATCTCCCTAAGAGTATTGAAGAGATGGTGGAATTAACAGTGGGCAGGATACTAAATCACCTTGGAGTGAGTAATGATTTACATCAACAATGGATAGGAAGATCATCATGATTGATGTTAAGAGTGTAACTCTCTCTTTTAAAGACAAAGATCAGAATATACAAGTACTCAACAATGTTTCTATGTCCATTGAAAAAGGTAGAATAGCAGTTTTGATTGGACCTTCTGGGATTGGTAAAACCACATTACTAAAGACCATAGCGGGTATACTAAAAGATTATAATGGTCAAGTTTTGATAGCGGATGAGCAGGTAGATCCAAAAAAGCATCGGGTTGGCTTTATTACCCAAGGAGATGGTCTCATACCATGGAAAAAAGTTAAAGAGAACATTACCTTAGCAGCAAGAATAAAAGATGGCAAGAATAATATTGATCAGCAATTAATGAGTAAAATAAATAAGCAATTGAAGATTGACAATCTTTTAAATCGTTATCCTAAACAGTTAAGTGGTGGGGAAAAGCAAAGAGTCGCTATGGCTAGATCTTTTCTACTGAAACCTCAAATTTTACTGATGGATGAGCCTTTTTCTGCTTTGGACGATTTAACAAAAGAGGAAGCTAGACAATTGTTTTTGGAAATATGGAAGAATAGTCATGTAACAACTCTATTGGTAACGCATAATCTTCGTGAAGCTCTTTATCTTGGCCAAGAGATATGGGTTTTAACACCTCAAATGAAGGGATTAAAGTGTATTGAAAATCCAGTATTCGGTTGGGATTATAGGGAAAAAGCTTTAGAAATCATTGAAGCTGAGAAAAAGCTAAGTAGCTTATTGGGAGGAAAAGATGTCTAAAGGATTAAAAAAATATGGTATTAGAATATCAATACTGCTTATCTTGTGGCAACTTATCAGTATGCTTGTTAAGATGCCATTAATACCATCAGTTGATCAAATCATCTTGAGTATTTTTAATATCGATGAATTAGCCATACATGTTTTCTTTAGCTTGAAAAGAGTTTTATTGGGTATTTTCCTAGCTTTATCCGTTGGACTACCTTTAGGGATTATCATGGGGGCCACAAAACAAGGAGAAAAATTATTACAGCCTTATTTATATTTGACTTATCCAGTACCTAAAATGGCCTTTCTACCATTGGTGATGCTAGTATTTGGTTTAGGCGATATAGCTAAGATTATAATGGTATTTTTAATAACGGTATTTCCGGTCATCGTTAATGTGAGGGATGAGATCAAGAAGATTCCTGAAGATACTTACATACCCATTGTTTCATTAGGTGCCAGCAAACATGTTGTCCTTCGTGAAATTATCCTACCAAGTATTTTACCAGGCGTATTAACAGCATTAAGAGTTTGCAGTGGTACTGCACTATCAGTGTTATTCTTTGCAGAGAATTTTGGAACAAGCTATGGGATGGGTTATGTCATTATAGATGCTTGGATGCGGGTTAATTACAGTGAAATGTATGGTGGCATATTTGTAATGAGTTGTATGGGACTAACACTCTTTGTGCTTATTGATTTAATAGAGAAGAGATTCGTAACTTGGCGATAGGAGGAATCCGATATGAAGATTAAAGATATAATAGCTATAACTCTTTTATTAACATCTGCTATCATAGGTATCCTTATGATTAGTGTATTTAGACAGCAGCAGGAACCTCTCTATTTTGCAGGTACTTATATAGGAACAGCGGAAGGTAATCACGGACCAATAACAGTCTCAGTTACAACAGATGATTATCGCATACTTGATATAAATATTGTTGAAGAGTATGAGATGCCAGAGGTAAGTGTCTATGTTTACGATGAAATGCCAGAAAAAATGATCAAGCGTAATACATGGGACGTAGACGTTGTTACCGGGGCTACATATACAAGTCAAGGTGTCATCAATGCAGTGCAGAATGCACTAGACCAAGGCATGAGGCAATAAAGGAGGCTGGTGATGAAACTTCAATATAAAATGACTCTTTTTTTCGTTTTAATACTAGCCATTGTCATTTGGACTATTGGTTTTTTTGGTCTCAAGAATTATGAAAACAGTTTAGAAGTACAGATGGGTAACAATGCTATGGATATTGCTGTAACTCTGGCTTCAATGGAAAAGGTTCAAGAGAAACTTGCAGACAAAGATTATCATGCGGTTCAAGAGATTATTGAAGGAATAAGAGTTAATACCAGATTTCAATACATTATTGTTATCGATATGGAGGGTATAAAATACTCTTACCCGACGGCTTATGGGCTTGGAAAACCATACATCAGTGGTGGTGAAGAAGAAGTTCTAAAGACTGGAGAGGCTTATGTTTCAGCAGATAGAAATGAATTGATTTCAGCTATACGTGCATTTGTACCGATTTATTATGAAAATGATCAAATTGGGGCAGTTATCGTTGGCTTATTAAAGGACCGGGTAACAGAAGAGAATCAAAGCTATTATCATCTTCTTTACATGACTTTCTTTATCGCAGCTCTTCTGGGGTTGATTAGTGCGACTCTGCTATCATTAAACATTAAAAAAAGTATATTTGGTTTAGAGCCCAAAGAAATTGCTCTTTTGCTGGGACAAAGAGATTTGATATTGCATAGCTTTAAGAATGGTATCATAGCCGTAGGTGAAGATAAAAAGATTATCTTTTACAATGATACAGCTAAGAAGATATTTGATTTCAAACGGGATATTACAGGTGAAGATGTAGAAGTTTTATGCCCGCATTATAGAGTTTTACTTGAAGAAGTACTTGCTACGGGGGAATCCATCTATAACCAAGAAATGAGGGTAACACCGTATAAGACTCTTGTTAGTAGCCATACCATAATGCGCAATCATAGAAATGAAGTCATTGGTATAGTTTCTGATTTTCAAGATTTAACTGAGATTAAACAGATGGCTGAAGAATTAACTGGAGTGAAGAAAATGACTCATGCTTTGAGAGCACAAAATCATGAGTTCATGAATAAATTACACACGATATCAGGGCTCATTCAATTAGGGGAATATGATAAAGCAGTAAGTTATATTTCGGATGTTTCAAGAATTAGAGCAGAACTTTCTACAACTCTCAATAAACGAATAAAAAATTCTCATATAGCTGCATTATTACTTGCTAAATACAACAAAGTAGCTGAAATGAAAATTGAATTAAATATCAATCCCAACTCCCATTTAGAAAAGTTGCCAGAGACTGTTTCGGCTGATGATTTTTGCTCCATACTTGGTAATTTGATTGAAAACAGCATTGATGAGTTGTTGGAGGTAGACTATCAAGGAGTTATTGAGGTGGATTTTGCTTCAGAACAAGAAGGCTTATACATGAGTGTTACTGATAATGGAAGAGGTATAAGTGAAGAAAAACAGCAAAAGATATTTGAAAGAGGTTATTCAACGAAGGATGGTAATAGAGGTCTAGGACTTGATATTGTTAAGCGAATTGTAGATGATTCCAATGGCGTGATTGATGTAACAAGTGAAGAGGGAACAACCATAGAAGTCTTTATACCTATGGAATAGAAAAGTGTTAAAAGATTATTGAAGTTGAAGGAGAAGAGGAAGAATGATAGAAGTCTTAATAGTTGAAGATGATCCAATGGTGAGTGAAATCAATCAAAAGTTTCTTGAGAGAATTGATGGATTTAAAGCAAGTCATGTTGCACATTCCCTTGCTCAAGCAAAAGAGTACTTAAGTGAAAAAGAACCCGATTTAATACTTCTTGATGTCTTCTTTCCTCAAGGAAAAGGGTTGGATTTACTAAAGTGGATACGACAAGAAGGACTTAAATGTGATGCTATTTTAATTACAGCAGATCGGCATGCAAAGACTGTGGAAGAAGCTTTTCGTTATGGAGCAGTGGATTATTTGATAAAGCCATTCGTTTTCGAACGCTTTAAAGAAGCTTTATTAAAATATGCAAATAGAAAAACAAATTTAAATCAAAATGAACATGTTGAGCAAGGCATGATCGATCGGTATATACTCCAAGAAAAAGAGCATCATTTTGACCCACATGATGTAGGGGAGATGAAAGGATTTAATGAATTAACCTATAAGAAAATCATTGACAGTATTGATGGTATGGAGGGGAATCCTTTTACAGCAGAAGATATAGCCAAAGAAGTAGGTGTTTCTAGGATAACAGCACGGCGTTATTTGGACTTCCTAGAGAAAGAGAACAAGCTCAGTATTGAGTTAGAATATGGTAAAGTAGGGCGCCCAAAAAATAAATATCGTAAGAGATAAAATGATGTTAATACAAGAATAGTCATGGTTTTAAACCGTGGCTTTTTTAGTAGCGATAAACTTTAGTTTTTTGAAACATAGTGTAATCTTTATACTGTTTATATATTAATAAATTATTAATTATATTACGTTAATATTAATAATCATATTGTTTTACTTTAATTTTTAATCTTGTATTTTATTATTAATGAGTTGAATATGTTAAGAAATGATAAAAAATTGCGCAGATATTAATTATTATAGGTTAATTAATATTTATGCAATAAATATGTAATAAGTCTAACATCTTCATGTGATAGCATAAAAATGTGGTCGCAACTGATAAAGTAAACATTAAAGGAGGCATTACATGAAGAAAAATCGTAATAGCATAAGGATGAGGCGAGTATTGGCTTTTATTCTCGTCATAGCACTAGCGTTTGGTGTTATTCCTGGCATGACTAAAGAGGCTGATGCCAAGGAGGTACCCATGCTATGGGAAGTTAATACGCACTACAACGTTGGAGACCAAGTAACCTATGAAGAAAATATCTATCAGTGTTTACAAGGACATACATCCATCTCAACATGGAATCCAGTAGCTGCAACATCACTATGGAAACCTGTAGATAATCATGTGCCATATCCTGATAATATGAATCCAGAAATGGATAACGGTGATAATAGTAGTGGTAATGATCAGAATGTCCAAAATGGAGAGATAGAGTTTGAGATCGTATCCGATTGGGGTTCTGGCATGACAGCCAATGTAATCATTAAGAATACTGATATAAAGTCCATTGATGGATGGACTGTGGAAATTCAACTAAATGAAGATATAAAGATTCACAGTTCATGGAATGGAGAGGTTAAGCGTTCAGGAGATAAAGTAACCATTACACATGTAAATTGGAACAGTAATATTCCACCAAGTGGTACTGCTAATGTAGGGCTTTCAATAAGCTATACTGGTGCATTTCAGCAACCAACAGCATTTAAATTGAATGGTAAAACTGTAGATGTTCCAACAAATCCGGAACCAACAGAACCAGAACCTATTGAACCTGATCCAGAGCCGACTCCTGAACCAACACCTATTCCAGATGGGCAGAGTAATTTTGTCGGTTACTTCCAATCCTGGTCTGATAAATGGGCATCCAATGGAGCTGATACTCATTTAGCCAATTTACCGAAGTATGTCAATGTAGTTATGTTAGCATTTGGAAAGCCTGATATGACTTACAATGGTAACTTGAATTTAACTGGAACAGGTTTGGAATTTAGCTATGATGGAAGTGTACTTAAAGAAGCTATTGATACACTTAAATCCAGTAATCCTAATACAAAAGTTATCCTATCCATTGGTGGTTTAACTTATACAAATTGGGAGAATATCAATTATGATGCTATTGGAAGACTTGTGAAAGACTTCAATATGGATGGTGTGGATTTAGATTATGAGCCAGCAGGAGGGTTTTATACAAGCTATGATAGCAATGGTAAGATTACTTATGCTAAAGAAGATGAATATGTTTACATCATCAATGAAATGCGTCAAGCATTACCACGGCCTTATATACTTGCAGCTACAGCTTGGAGTGTTGGTGCGTACGGTGAAGATGAATGGCAAAATGCGAAGCCAGGACCTTTTGCAAGTACAGGTATGATGTTACCTGTTCTAAGAAAAGCTGGAGACAAACTGGACATGCTAAATGTAATGGGTTATAATGCAGGATCCTATGATCCAATAGATGCTCTTAAAGCTTTCAAAAATTACTATGATGGTCCAGTTAATATGGGGGTTATGGTACCGCCAGAAGACTGGGGAGGTCATATATGGACACTTGACAAATTGGCTGAGACGGCAAAATATGTCCAGACTAATAATGTAGGCGGTATGATGATTTGGAGCTTACAACGTACAAACAGCAATCCAAGTTATACCAACCCCGATAATCAAATGATGTCAACATTGATTGCCCAAGAACTTCATTTGGAAGAAGCCAATGAGCCATTGTTCCCACTAAGTAATCCAACCTATACATCACCTTGGGGGGACAAGTACCCCTATGAGGGTAATGATCAAACCGGTAATGACAACAATGGAAATGACAATAACAGTAACACTGGTAGTGATGATATAAAGTGGGCAACAGAACAAGGATTAGTTGTAGAGGCAATTAACTATAGTGAAACAGATAGTACATTTGAGACAGAATTCTTAGTGCAAAACCCTCATACATCCTACAAGTGGGACAGTGGGATCTACAATGTTTGGGGATTTACCTTTAATACTTCAGCCCAAGTTACATCAGTAGAAGGTGCTAAATCTTTCAAACAAGATGGTAACAAAGTAACAATCATGTTAAATGACTGGGACACAACGATTCCTATGGGGGAAACAAGAACAGTTACTGTCAATTACAATAAGATAGGTAATGCTAACTATCCAAGAGGTATCCTGGTCCAGTTTATGCGTGGTGAAGATATCTATCCAGATCGTGCAGACTTACCTGATGGATTTATACAAGGTAAAGCAAACCTTGCAGATACTGACTTAATCAGTAACCCTAATGCTTACTATCAAATATCAGTTTCTCCGATTGCAGATGGTTTAATTCTATATAATAGTCCATCTGACACTCAAATTACTATCGGTTTAGCGGATGATGTCTACACGAATCTAACCAGTGGTATTAAAATGTGGATACCATCTAAGTATATGGCTATGGGGTTGGGATTTGCTCAAGAAGTTTATGGGATTAATCCTAATTATATGGCTGCTTTAGGAACGAAAGAAAATTTCTCAGCAGCAGTATATCCAACAATAGAAGGAGCATTCAGACATCCAGTAACTATTCAGGGACAAACATGGTATTGGGGAATGACGTCCGGGTCGGTAGATGGACCTTTCCAGCAAGAAACGCCCAACTTTAATGAGGTTAAAGATTTCTTTCCTGATTCCTTTCCAGCAGATGCTGCCCATGATGATTATACCTATGTATCAGAAGACATTAACGATAAGAGATTTATTAAAGCAACTATTGCTTCAGCAGCCAGTCTAAGTATGACACGTGAATTCATGTATGCTGTACCTTCTTATGAGTTCAAAGACTTTATCAATCAAGCAGCAGACCCATCAGCAGAAGATATCCTTTTAACATATATCTACAATAGAGGGTTATACTCTGTGGATGGTAGTGTATTTAGAGAGAACCGTTCAGCAAATTTACAATCAGTAGACTTAGTTGAGACTTTGGGTTATGCAGGCTTCGCTGATCATGTTCCACAAGTGTTAGGTATACTAGGTAAGATGAATAAAGAAACATCAGATATCTATGATATTGAGTTAACAAAAGATGATATTGCTATCTTTATATCTGAAATGAGAAGTTTTTATCCACATGGTATTCCAACAGAAGCAGAATGGAATGCTATGACAGAAGATGTTTATAGAGCCTTTGATGTGCTAGCAGAACATTGGGGTGGTGATACAATCTCATATCGCTATGATTTTTTAACGTTACTTAGAGTAATAAAAACATATTTACCATCTGAGATTCCACCAGCTCCAAAAGGTGAAAACTTTGGTTATCAAGTAATTAATAGAGATACAGCTAAATAGAGATAGATACAGCTGAATAATAGAAGAAGTGTAAGAGGAGCCTATATGTCATAATGACATATAGGCTCCTTCTAAATAACTATCTTTATCCCTTATTAGGTTGTTTACTCATCCCAATCCCAAGTATAGCTGTAACAGCTTTTCTAGGGACAAAACGTTGAATTTGAATCATGAACTTATTATTCAATCCAGGGATGGCAATGGATTTGCCTTTCTTCAGAGCCTTATAACCTTTTATAGCTACTGATTCAGGCGTTGCCTTATGTCTGAAGAGATCTGACTTACGATTAACTTCAGCACGACTAAAGAAATCTGTATCGGTACTGCCAGGACATAATGCTGTTACTTTAATTCCATATGGCTTTAATTCGTAAGCAAGGGCTTCAGAAAAATGAACAACAAAGGATTTAGAAGCAAAGTAAACATTCATATGTGGTCCTGATTGAAAGCCTGCTACAGATGCTACATTCAGTATTTTACCTCTTTTACGTCTTACCATATCTTGACTGAAGAGATGGGTTAAGTGAACCAAAGAAGTCATATTCACCTGCATCATATCTAATTCATTTTTTATATCATTGGTGTGGAATAAACCATATGAACCAAAACCAGCATTATTGGCTATGATATCGATCTCTAAGTTTAATTTCTTCACATCATTATAAATACTTTCTGGCGCAGTAGGATCACCTAGATCATATACAAGTGTATGAATATGTGGGGTATAAGTCTTAAGTTTTTGTTTGGCATGTTCTAAACGCTCTTTATTACGACCGACCATAACAATACCATAACCATCTAAAGCCATTTCTCTCGCTAAATAATAACCAATTCCACGATTAGCTCCTGTTATTAGTGCATATTTCATGTCATAACCTCCTAACTGAAAACTGATATCGACAAATAATAATTATAGTATACTCTGTAAACAATAAGAGGTCAATACGATTAATCAATATTTGATCAATAATAAGAAACTATGAGGATGAAGCAAGAGCTATTACCGAGGAAATAAAAAACATTCTATCCTACATCTCGTCAAGAACGTATATTCCTGTTATAATAGAGATATTGTTCAATGAGTTGAATAGAGTATGATGGACGGGAATCATGGAGAAATATAAGATCGAGTTCGAGGTAGGTGGTATTATGTTTGATATACAAGAAGAATTGAAGAAGTTACCGGATAAACCCGGTGTTTATATAATGAAAGATGAATATGAGAATATTATCTATGTTGGTAAAGCTATTAAATTAAAAAATCGTGTAAGACAATATTTTCAGAGTTCGCGTAATTTAATGCCTAAAATTAAAAAGATGGTACAGCATATCAAGGAGTTTGAGTATATCGTTACAGACTCTGAATTAGAGGCATTAATTTTAGAGTGTACTTTAATAAAAAAACATCGCCCAAGATATAATACCCTATTAAAAGACGATAAGAGTTACCCCTATATAAAAGTTACCGTTGGAGAACCATTCCCACGAGTCATGATGACAAGAAGCCTTAAGAAGGACAAATCCAAGTATTATGGTCCATATACCAGTTCTGGTGCAGTGAAAGAGACCATTGAGATTATTAAGAAGAATTGGCCTATTCGAACATGTAATAGAAGCTTACCTAAAGACATTGGGAAAGATCGACCTTGTCTCAACTATCACATTGGCCAATGTCATGCACCTTGTGATGGGAAAATCAGCGCAGAAGACTATAGGGAAATCATTTCTGAGGTTATAACTTTTTTAGATGGTAAATATGACATTATATTAAAAGAATTAGAAGCTAAAATGCAGGTAGCATCAGAGAATTTAGATTTCGAAGAAGCAGCAAAGTTAAGGGATAAGATTAAGAGTATTAATATTGTAGCTCAAAAGCAAAAGATGATTAATTCGTCAATGGAAGATCAAGATGTTATAGCTTTTGCAAGAAGTCACGATGAAGCATTAGTACAAGTTTTTTTCATTAGAGGTGGAAAGCTCATAGGTAGAGAGCATTTTATGCTCAATGGTGTAGATCAGTTATCTAGGTCAGAAGTCATGACCACATTCATTAAGCAGTTTTATTCAGGGACACCTTTTATCCCAAGGGAGTTAATTCTTCAAGAGGAAATTGATGAAACAAATATCATACAAGCTTGGCTTTCTGATAAGCGGGGGCATAAAGTGCATATTAAAGTACCGCGTAAAGGCGATAAATCAAAACTAGTTGATTTAGCTGCCAAGAATGCCTTACTAACCCTTGAGCAGTTTGGTGAACGAATCAAGAGAGAAGAACAGCGTACCAAGGGAGCAGTTAAAGAGATTGCTGGGCTTATTGGCTATGAGCAAGAAATCCATCGTATAGAGGCCTACGATATTTCTAACACCTTTGGTTTTCAATCTGTTGGTTCCATGGTGGTCTTTGAAGATGGTAAACCTAAACGCAGTGACTATCGTAAATTCAAGATTAAGACCGTTTATGGCGCTAACGATTACGCCAGTCTAGAAGAAGTGTTAACAAGACGATTATCTCATGCATTGAAAGAGCAGAATGAATTAAAGGAAAAGAATCTATCCAATGAATATGGAAAGTTCTCAAAGCTTCCGGATTTGATTTTAATGGATGGTGGTAAAGGTCAAGTTAATATTGCTAAAAAAGTGCTCAATCAATTCAAGCTTAATATCGAAGTCTGTGGTATGGTAAAGGATGATCGACATAGAACTCGAGGTTTATATTATGAAGGACAAGAAGTGCCTATAGATAAACATACAGAAGGGTTTAAGCTTATTACTAGAATTCAAGATGAAGCCCATCGCTTTGCCATTGAATACCATAAGAAAATTCGCTGGGATCGACAAGTTAAATCTGTCTTAGACGATATTCCAGGCATAGGACCAAAACGACGCAACGCTCTTATTACTGCATTTGCAAATATTGAAAAAATTAAAGAGGCTACTTTAGAAGAGCTTGAGCAAATAGAAGGAATGAATAAAAAATCAGCGGAAGCTGTGTACGTTTACTTTAGATAAATGAACTTTAATTATAGGGAGGTTCAATATGGTTATTTTAAAAAATGACTGGCAAGGGGTTTTGAATGAGGAGTTTGATAAGGCATATTATCAACAGCTACGAGGATTTCTCAAACAAGAGTACAGTACAACAACCATTTATCCAGAGATGTACAGCATCTATAATGCCCTGCATTATACTGCATATAACGATGTAAAGGTGGTTATTTTAGGGCAAGATCCCTATCATGGACCTGGGCAAGCTCATGGGCTTTGCTTCTCTGTACAACCATCAGTTAAGATACCCCCTAGCCTAGTGAATATCTATAAGGAATTGGAAACAGATTTAGGGTGTAGCATTCCTAATAACGGCTATCTAAAGAAATGGGCTGATCAAGGCATATTACTGTTGAATACAGTACTTACTGTGAGAGCTCATCAAGCATTTTCTCATCGGGGTCAGGGGTGGGAAGTCTTCACTGATCAGATTATTAAGCATCTTAATAATAGAGAAGAGCCTATGGTTTTCTTGTTATGGGGAAGTCCGGCAAGAAAGAAGAAAGCACTTATCACCAATCCACAGCATAAGATATTTGAGGCGCCACATCCAAGTCCATTATCTGCACACCGTGGATTCTTTGGCTGTAAACATTTTTCACAGACAAATGAGTTCTTAAAGAGTATGGGAAAAGAACCTATTGATTGGCAAGTGGAGAATATCTAATTAAGAGGTTCTTTTTGTGATTAATTGATGAAGTACCTTGCATTTAAAGAAGTTTTATTATAACATAAAACGTGAATGGATTTTAATCTAGGAAATACGAAAATTCCTATATGAGACAGGAGATATGTAAATGGAAAACAAAGTTTTAGCTAAAGTGGGTAATACAGAAATTACTGCATTAGATATGGAGAAAGTTATTGCTGCAATGCCAGGCGGTAGAGGGCAAGAGCAGTTTAACAACCCAACTGCAAGAAAACAACTGTTAGATGAAATGGTTAACAGAGAAATGATTTACTTAAATGCAGTTGATGAAAAATTAGAAGAAAATCCTGAATTCAAGAAATTAATGGATGAAGCTAAACATAATTTACTTCAACAGTTTGCTATTGATACATTAATCAAAGACATAAAAGTTGAAGAAAATGAATCACAAGAATACTATGAAAAAAATCAAGAAATGTTTAAATCTCCTGAAGAAGTGAGAGCAAGTCATATTCTTATTGCTGATGAAGAAGAAGCTAGAAAAGTTGCTGATGATGTTAAAGCAGGTAAAGATTTTGCTGAAGCTGCTAAAGAGCATTCTATATGTCCATCAAAAGAGCGTGGGGGAGATTTAGGTTTCTTCAGTAGAGGCAAGATGGTACCTGCATTTGAAGAAGCTGCTTTTGCTTTAGAAGTAGGAGAAATCAGTCACTTAGTAAAGTCTGATTTTGGATACCACATCATCAAAGTGGAGAATAAAAAAGTTCCACAAACTAAATCTTTTGAAGAAGTAAAAGGTCAAATTGATGACTATCTTTTAAGACAAAAGAGAACAATTCGTTATGCTGATAAAGTAAAGGTTTTAAAAGAACAGTATGATGTTGAGTTAAACGAAGATGCATTTAAAGCATAGGTTATAGCTAAAAAAACACATGATTAAACCCATTATTTGGGATTTGATCATGTGTTTTCTTTATCATTAATTCTCGACAAACTCTTTGATCTGGCCTTGAACCATATTATGAACGTTCTTTTTCTCTTCATCTGTTAGTTGATCTAAGTAAATAGGTTTAAATACCTTGATTTTTATATTATGGGGTTTGATTTTTAACTTCTTAAGATCTTCAAGTAAGACATTTGTACCATCAAGTGCTACAGGAAGAATCACTGTATTGGTTTTAAAGGCTGGTTTGAAACTGCCCTTTTTAAATTCACCTACTTTGCCATCTCTACTACGTGTTCCCTCAGGGAAAATAGCCATACTATAACCCTTTTTAAGATTTTCAGTAGCCGTAATAATAGCCTTCATGGATTGTCTCATATCATTTCGATTGATATAAACACTTCCTGTCATATCGATCCATTGGGCAATAAGTGGAACTTTTTTAAGTTCTGTTTTTGCCACAAATCCTAATGGAATTTTCAAAGCTGCAAACAACGCAGGTATGTCTATCATACTCTGATGGTTACCAACGAGAAATACATTATCTTCGGGAATATTTTCTAACCCTTCTACATGAACGGTAGACTTCATAGCCATAAAAATTAATTGCGACCATCTAACGACGACTTTTTTCGTATAAGCATTCTGCTTCATAGGATCTTTAATAAAAAACTTACAATAAAGATATTTGGGTATTGACCAAATACCGTACCCCCCAAAAATGATGACTGTATATAAGGTTCTGAGCATCATTAGTCCTCTTTTCTATATATGGTTTTATCGTTAAATTCATTTTAGCAGATTTAGCTTCTTTTGCATAGTCCAATTCATTGTAAGTCAATGTATTCAGTTCAATCCTAGAAGAATCCTCCAAGGTATTGGAATCAGTACTAATCGTAAAGATCCAATATAATATTAATAGTGAGATTATAATGATGATAACTGTAACGAACTTTTTGCTCATATATTTTTGCCTCCTAAGGGTGAATAAGTTAAAGGTATATAAGCTTAATTTAACCCTTCAAAAGGAAGATTATCGCACTAAATAGAGATATGCTAGAATTTACTAGGAGAATTCTGTCGAACATTTCCACAAAATAAAACAAATTTATTGTAGAGTTCTCTAAAAATAAAAGGTATAATGGTAGAATAGATTATAAAAAGACGGTGGTGAGTCCTAATGAAAAAACTAATAGTTTTTCTTGGAGTAATACTAGTAATTGGCATAGGAATTGTAGCTTATTTAATGATGCAACCAGATGTAGAAGAGGTGGCTTATACCCTGTATGATGAAGATCAAATAAAGATTGTTCTGGATGATGAAATGATCGATATAAGTCCATCACCTTCGCTTATCAACAATGTTATTTATTTTCCCTTCGAATTTATTGATACATATGTAGACGATGATTTTTTCTTAGAGGAAGAAGTACAGATTCTAACCTATACGACAAGTGAACACGTTTATAAGGTCAAGGCTGGAGAAAATCAAATTGAAGTCGATGGTCATACTTATGCACTTGATAATAGCTTTTTATGGCAGGATGATACCATGTATATTCCTGTAGATTTCGTCGTCACCTATTTTAACTTCGCTGTAGATTATCGACCTATTTTTAATTTCATAGTTATGGATTCTACTAATGGACCTATTACAACTGGTCGTGTTAGGGAGGAAGAAACTTATCTGTATAATACAGCAGATGAAACCAGTGAGGTTTTATTAACCTTAGAGCCGGATGAAGAGTTACGTGTCTTTCAGTATGATTATTCTAAGATATGGGTAAAAGTACGCTCTGAGGATGGTATTATTGGCTTTGTTAAACGCGATAAAATGGAACATATAAGTATGAATTTTGATCAAATGGTTATGGAGTATGATGAAAGGGTAAATACCCGTGAAAACATTACTATGGTTTGGCATCAAGTTTTTAATCAAACAGCAAATGATATGGCTAAAGAAAGTTTTAGTAATACAGTGGGACTAGAGGTGATTAGTCCCACTTGGTTTTCTCTAAATGATAATGGAGGGCTTAATAGCATTGCCAGTCACTCCTATGTCAATTGGGCTCATTCAGAGGGCTATGAGGTATGGCCTTTAATTGATAATCAATTTGATTCTAGTCTGACTCATGAAGTACTCAGTAATCCAGAAAAACGACAGAATCTTATTGACGATATCGTTGATTCAGCTGTTGCATATAACGTAGATGGTATTAATATTGATTTTGAAAGTGTAGGTAAGGATACAGGTCCTTATTATGTGCAATTTATAAAGGAATTGGCACCAACTCTAAGACGTGTAGGTATTACATTATCCGTTGATGTCTATGTACCATCTGCTTGGACAAGTCATTATGAAAGAGATGAATTAGCAGAATTTGCTGACTACATTGCTATCATGGGATATGATGAGCACTGGTCGGGTTCGGAAGAAGCTGGGTCTGTTTCTTCAATTGGTTTTGTTGAGAATGCTATTGTTAACACCTTAAAAGAAGTACCAGCAGATAAGATTATTCTTGGTGTACCATATTATACCCGTCTATGGGGAGAGGAATTAGTTGATGGTCAACTAGCCTTAACATCAAAAGCACTGGGAATGGAATCTGCCGCTAATCGTCTTGAAGAGAACAATGCTGAGATAACTTGGTTAGAGGATGTTGGGCAATATTATGGTGAATATACCATTGATAATAAAACTTATAAGATATGGTTAGAGGATACGAGATCTCTTGAAGAGAAGTTTAAGTTGGTTAAGGAGTATGATATAGCTGGGATATCAGCGTGGAAGAAGAATCTAGAGAGTGATGATGTATGGCCTTTAATAGATGATTACTTTGAGAAATAAAAAATTAAGATCAATTAAAAGGGGCAAGCGGATAGGGAGTACTATTGTGCTGGCTGAAAAGACGTCCGTGTCTTAGACAGCCAGGCTCACCGTCCATGGTTCGCTGCTCCATAGCACCCCCTATCCGCTTTTTGTATTAGTAATGGGATAGTTAAGAATTTAGTTAATATTAAAGGTCATTAGAACAGAACAAGTAATATGACAGATAAGATTAAATGGAAATACGAGAAAGTGTGAAAAGTAAGAAAGCTATTGAAATGCGCCTCAAGTTGTGCTATGATGATTCTTGGTGATGGAGTTCACCTTTAACCGCAGAGAATGCTAATGACTCCTATTAATTAAAGTGTGATATATCTATATTTATATCTCACTTTGATTAGTAGGAGTCTTTTTAGTGTAGGAAAGTTCGCATTTTACTTATAAAAGCAATGAGGCATCGAACCTCATTACTTTTGATACATTTCGCTACACGTAATGATCAAGCAAGGAATCGTACTTTCTTGCACATACTTGAAAAGTGCCATACTTTTCTTGGATGTTAAAATATATATGAGGAGGAATATTCAATGGCAACAAGTTTAGCACTTATACTGTTATTAGGGTTATTTGCTAGTGTTTTATTTAGAAAGATGAGATTACCTGGGTTATTGGGGATGCTTTTATTAGGTATTGTGTTAGGACCTTATGTTCTAGATGTTATAGATCCTGCATTACGTAACATATCTGAAGACTTACGTTTAATAGCTTTAATTGTTATTCTATTGAGAGCAGGTTTGGGCTTAAGTAGAGGAGAATTGAAACAAGTCGGAAAAACAGCTGCTAAAATGAGTTGTATTCCAGGGATACTTGAAGGTTTTACTATAGTGGTCCTAGCAATATGGATGTTAGATTTTAGTTTTATAGAAGGCGGCATGTTAGGTTTTATTATCGCAGCAGTATCACCAGCAGTAGTAGTACCTTTTATGTTAGTATTCAATGAGAAAAGGATTGGAACAAATAAGGGAATACCTACTTTGATTTTGGCCAGTGCCTCTATTGATGATGTTTTTGCCATCACTATTTTTTCAACATTCTTAGGCTTATATGGTGGGGAACAAGTGGACATTGGCATGAAATTATTGGGGATACCTGTTTCAATTATTGCAGGTTTATTTATAGGAGTAATTCTAGGTATTATTTTAGTAAAAGTTTTTGATCGTTACCATATTAGAGATACAAAAAAAGTATTGATTGTCTTAGCCAGTGCCATACTAATTATTACAATAGAAGATCTGTTAGAAGGAAAGCTCCCCATAGCAGGCTTATTAGGAGTAATGGCGATAGGTTTCATGATCTTAGAGTTGAAGCCAGTGTTAGCAAGACGCTTATCCGATAAATTTAACCGTGTTTGGGTATTAGCAGAAATCATTCTATTCGTCATGGTTGGTGCTGAGGTGAATATAAGCGTCGCCCTTGATGCAGGGTTAGTGGGACTAGGTATCATTGCCATTGGTTTAGTGGCAAGGAGCATTGGTGTTTTTATTTCAACAATGAATACGGATTTAAATATGAAAGAACGTATTTTCTGTATGATAGCTTACACACCAAAGGCTACTGTACAAGCAGCCATTGGGTCAATACCCTTAGCTGCTGGAGTAGAATCTGGTGAGGTCATACTGGCCATTGCTGTTATGTCTATTTTGATAACAGCCCCCCTAGGAGCAATTGGAATCAAGTTAGGTTCTCATAAATTAGTTGACCAGGAAGCTGAGAAGAGCTGCTCAGAGGGCTAGATGCATCTTAATAGGCATAATTAAGTTTACTTGTTTTTTCTCTATACAAAGCTGAAGAGAACTGTTAAACTAAAATAAAATTGATAGAGACTTAATCGACTCATTAGGACTTAACCCCGATTAAGTTATTGAGAGAGAAGGGAATTACATGACTCAACAACATGAAACAAAAGATAATATTGAACGAATGATTCTAGTAGCTGTTGAAGTGCCGAATAGTCCATTTCCAGCGGAAGAGTCTTTAGATGAGTTAGAAGAATTGGCTAGAACTGCCGGAGCTATTGTAGTTGGTAGAGTTATTCAAAAATTAGAGCGTTTTAATCCTTCAACTTATATGGGGAAGGGGAAAATAGACGAAGTAAAAGAACTTATTTGGGAAACAGATGCGACAGGGGTCATAACCGATGATGAGCTTTCACCAGCACAAATCAATAATCTTTCTGATGCGTTTGATGCTAAGGTGATGGATCGTACTATGTTGATTTTAGATATATTTGCCAACAGAGCTAAGACGAAAGAAGGGATGATTCAAGTGGAATTAGCTCAACTCCGTTATTCTTTAAATCGTTTAACGGGTATGGGGAAATCCTTATCAAGGCAAGGTGGTGGAATTGGTACCCGCGGTCCAGGAGAGAAGAAGTTAGAGACTGATAGAAGACATGTACGTGATCGTATAGCTTTACTCAATAGAGAATTGAAGCATATTAAGCACCATAGAGACCTTATCCGTGAAAAGCGTAAAGAGAATGTAGCAATTGTAACTTTAGTTGGGTACACCAATGCAGGAAAGTCAACGATTCTGAATACCTTAACTGGAGCAGATGTTCTCGCAGAAAATAAGCTTTTTGCTACTTTGGACCCAACTAGTAGAGCATGGACATTATCCAATGGTAAAGAAATTGTATTAACGGATACGGTAGGTTTTATCAATAAATTACCTCACCATTTAACAAAGGCATTTCATTCTACTCTAGAAGAAGCTGTATTCGCGGATTTACTCCTACATGTTATTGATTCTTCAAGTAATCATATGGAAATGCAATTGGAGGTGGTTCATAATACGCTATCTCACCTTGGAGTAGATGATTATCCGACTGTAACAGTATTTAATAAGATTGATATTGAAGAACCTTATATTAAACCAACAAGATACGAACCAGAAGCGGTCGTTAAAATATCAGCAACAAATGGAAAAGGGCTTGATGAGCTTGAACAGATCATCATTGACTTCTTCCAGAAGCAAAGTACAGAGATCAAGATTGTCTTACCTTATAGCAATGGTCAAGTTTTGGAGCAAATTCGTACAAAAGGCCAGTTGATTTCCGAAGAGTATGTCGAAGATGGTATTCAAGTTAATGCTTATGTGAATGAGGCCTTATTAGGGCAAATTGAGAAACAACTGGGGTTTAAAATAGTTTAATGATGTTATTATAAAGGGCGTTGAATCTTAACGCCCTTTAGTTTAGTGCAGGAAAGTTCATGTTTGCCTCTTCTAATTAATTCTTAAGGATAATATACTAATAAAGAAAATCAAAAATGAAGTTTTGATGCTGATATCTTAATAGAACTAATTTGGGGTGGTGGGATGTTTCTAGTTATTAGAAGGGTTCAGTTTTACTTAATTCTTGTTTTAGTATTTATAATCGTAGCAGCTGCAGTTATTTTAGATCAAGAAGAAGTAGTAGCTACAATGAGCTTACCTACATCCGAGAAAGTTGTTTTCATTGATGCAGGACACGGTGGGAGAGATCCTGGTCGAGAAGGAAACTTAGGTGTACATGAAAAAGAGATCAACCTAGCTATCGCCTTATATCTTCAAAGTTATCTTGAAAGCAGTGGGGCAGTGGTTTATATGACAAGGGTAACAGATGAAGGACTATATAGCGAGAATGACTCTAACAAAAAAAGAGCCGATATGCAGCAACGTAAAGAAATGGTTAACAGCAGTGATGCGGATATTTTAGTTAGTATACACCAGAATAGTTTCAGTCAATCCAAGTATCATGGAGGGCAGGTATTTTACCACGGTAATTCTGATGATGGGAAGCGACTTGCTGAGTTAATACAAGAACAGTTTAATACCTTTATTGATGACAGTAATGAAAGAAAAGCTAAAGCAAACGATAATTACTTTGTACTTAGGGAGATTGCCATTCCGTCTGTCATCGTTGAGTGTGGTTTTATTTCTAATCCAGAAGAAGAGGGGAAATTGAATACGGATTACTATCAACAAAAAATTGCTTGGGGAATATATGTTGCAATCATTGAGTATTTCAATAATCAGTGTGTAACCACATCGGTGGAAATACAATAAGAAAAGTAGGTGACCATTGGGTCACCTTTTGTTAACTACCCCAAATTAACAATCATCATATTAAATAAGTAAATGTGACACTGTGACAATAGTGCAAAATATGCTATAATCTTATGAACAAGGGATTTATCAAATTTTATAAATGTGGATAAATCAATAAGAATTAATCGATAATACGAAACTTAAATGTCATATTATAGATTTAAATAGAATGGCGGAGGTACGAAATGGCGGTAAGATTTGGCGTTATGACTGATTTACATGGGGATTTTATGCCAGATGCAGAGAAACGATTGATGGAATTCCTAAAAGCAATGGAACGAGAAAAGGTAGATTTTATTATACAATTAGGTGATTTTAGTCTTCTAAAAGAAAAAGGGGCTCATTTAATTCGCCTATTTAATAGTTATTCAGGAGATGGATATCATGTAATAGGTAATCATGATACAGATGATTGCAGTAAGGAAGAGGCAATTGAATTATTAGGTTTAAAACGTTCATATTACTCATTTGAATATGATGATTACCGTTTTATTGTTCTTGATACAAATATCCCAAATGATGTGGGGGTTGAATTTAGGTTAACCTCGGTTCAAATAGAATGGTTAAAAAAACAGTTACTTTCCGATGATAAAAAAGTCATATTATTTAGTCATGGAAGTTTATTGAATTCAAGGATGGGGATTAAAAACAAAGAAGAAGTGCATCAGATGATGGATGAAGTGAATGAACAAGTTGGTTATAGGAAAGTAATAGCGAGCGTCAACGGGCATCACCATTTTAGCAGTGTACATGAGAGAGAAGGTGTCTACTATATTGACATACCAAGTATCTCAAATCAATGGCTAATGAAGCCCTATATTAATACAGCTATTCCTGAGGAGTTACTTAAAGATTACCAGGAATTACAACATGTTGTCCCTTATACAGAACCTTTATATACAATTGTTGAAGTTGACGAAGAACATATAAGGATAAAAGGAAAAGAAAGTGAATACCAAGGGGCGGCACCAGATACTTATGGTCATCCCATGAGCATAGGAGACGATGAGTTATCACCAGTATTAGAAGAGAAAGTTCTATCGCTGCAATAATTATAATGAAGATTAAAATATTCAAAGCCTACAAAAAGCACTGATTAAATCATGTGCTTTTTGTAGTAAGGGATTTAAAAATCTCTTCATAATACAAAGAGGAAATAGGATTATATTCTTTTGACGTCAAAAAAAGAGATAAGTTCCCTTTTGATAGATATAAGCGTATTAAAATGTTATAATTGCTTTATGAAAAAGGGAAAATAAAAGAAGAATAGAATTACTAGTGAAAAATAGTTAAAAATAATTGCATTTTACAAGTAAATTGGTTATGATAAGTAGTGTTTGTTAATACCTAACCGAAAGAATGGTGTTTTGAATGGATACTATAATAAAAGAAGTTAACAAAAATAATATAGATCAAGCGGTAATGAATGAAGCATCAGCTATATTAAAGGAAGGCGGTACAGTTGCATTTCCTACAGAGACAGTTTATGGGCTGGGTGCTAATGCTTTGGACAAGCAGGCTATTGGTCATATCTTTAAGGCGAAAGGACGACCTTCTGATAATCCACTTATAGTTCACATTGGTGACATCAAGCAAATGGATGAAGTAGCTCTAGAAATAACACCCATTGCAAAAAAACTAATTGATTGTTTTTGGCCAGGTCCTCTAACGGTTATCTTAAAGAAGGCAAAAAAGATATCAACACATGTAACTGCAGGGTTGGATACAGTTGGCATACGTATGCCTAATCATCCTATTGCACTTCAGCTTCTTAAAACGTCTAGTGTACCTGTTGCGGCACCAAGTGCCAATACTTCAGGGAAGCCGAGCCCTACTATAGCATCTCATGTTATAGAGGATCTAAAAGGCAGAGTTGATATGATCATTGATGGCGGTAACGCTAATATTGGCGTAGAATCTACTGTCATTGATGCCACTGGTCCACAGGGTGTGATTTTAAGACCTGGTGCCATTACTTTGGAAATGTGCCAAGAGGTATTAGGTGAAAATGGCGTAACGATTGATCCTGCAATACTGGAAAATGCACCAAAGCATCTTACACCCAAGTCACCTGGTATGAAATATACACATTATTCTCCAAAGGCAGAAGTATACATTGTTAATGGTGAGAAAGAACAAATCATAGATAAGATACAGAGGTTCATTAATCAATATGAAGGCAAAGTTGGAATAATGGCAACTGAAGAGCTTTTAGAAAATAGTAAATTGCCATATACAATTAGTCTAGGTAGTCAAGAGGAGCCAGAAAAAATAGCTGCAACTCTATTTAAAACGCTTAGAGATTTTGATGAAATGGGGGTTGATGTGGTGTTAGCAGAAGCCATAGAGGATACCCACATTGGTATGGCTATTATGAATCGTTTGACCAAAGCGGCTGGTTATAAGTATCTATAAAGATTGTTAGGATGTGAAGACATGTGGCATAGAATTATCTTCGTATGCACAGGAAACACTTGCAGAAGCCCTATGGCCGAAAGACTAATGATGAATGAATTGGGAGATAATATAGGGGAATTAAAGGTTATTTCTCGTGGACTTAGTGTCCTTTATCCCCAAGGAGCTAATGAAAAAGCTCATGAACAGATGAAACAAAGAGGTATTGATCTATCTAATCATGAAGCTACCTTATTGAGTGATCAAGATATGGACGATGCTACCCTAGTGTTAACAATGACACATCGTCATAAACAGGTTTTAGTGAGTTCCTATCCTTCCTATGAGAATAACTTTTTTACCTTAAAAGAGTATGTTCATGAAGAAGGCGATGTAGAAGATCCATTTGGGTCTAGTGATGAAATATATGAAAAATGTGCAAAAGAATTGCAATATTTAGTAAAAAGATTAGTAGAACTCATAATTGAAATATAAATGTAATAACCATATTGTGAAAAATAGTTGCTGATTGAGTAAAAAAATGGTATATTAAAGAAGTATGAATTGGAGGAAAACAAGAATGATAGCTATTGGAAGTGACCACGGAGGATACGAATTAAAACAAGAAATTATTCAATACTTAGAGTCAGAAGGATATGCTTATAAGGATTATGGCTGTTATGGTACAGAGTCCTGTGATTATCCTGAGTTTGCTAAAAAAGTAGGACATGCGATCATTAATAAAGAAGCTGAAAAAGGTATACTTATATGTGGCACAGGTATTGGCATTTCTATTGCAGCCAATAAAATAAAAGGTATTCGTTGCGCTTTATGCCACGATTGTTTTTCAGCCGAAGCAACACGTTTACACAATAATTCAAACATCTTAGCCATGGGTGGTCGTGTAGTAGGACCAGAATTGGCATTAAAAATTGCTAAGACATGGTTAGAGACAGAGTTTTCTGATGAAGATAGACATAATAGAAGAATCAACCTTATAGAAGACTAGTATGATGTGAATGAACATAAAGAGGGTGGGGGTTGATGATGCGACCAAGTTGGGATGATTATTTTCTTGAAATTGTTGATTTAATCAGTCAGAGGTCAACTTGTTTACGTAGAAAAGTTGGCGCTTTAATTGTTAAAGATAAACGTATACTGACAACTGGTTATAATGGGTCACCAACTGGGTGCCGCCATTGTGAAGAAGTAGGTTGTTTGAGGCAGGAACTTAATGTTCCGTCAGGTCAAAGACATGAACTATGTCGTGCGTCACACGCTGAACAAAATGCTATAGTTCAGGCGGCTATGCATGGTATATCCATCCAAAACAGTACACTCTATGTAACCTGTCAGCCATGTGTCATTTGCACAAAGTTGGCCATTAATGCTGGAATTAAGCGAATTGTTTTTAAGGGTGATTACCCAGATCAACTTTCTTTGGAATTATTAGAAGAAGCTGGTGTAGACCTTAAAAAAATTCAATAAGTGTAATTAAAAAATTGAAAAATTTACATCATGACATTTAAAGACAAATCATATAGAATATACAATGATTAAAAAGTACAAGAAAGTAAAAAATAATAATAGAACAAAAAGTTCTAAAGAAAAAGGGTGAAATCATGGATAATCCAATGTATTACTTACTTGCTTTTGGATTAGCATTTTTGGTATCACTTTTCATGACACCAATTAGCAAAGTCATTGCTCATAAAATAGGAGCTATCGATTATCCTAAAAAAAGAGGTATGCATAGCAAACCTATGCCATTAGCTGGTGGTACTGCAATTATATTTGGTTTTTATTTCGCAGTTTTGGTTATAAGTGCTTTAAGTAGTGAGATGACAATCCCTAGTATTATTGGATTACTCCTTGGTGGTATTGTTATCGCAGGTCTTGGTATATTAGACGATATTCATGACTTAAGTGCAAAATTACGATTTATTATTCAAATCGCAGTTGCTGCTATGGTTGTTTCCACAGGTATTTTTATTGAGGGTACCACATTACCGTTTTTAGGCTATATTGAATTCGGCATATTTGGTTATATTATAACAATTATTTGGATTGTCGGTGTAACCAATGCTGTCAACTGGATTGATGGTTTAGACGGTTTAGCAACAGGTGTATCATCAATAGCATCATTATTTTTAATGTTTGTATCCATTTTAAATGTTGATGCAATGGGACCTATGGGACCAATTACAGTTATATTGTCAGCGGCACTTGCTGGATCATGTTTAGGTTTCTTGCCTCATAATTTTAATCCAGCCACAATCTTCATGGGAAGTACTGGATCTACTTTCCTTGGATTCACTTTAGCTGTAATGTCTATACAAGGTATGACAAAGAGCCATACAGCACTTGTTATTGCTGTTCTAATTTTAGGATTACCAATCTTCGATACTTTATTTGCTATTTTACGAAGATTAATAACTGGTAAATCTATCATGGAAGCTGACCGTGGTCATATTCATCATCGTTTAATCGATAAAGGTTATAGTCAGAAAAAAGCAGTATTAACACTATACGGTATTAGCGGTTGTTTTGGCGTTGCAGGAATTTTGTTCGCTGAACTTGAAGTTATACTAGCTGTTTTATTAGTAGCGATATTACTATACGTCATGTTAAGAGATAATATTAATTTGAGTTTTTTTGAAAAAGAAGAGTAGAATAAACTAAGCGAAGCCTAATGGCTTCGCTTTTAATTACTTTTTTTGTTTATTTTCTTTTGAATGCGGATATCGTTGCCGTAGAATTTATATAACCGATAATTACCAATAATACGGGATGAAATACGATCGGAATAGTTCTCTTGTATATCAGCTATTGAGAGATTAGTGGAAATAATCGTTGATTTATTATCCAAGATTCTCGAATTAATACAATTGAATAGTTCAGAACTTGTAAATCCGGTGTTCATTTCAGACCCGAGATCATCAATGATTAATAATTCACAGTCAAAGATAGCATTGAAATAATCAACAAGATGATCATCGTTATCTTTTTTGAACTTATATCTCTCTAAAAGATTAAATAGATCAAATGCAGTAAAATAGAGTACCGTGAAACCCTTATCTAATAATGATTTAGCGATACAATTACATAAGAAAGTCTTACCCATACCAGCTTGTCCATAGTAAAGAAGATTCTGTCCTTCAGGAAATTGCTGAACATATCTAACAGCATGTTCATAAATAAGCTTCATATTATCATGAGGCGTTTGAGATTCATTTCCAAAAGGTTCATTAGCATAAAAATTAAAACTAAAAGTACCAAAATTTTCTTCAGCTAAAGTTTTCTTGATATTGGATTGAGAATAAGCATAGTCAATTAGTTTTTGTTGAAAACAAGAGCATTTTTCTTTCCCAATATAACCTGTATCCTTACACTTTGAGCATTCGTATGATAAATCAAGATACGTGGAATCAAGTCCTAATTCTTCAAGCAATTGATTTTTACGTCTTAATAACTTTTCATTATGTTTTTTTAACTTTTCAAGATAAGCTTCTTGTTCAGCAGGTTTGGTAGCGATTAATCTGGCAACCCTGATACCTGTTAAAGCTAATTCACTATCAATGGATTTAACTTCAGGTGATTGGGTATAAATATATTCTTTCTTTTTATCCAAATTGCGTTGGGCTTTTAATTGCTTTATGTCGTATTCATGTAGAATTTTCTTGTATATGCTTTTTCTACTTATCATTATGATCTACCTTCTAACAGTTCATTTTCCAAGTATTGACGTTCTAATCTTTCAATTTCATCGTAATCGATATCAGAACGTTGCTTAAAATTAATGAATTTAGTCTTACCATATTGTCCATTAGAGTAGTTTTGATTATTTTTTGGACGACCGGTTTTAGAAACTTCGGGTTTAGTTGTTTTTTGCTTAGCATAAGTATTATCCAAAGCTAAGATATCATCAAAGGTTCGGACTTTATTTTTAGACCAACTGCTTAATATAGAATCTGCATATTGGAAACTTGGTTTTGATATATTTTTGATCGTTCGATTACATGATTCGATAATGATCTCAATAGTAAACTGATAGTCACCTAACCATTTTTTCATGTATTCAATCTGACTTGGTGTCGGTTCCATCGTGGATAAACCAAAAGCCTTCATTATTCTACGATATTTCTTATTAAATAGATGGATTTGATCTTCAGCTTTCTGAGGTGTATTAATACCTTGTTCAGCCCAGCTTATTGCCACTTTTTCGATGTACCGCATGTTCCGTTTATTATTATCAGCACAATACTCGATGAGCAATTCAATGACATCAGTAGGAAGACCTAACCAATCATGAAAGCTATAGAGCATGCTCATATCATTTGGGGTTAATGTTTTACCTAAATATTGTTGAGCCACTAAGAACATGGTTTTAATCTGAGGAGAGTGGGTATGTGTGTGTATTTCTTCTGGGGAATAATCCGGACGTTTTTCCACTTTCAGCCCTACATCTAATGCTTGATCAGTTGGCTTTGATTCCGGTTTACGAGAATCAGAAGGATTTAAAAACTCTATGTGAAGTCCGTCTTCATTTCTATGAAGGTTCATCAAATGCTGTTCTGTCCAGTAGTTTAAACCCTGAATGACATCACTTTCAAGTAAATCTAATGAACTTGCAATGTCTGCAGTAGATACAGTAGTGTTCGTTTGTAAGCAGGTATATAGCGTATAAAGATAGACTTTTACATAGATACCGTTAGCTTTTGGCATATGATTCAATATAAAGTTATTATCAACAGGTACAAAGCCAAGATCAAAATTAGCAACAGCATTTATGTTTGGCATGAATACTCCCCCTTAATGATTAAAATCATCTCTTCTGATGTATTGAATTTATTATACTACAGATTACTATGTTTGGTAAGTCCAATAGTTATCAACGGGTTATCTTAAGGTTTTGTTTATAAGCCTGTGGATAATGTGAATAAAAAAATCACTTATGATTTTATAAGTGATTTTTATTGATTTTTTAGCATCTGTTATTTTTTGGAAACTCAATGTTATCAAGAATTTATAAACATTTAAAAAATGGAAAATTTGTTGATAACTCTGTGGATAATGTGGATAACTACATTCCTAAGAGTTCTTCTCCAACAATATATATGTCTCCAGCCCCCATAGTTATCAACAGATCACCTGGGGAAACATTTTCTAATAAAAAGTTTTCAATCTCATCAAAGCTAGGAAAATAATAAGCACTCTTACCATAGGACTCAATTAAAGGTAAAAGATCTTTTGAATGTATGTCACCTGGATTTTTCTCACGAGCTGCGTAGATATCAGCTAATATAATGGAATCCGATAGTGACAATGCTTTAGCGAACTCAGGTAAGAAAGCTTTTGTTCGCGTATAAGTATGAGGTTGAAAAACACACCATAATTTTTTATGTGGATATTGTTTTAATACTTCTAAATTAACTTCTATTTCAGTAGGATGATGAGCATAGTCATCAATAATTGTAATACCATGCATATCTCCCTTGTATTCAAATCTTCTTTTGGCACCTTTGAAATTATACAACCCTTTTGCTATTTGGTCAAAGGAAATATTTAAGCAATCTGATGCTGCATAAGCGCAAACAGCATTATGTACATTATGAATGCCTGTTACATTAAGTCGAACATGCCCTAAAAGAGAATTGCCTCTCATGATATCAAACTCTGGGAATATATGATTATGGTATGTTATATTGGTAGCATAATAATCAGCATTGTTGTTTTCAACATCACAAGTTATTACCTTACAGGTAACATCTTTCGTAATGCGATCCAAGTCTTTTATTTGATTATTAATGATAAGATACCCATTGCTATCAATTTGACAGGCATAAGTATTAAAGGAATTCTGGATATCTTCAAGATCTTTGAAAAAATCCATGTGATCTTCTTCTACATTTAAAATGACACCTATTTGTGGATAAAATTTCAAAAAACTATTGGTATATTCACAGGCTTCAGTTAAGAAATATGAAGAGTTACCTATTTTTATATTACCATCAATAGCATCTAATAGACCACCTACACTAATAGTAGGATCTTTTTCAGCAGAAAGTAGAATATTAGCTAACATGGAAGTAGTTGTTGTTTTACCATGGGTTCCAGCTACGCCGATAGAGTGCTCATAATTAGCCATTATTTCACCTAGTAACGTAGCACGATCGATAGTTGGTATACCCAGTTCTAATGCTTTAAGATACTCAGGATTATCTTTGCTAATTGCAGCAGTATATACTACGAGATCTAAATCACTAGTAATAACCCCGGCTCTATGGCTAATGGTTACATGAATACCAATTTCTTTTAGGTGATTTGTAATTTTTGAAGTTCTCATATCGGATCCAGATATGTTAAAGCCATTGCTCTTTAAAACTTCTGCAAGTCCACTCATGCTTATACCACCGATACCAATAAAGTGGATTTTCTGTGGTTTATCGAAGGAAATATATTTCATGTTTGACACCTCACTCAATTGTTATAACTTAGCCCAAATTATTCACAATAATTCATTAATGCTATGCATCGCTTTTAGCCCTCTAAGCATCCTTCCAGGATTAAGATGAACCCTCCAGGTGCAATCTTAATCCTGGAAGAACACTTATAAATCCAAAATCAGCACATAGCCTCAACGTTGATCATGAATGATTCGGGACTATATCTATTAATCTATTTTATTCAAAGTATATATTTTACAGAATAGAATTTAACATATTCTTTCCAAACACTATTATACAGTGTCCTTGCTGAAAAGAAAAGACAATGAATGTTTTTACAAAAAATACTTAAAATATTCGTAAGTTTAATGTATAATAGTGTTTATAGTGAGTTGGAAAAGAAAGGGGTAAATCCGAAAAGTGAGAAAAATAACAAAAAATGATAGAATTGGATATATAACCAAAACCCTTAGTGAAAATCCTAAACGTGTTTATACACTTAACTATTTTGCTGACTATTTTAACTGTGCCAAATCCACATTAAGTGAGGACATCGATTATGTTCGTCATATCTTCAGTGATTTTAGTTTAGGTGAAATTGAGACCATCTCTGGTGCAGCAGGAGGTGTACAATATATTCCCTCTTTGACTGAAGAGCAAAAAAAAGAATTCTGTCAGCACCTATGTCAGGTTATAAATAATAAGGAAAGAATCATTACAGGTGGCTTCATTTATACCAATGATATATTGTTTGATCCTAGCATAACAAGTATGATTGGTAAGATGTTAGCAGACCCTTATCAGAAGGTCGATGTGGATTATGTAGTGACCATTGAAGCTAAAGGAATACCAATTGCCTTAATGACAGCTAAAATGTTAAACAAGCCTATGATTGTTATACGTAAGTCTGCTAGATTAACAGAAGGGACTACGATACAGATGAACTACATAACTGGTTCATCAAGACGTATCCAAACCATGGCAGTTCCTAAGAAAGCTATACCTAAAGGATCAAAAGTACTCTTTGTTGATGATTTTATGAAAGCTGGGGGTACTGCCAAAGGTGTAACCGATCTCATGAAGGAATGTGAAGCAGAAGTTGTAGGAATCGGTGTTGTTATGACTACTGCTGAACCTAGAGAAAAGCTAATTAATAACTATCAAAGTCTTGTTGTACTTGAAAATGTTGATGATGTGAACCAAGTTATAAATGTGTATCCTAGTAAGTAATAGTGAAATTCATTTTAAAATCTTTTCCTTTTTTTAATAAATTTAAAAAATTTTAATAAACAATTAAAATACTTATTGATATTTGGATAAATTTAGTATATAATATTGTTAAAAATAACAAATTAATCAAGCTTAATGTAAAAGATAACGAACATTGCAAAAACAGTATTTTGTTTTGTCATCATCTTCATCATTAGGATAAGGGATGATCTTTAGGGGGTACTTAGCCAAGATCACAACAAGTTACTAAGGAAGGGGTTAACTATGGAAATCACAGATGTAAGAGTTCGCAAAGTAAACAAAGAAGGAAAAATGAAAGCAGTTGTATCAGTAACGTTCGATAATGAATTCGTAGTACACGACATTAAAGTTATCGAAGGAGAGAAGGGTTTCTTCATAGCTATGCCAAGTCGTAAAACTTTAGAAGGTGAATTCAGAGATATCGCACATCCAATTAATTCCGAAACACGAGATCGTATACAAACTGCGGTTCTTGAAAAATATGAATTAGTTACATTAGCTGATGCTGATGTTACTGAAGAAATTGCAGCTGATTTAGAATTAGAATTATAATATTATATGAGACGTTCAAGGAGCACTTCTATGAGAGGTGCTTTTCTTTTAGTCCTTTTCTATTGATATATAGAATATAGATTACTTCACTTGACAATGTAATTATAAAAAAGCGATAATAATAAAGAAGATAAGTCTGAAAGGAGCCAATATGAAGAAATTACAAACAGTTATATTAGCAGCTGGATTTGGAACAAGAATGAAAT
The DNA here is from genome assembly GCF_002964605.1 of Vallitalea okinawensis. NCBI lineage: Bacteria > Bacillati > Bacillota > Clostridia > Lachnospirales > Vallitaleaceae > Vallitalea > Vallitalea okinawensis. The sequence goes on from NZ_PQDH01000004.1 coordinate 293,433, forward strand.
CTAATGTACCAAAGGTCATCCATAAAATTTTAGACAAGCCATTAGTTGAACACGTTATAACAGCGGCTAAAGATGCTGGATCTACGGAAACATGCATAATTGTTGGGCATAAATCAGAAGAAGTTAAAAATGCCATTGCATCAGACAATGTAGAATATCGCCTACAAAAAGAGGTATTAGGTACTGGTCATGCTGTTATGATGGCTGAAGATTTTATAGATGATGAAAGTTTAGTGCTTATTCTTTTTGGTGATACACCATTAATTACATCAGAAACCATTAAGAAGATGATTGACTTTCATGTAAAAGAGGAAAATAGTGTTACTGTTTTATCAACAGATGTTGATGATCCTACAGGTTATGGTCGAATTATTCGTAATGAAGCCGGCCGTTTTATTAAGAGTGTTGAGCATAAAGATGCTAATAATGACGAGCTCAAGGTCAATGAAATAAACTCTGGAATGTATTGTTTTGATGGAGCAGAATTGAAATATGCACTGAAAAACTTAACTAACCATAATGCTCAAGGTGAATACTACTTACCAGATACTCTAGAAATATTAATGGGAATAGGTAAGAAGGTTGAAGCTGTTAAGACAGCCAATTATAAAGAAATCTTAGGAATTAATAACCGTCATCAACTTCATATTGCAACAGAGATCATGCGCGAAAGAATTAACATATCTCTGATGTTAGAAGGAGTAACCATTATTAGTTCTGAAACAACATTCATATCCCCTGATGCTTCAATAGGTAAGGATACAATTATCTACCCAGGGACAATCATTGAAGGACCCTGCAAAATTGGGGAAAACTGTGATATTGGACCTAATGCTCGCATAATCATGTCTTGTATAGGAGATGATGTTAAGGTAGAAAACAGTACGATACTTGATAGCAGTATTGGGAACAACACAACTGTAGGACCCTATGCATATATTCGTCCAAATTGTGAAATTGGAAGCCATGTTAAGATCGGTGATTTTGTTGAAGTTAAGAATGCAACAATTAAAGATCATACAAAAGCCTCTCATCTAACCTATATAGGCGATGCTGATGTTGGTAGTGGCGTTAATTTCGGTTGCGGTACGGTAGTCGTTAATTACGATGGTGAGAATAAACATCGAACAGTCATAGAAGATCATGCATTTATTGGATGTAACACCAATTTAGTTTCACCAGTTAATGTTAAGGAAAGAGCTTATACAGCAGCTGGATCAACGATAACAAAAGACGTTCCAGAGGAAAGTTTAGCCATTGCAAGAGCACGACAGGTAAATGTTGAGAATTGGGTTTCAAGAAATCGAAAAAAATAGCTAAAAAATATTTTGAGAGTCTAATTTAAGTATGGATTGTTTACGAAATTTTAATATTTTCATGAAAAATGTTGAAAAATATTAAAAACATGTGTATTATTTAGTATGGATTGAACGGAAAAATGCGGCGTAAGCCGGCTCGTACAAAATTTAAGGAGGCTTTTTTTTCGATGGACAGCTTAAATAATGGTATTAAAATTTTTTCTTGTAATGCTCACAAGGATTTAGCATTAGCGATAGCTAGTGAACTCAATTCAACATTAGGAGATTCTGAAGTAGGAAAGTTCAGTGACGGAGAGATCTTTGTTAAGATCAACGAAACTGTTCGTGGTAGAGATGTATTTGTGGTTCAACCAACTTCTACTCCAGTAAATGACCATTTGATGGAATTACTCATTATGATCGATGCCTTTAAAAGAGCATCAGCAGGAAGAATTACAGCAGTAATCCCTTACTACGGTTATGCTAGACAAGACCGTAAAACTAGAGCGAGAGATCCAATCAGTGCTAAACTTGTTGCTGATCTAATTGAAACAGCAGGTGCAGATCGTGTCTTAACAATGGATTTCCATTGTGCACAAATTCAAGGTTTCTTCAATATCCCAGTGGATCATCTTTTAGGAAATCCAATTGTGGCAAGATATTATCAAGAAAAGTTTGCTGATTGTATTGAAGATATTACTGTCGTATCACCAGACTTAGGTAGTGTAGGTCGAACAAGAGCTTTTGCGGAAAAATTAGAAGTACCTTTAGCAATAATTGACAAGAGAAGACCAAAGGCCAATGTATCTGAAATCATGAATATCATTGGTGATGTTAATGGTCGAAAAGTTGTTTTAGTTGATGATATGATTGATACTGCTGGTACAATCTGTAACGCAGCAAATGCCTTAAAGGAAAGAGGTGCAACAGGAGTTTATGCTTGTTGTACACACCCTGTATTATCAGGTCCTGCCATTGAGCGTATTGAAAAATCTGCCATTACTGAATTAGTCGTGTTAAACACGATTAACTTACCAGAAGAAAAACAGATATCAAAAATTAAACAATTATCTGTTGCTCCAATTTTTGCTGATGCTATTAAGCGTATTCACGATGATCAACCAGTATCAACATTATTCCAATAAGTCGAATCGTTTTTGATCATTGAAACGCAGCGATAGAAAAAGATACTCTATAAATGACACAAGATTAGTCCGCTTATAACCATAAGCGGACTATAATCATAATGAGCAAAAGGAGGATTTTTGATGTATTTAGTTGTTGGTTTGGGGAACCCAGGCACCCAGTTTGCTGCAACACGTCATAATATTGGTTTTGATGCTGTTGATTATATAGCCTATAAGCATAATATAGATTTATCAAAAAAGAAATATAGGGCTTATGTAGGACAGGGTATGATGAACGGGCAGAAAGTCATACTTATGAAGCCTCAGACATATATGAATAATAGTGGAGAAAGTATTATACAGGCTGTCAATTTTTATAAAATTCCTCCTGAGAATATAATTGTTATCTATGATGATACCAGTTTAGAAATCGGTAGATTACGAATACGTACCAAAGGAAGTGCTGGTGGACATAACGGTATAAAAAATCTTATAGCTCATTTAGGTGGACAGGTATTTGGACGTGTTAAAGTAGGGGTTGGCGAGAAACCACCTGGTTGGGATTTAGCAGATTATGTTCTTGGACGATTCTCAGAAGAAGAATTGAGAGAACACGTTGGACCAGCATTACGAACCGTTAATGATGCAGTCGAGACCATCATCAATGATGGATATTTGCAAGCTATGAACTTATTTAATCAAAAAAAGGTGTGATTAAGATGAATTCGTTGATACAGCCCTTGGTGGAACTCAAAGAATACAATGATATGATAAAGGCTTTAGAGAAGGGAAAAACCCCTCTCTTAGCTACGGGAGTTTTTGATTCTCAGAAAATTCATTTAATTCATGGTCTTTTAACTCATCAAGAAAAAAAGAGTGTTATCTTAACATCTTCAGAAATGAAAGCTAAAGAAATTTATGAAGATTTAAGTTTTTTTGTAAAAGATAATCGCTATTTATATCCGTCAAAAGACATTATTTTTTATAATGCGGATGTGCATAGTTTAGATATTATTGAACAGCGGATAAGTGTTTTAAAAGCTATCATCGAGGATCAGCCTTCTGTTATTGTCTTATCTATTGAAGCACTTCTTGACCGTTTAGTACCTCTTAAACGATTCAAAAAATTTGTTATACGAAAAGAAGTGGGAGATGTTATCGATTTAGAGGAATTCAAGAAGCAACTTATCTATATGGGATATGAGCGAGTAGATATCGTGGAATCCAAGGGTCAATTTTCTTTAAGAGGTGGGATCATTGACGTCTATCCTATTACAAGTGAATTTGCCTACCGTATTGAATTGTGGGATGATGAAATTGATTCAATTCGTTTTATGGATGCCACAAGTCAACGCTCTGTTGACAAGGCTGAAAGCATAGAAATATACCCTGCTGTAGAACTTGTTATAGATGAAGATAAGATTTCAGAGGCAATTCGGGGTATTGATCAAGAGTGCCATGATATGGTTACGACCTTTAAGCGAAGAAAAGCAAAGGAAGAAATTGAACGAATCACTGAAATCTCCAACGGTATCAAAGAGCAATTATCTGAACAGAAAATGTTTAAAGGGCTAGAAAGTTATATTTCTTTCTTTTACAAAGATACTGTAACCTTATTGGATTATTTAGAAGACGATACAATGATCTTCTTGGATGAATCTGTAAGATCTGCAGAAAAATTAAAGAATGCTTATTTGGAATTTCAAGAGAGCATCAAGTCACGTCTAGAAAAAGGCTATTTATTGAAGTCGCAAGCTGATATGATTTTTACTAATGAAGATATTATCTATCAGATTACCCACAGACAGAGTATATTGTTGAATACTCTACCTCAGCAGATTAGTAGCTTTTCACCTGCTAAGATAGTCAGTTTTCATGTTAAATCCATTAATCCTTTTCATCAGAAATTAGACATCTTACAGAAAGAAATAGAAAACTGGGTAAGTAATAATTATCGAGTTTTATTATTAGCTGGTTCGAAGACAAGAGCAGAGCGTCTTGTAGAGGAATTGAGAGACCGGGATATTAGAGCTATCTTTTCCAGCAAATTAATTAACCCAATTATTTCTGGAGAGGTGGTTGTAGCTAATGGAAGCCTTCATAAGGGATTTGAGTACCCTACATTGAAGTATGTGGTCATTTCTGAATCGGAGGTATTTGGTAAGGCTAAGCCCAAGAAAAAGCGTAAAAAGGCTAAAGGATCACGTATCAACAGCTTCTCAGATCTCAATATAGGTGATTATGTTGTACATGAGAATCATGGTGTTGGTATTTATCGAGGAATTGAGCAAATTAATGTAGATAATGTAAGTAAGGATTACCTAAAAATTTCCTATAAAGATGGAGGAAACCTTTATATTCCTACAAGTCAATTAGATTTATTGCAAAAGTATATAGGTGGTGAAAATCGTAAGCCAAAACTGAATAAGCTTGGTGGGACTGAATGGCAGAAAACGAAGACAAAAGTGCGTAAAGCTGTTCAGGATCTAGCAGAGGATTTAGTGAAGCTATATGCTCAGAGGGAGCAAAAGAAAGGGCATCAATATACGGAAGATACAGTTTGGCAGCGTGAATTTGAAGAAATGTTCCCTTACGATGAGACAGATGATCAACTTGAGAGCATTGAAGATGTCAAAAGAGATATGGAAAGTACCAAGATCATGGATCGTCTATTATGTGGTGATGTGGGATATGGTAAAACAGAAGTAGCTATTCGAGGGGCTTTCAAGGCAGTCCAAGATGGCAAACAGGTGGCTTATTTGGTTCCTACAACCATATTAGCACAGCAACATTTTAATAACTTTGTTGAGCGAATGAAGGACTTTCCCGTTAATATTGAGTTATTATCACGCTTTAGAACACCTAAGGAAATAAGAACTGCTTTAGAAAATACTAGAAAAGGAATGGTGGATATCCTCATTGGAACCCATCGCTTATTGAGTAAAGATGTAAATTTCAAAGATCTAGGGTTGCTCATCATTGATGAAGAGCAACGATTTGGTGTTGCCCATAAAGAGAAAATCAAACACATTAAAGAGAATGTAGATGTATTGACACTGACAGCAACGCCAATACCTCGTACCCTTCATATGAGTTTAATTGGTATTAGAGACATGAGTGTATTGGAAGAACCGCCTCATGAACGACATCCTGTTCAGACTTACGTCTTAGAAGAAAATCCAGAATTAATCAAGGATGCTATCTACCGAGAGTTAAGTCGTGGAGGGCAAGTTTACTATGTCTATAATCGGGTTAAGAACATTGATATGGTTACTGAAACCTTAAGGAAGATGGTACCAGAAGCAAGAATTGCCTATGCACATGGACAAATGAGTGAAAGACAACTTGAAGAAATTATGGTGGAATTTATCGGTGGTGAAATCGATATTCTTGTATCGACCACCATTATAGAAACAGGTTTGGACATTGCGAATTCCAATACAATGATTATTCAAGACGCGGATCATATGGGGTTATCACAACTCTATCAGCTCCGAGGTCGTGTTGGACGTTCAAATCGCATAGCCTATGCATACTTACTCTATAAAAAGGATAAGATTTTACAACAATCAGCTGAAAAGCGATTACAAGCTATACGTGAATTCACTGAATTTGGATCAGGGTTCAAAATTGCGATGCGTGATCTTGAAATTCGTGGAGCAGGTAACTTATTAGGTGCCCAACAGCACGGACATATGGATGCTGTTGGATACGATATGTATTGTAAATTATTAGAAGAGGCGATTTGTGATGTAAGAGATGAGCCTACCAAGGATAATTTTGAAACAACAATCACCATTGATGTTGACGCTTACATTCCCCGAAGTTACATCGAGAGTGAGCTGCAAAAACTTGAAATTTACAAGAAAATCGCATCTATTGAGAATGAAAAAGATTTTTATGATGTTCAAGAAGAACTAGAGGATCGATTCGGTGATCTAGCGCGAAGTGTTAATAACTTGCTAGAAATATCCTTAGTTAAGGCAATGGCAAACGATGCTCAAATTCAGGCTGTAGAGCAAAAAGGCGATAAAGTGGTCTTCATTTATAAGAATAATGCTAAGGTGGATGGTAGTAAAGTACCTGATTTGATGAAAAAACATCGCAATAGACTTTTGTTAGCTTCTGGAGAAACACCTAAGTTTACTTATAAACTCGATGTTAACAGCCGAAAAGACTTATTAACCAATATTAAGAATATGTTACATGATTTAAAAAGTTTGAAGTTGCAATCAGAATAATTTATAATAATGGAGTAGTATTATAGCTAAAAATCTAGGTATATGTTTTAAACGAGTCGTTTAATGTGATTAAGTCACGAATTGGATTACGGGATTAATCATCTAGGTTTTGTTTAAAAGATATATGGAAGTTATGATGATTAAGGGGAGATTGGCTTGTTTAAGAAAAGCATAATTAGTGTACTGATGATTGCAATCCTACTTACTGGTTTGATTGGTTGTACGTCTAGTGATAAGTTGGAAGGTGAGGTTGTAGCAACAGTAAATGGGGAAAGTATATTGATGAAAGAGGCTCTTTTCTATCTTAGAATGACTGAAATGGAGTTTGAGCTCCAAGGGGGTAAAGATATTTGGGACACACCTTTTGATGGGCGATCAGCAGAAGAGGTTGCAAAAGAAAGAGCTTTAGAATCGGTAATCAAAGCTAAGCTATTGCATCAAAAAGCAGTAGAAGCAGGAACAACATTACCAGAAGAAAATTTAAAGGATGTTGAAGAACAAACCCTCAATGTCATTGAAGCAGTTGGAGAAGATGTGGTTAATGATATGGGCTTAACAGAAGATGAAATCAATGAATTGGTTAAAGATAGTATGCTAGGGATTTATTCTCTATATCAAATTGAATTTGTAGTAGATGAAGATGAAGTTCAAGTAGAAGTTGATGAATACGTTGCAGAATATTTAGAAAAAGTTAAAAAAGCAAAAGTTAGCATGCTTACATTTCCAGTAGTAGACGAAACCGGTAATTCTTTATCTGAAGAGCAGCAAGCTGAAGCGAAAGCTAAGGCTGATGAAGCCCATGGTCTAGCTATGTCTGGAGAAAAGACAATGGAAGAACTCGTTAGCATGTATAATACAAACGATACTGCCAATACTTTTACTGATGGAATTGAAATTGCCAAAGGTGAAAATAAAATATACGATGAAGAGTTGTTTGATTTAAACGATGGTGATGTGGTTGTCATCACAACCAATGAAAATTACCAAGTCGTTTTCTTTGAAACTTATATTTATCCAAACGAAGAAGATGTTAATAATGCAACAGAAAAATTAAAAGAACTTATTATCGAGCAAAAAAGACAAGACTCCTATGTTGAGACTTATGAAGAGTGGAAACTAGATTCAAAGATAGATATTAAGGAAGAAATATGGAATAATGTTAAAGTTCAAAAATGATTTTAAAACCATCTAGTAATAGATGGTTTTCTTGTGCATAAAATAACCAATTCAAATCCATAATAAGTATATGAGGCATAGTCAAGAAGTAAATGCCATGGCAATTATACTTAGAATTTATGGTTTTGAAGGAGGATACATCATGAAAGCGACAGGTATAGTAAGACGTATAGATGATTTGGGACGAGTAGTTATTCCAAAGGAAATAAGACGTACTCTAAGAATTAGAGAAGGTGATCCACTTGAGATATTTACTGATAGAGATGGACAAATAATCTTAAAGAAATATTCACCTATAGGGGAATTAGGCATATTTGCAAAGCAATATGCTGAAGCACTAGCTCAGACGTCTGGACATACTGTATGTATATCAGATAAAGACCAAGTCATAGCTGTATCAGGTGGCTCCAAGAAAGAATTACTTGAGAAACGTATCAGTCAAGAACTTGAACAGTTGATCAATGACCGTGTTACAATTATCGCAACGAGAGATGAAAGAGATTACGTCCCTATCTTAGAAGGGAATCAAGATAAAGTCTATGAATCAGAAGTTGTTACGCCAATCATTGCAGAAGGTGATGCCATTGGTTCTGTTATCATATTAAGTAAGAGCACTAAAAAGATGGAAGAGGTCGAGGAAAAGCTAGCTCAATCAGCAGCAGGCTTCTTAGGAAAACAAATGGAGCAGTAGTATATAAGAACTCATATTGGATTTACAAGTGTAGCTTAACCCATTACTCGACAGATTTGATGATAACTCTTCAGTTTATATCGATTCGTGTCGATAACAAGTATGTGGGAAGGCTACACTTTTCCTTTTAACAGGTAATTCTCTTAATTAAAAGGATTTTATTACTAATTATTTAAATAAATACTTTCATTATTAGAATTTATATGATAAAATACAAAATGTAATTACTCTCATTATATGGAGTGATAGCGATGAAAGAGTTAATCGATAAAAAAATGTATACTTTTGATGATTTATTACTTATTATGAGAATATTGCGCAAGGAATGCCCTTGGGATAAAGAACAATCTCATAAATCCTTACTTGAACCTTTACTTGAGGAGACATATGAACTAAAGAATGCTATTTTAAAAGAAGATATCTTAAATATGCAAGAAGAGTTGGGGGATGTGCTTCTTCAAGTCATTTTCCATGCTCAGATTGCCTCAGAATACGATAACTTCGGGATGAATGACATAACCACCCATCTAGCTAAAAAACTCATTTTCAGGCATCCTCATATATTTTCGACGGAAACTGCAAAGAACACAGAGGAGGTCAAACAAAATTGGGAGGCATTAAAGCAAATCGAAAAGGGTCATGAGACTTATACTGAAGCTCTTGAAGACGTGCCGGAGACCCTACCAGCTTTAATTCGTGCCATGAAAATTCAAAAAAAGGCTTCCAAAATTGGTTTTGATTGGAATGAAATAGATGGCGTATTTGATAAACTGCATGAAGAAATTGATGAACTTACTTTGGCGTTTAAAGAAGGCGAAAATAATGAAATTGAAGAGGAATTTGGCGATTTACTCTTTACAATGGTGAATTTATCAAGATTTTTTAAGATAAATCCTGAATTTGCCTTGACAAATGCCATAGAAAAGTTTATAAATAGATTTAGGTACATTGAATTTTTTGCTAATAAATCAGGGAGAAAGATGGAAAAAATGACATTAGACGAAATGAATACTCTCTGGGAGAAAGCAAAATCTTGTACGTAAACAATAATTTTTATTATATACATTTATGAGGAGGAATTATTATGAACAAATCAGAATTAGTTGCTGCTATGGCTGCAAAAACTGAGCTAAGCAAAAAAGATGCTGAAAGAGCTTTAAAAGCATTTGAAGAAGTTGTAACTGAAGAATTAACTCAAGGTGGTAAAATTCAATTAGTTGGCTTCGGTACTTTCGATGTTACTGAAAGAGCAGCTAGAAAAGGTAGAAATCCTCAAACTGGCGAAGAAATGGAAATTGCTGCTTCTAAAGCACCAAGATTCAGAGCTGGTAAAGCATTAAAAGACGCTGTAAACAAATAATAACTTATAAATAAATCTACACTTTCTTGGTGTAGATTTTTTCATATCAGAATGAAAGGAAAAAGGTCATGCGATTAGATAAATATTTAAAAGTTTCCAGATTAATTAAGCGTAGAACAGTAGCTAATGAAGCCTGCGATGCTGGAAGGATTTTAATTAATGATAAAGTGGCAAAAGCTGGCACAAAAGTAAAAGTTGATGATATCATAGAAATTCAATTTGGTACAAGAGTTACAAAAGTTAAAGTATTGGATATGAATGAACATGCTAAAAAAGAAGAAGCTAAAAATCTCTATGAAGTTATTCAATAAGTGTCATAAACAATTAAACCCTCTAATATAATTTAGTAAGATGGTGGACATGTACCACCTTGAAATGCTTGATTATGTTAGGGGGTTTTCTATATGGAGGATAGCAAAAAGAGCAATCATCGGATTGTTATTGATAGTAGAAATGCAGTTGATATCGAAGGCGTAGGTGACGTATTAGCCTTTGATGAACAAGAAGTAGTACTAGAAACCGAGCAAGGTATGCTGGTTATTGTCGGTCAAGACCTACATGTTAATCAACTCAATTTAACAAGTGGAAAAGTCAATTTAACAGGTGTTATTGAGAGTGTTAATTATACTGAGGACGAAGGTTATTCAAAAGGGTCCTTTTTTGGAAAACTGTTTAAAGGTTGATGCCTATGGTGATGGTGAGCGAACAAGCACTAACCTTCATATTAACTGTCCTTACTGGATGTCTTTTAGGATTAGTGTATGACCTTATAAGGATAATTAGACGTATTATTAGACACAATAACATAGCAATGAATATGGAAGACTTCCTTTTTTTCATTTTATGTGGCTTTGTGGTATTTTTGATTTTGTTCAATGATAACTATGGAGAGATTCGTTTTTTCTCTCTAATAGGAGCAACCCTTGGTACCATCATTTATTTCTTTTCATTAAGTAGTATGATCGTAGAATTAGGTACTAGACTTATATTAAAACTCTTAATGTTTTTGAATTTAATTATAAATGTCATTCTTTACCCTATTAAGCTTGTATTAAATGTCCTTCTATTCCCTTTTAAAATTTTATACCGTTTTATGAGAACACATACGAATAAGAAATTGACGAAAACAAAAAAGTGGTTTAAGATTAAAGGAAGAGGAGTAAAGAGGTCTATTAAAGTAATCTTTAAAAAAGTATAGCTTTAAAGGGGTAATAAGATGCGAAAGAAAATAAGGTTTAAAAGAAACTTCACGATACTGTTCTTAATGATAATCACCTTATTTGCCTTTTATAATTACTATAATCAATATAAGGTTATGAAGCATTTAGACGAGCAAGTTGAAACATTGAATGGTGAAATACACAGTGAAAAAGAAAAACAAGTAGAGTTAAAAACAAAGCAAGATTATTATAATTCAGATGACTATATAGAAGATCAAGCCCGTGAAAAGTTTGGTCTAGTTGGAGAGGATGAAACTATTTTCATCATCGAGGAATAAATGAGAGTCCATGTATGAGTGAGATTAAAGCTTACTGAGCATGGGCTTTTCTTGTAGTATTTTAGGAGCGTTGACTAGATTGGTCAGTCTAGAGTATAATGAAGTCAAGAGGTGGTTCTTATGATGAAAGCAATCTTAAAAGCAACAAATCTCAGTAAAACCTATCAAATGGGAGAAATAGAGGTGAATGCTCTAAGAGAAATTGACTTTGAAATCTATGATGGTGAATTTGTTGTTATTCTTGGACCCAGTGGATCAGGAAAGAGTACCATGCTTAATTTAATCGGTGGAATGGATAAGGCTTCAAAGGGAAAAGTTTTTTATGGAGAACAAGGTATTCATGATGCTAACGAAAAAGAACTTACAAATTACCGCCGTCACGCTGTAGGGTTTGTCTTTCAATTTTATAACCTTATTCCTAACCTTACAGCATATGAAAATGTGAAATTATCAGTGGAAATAACAAAAAATCCACTTGATGTATCAGAAGTGTTAGAGCAAGTTGGGTTAGCCGATAGAGCAGAGCATTTTCCTGCTCAACTATCAGGTGGTCAACAACAAAGAGTGGCTATTGCTAGGGCTATTGCAAAAAATCCTGATATACTCTTATGCGATGAACCTACAGGAGCCTTAGATTTTACCACGGGGCTTCAAATCTTACAGCTTTTAAAAGATCTCAATAAAAATTATGGTAAAACAGTTGTTATCATAACACATAATAAAGGAATCGGTGATATAGCAGATCGTGTTTTCTATCTTAAAGATGGTAAAATAACAAAGATTAAAGAAAATGATCAGCCATTATCACCTGAGGAGGTATCTTGGTAAATGGTCCTCAGAAAAAAAATGATTCGGGATATGATGGAAAACAAACTAGCTTATCTATCATGTATTTTGATTATTTCTATTGGCTTAATGACCTCAGTGGCAATGGGAATGATAAGTCAAGACTTGATTTATGCCAAAGATACCTTTTATGAGGATTATGCTTTTGCTGATGCTTTTGCAACAGTCACAGCTATGCCAAAAACAGATTTAAAAGCGATAGAGGGTATTGAAGGTATTGATATGGTAGAAGGGCGCCTTGTTTATGATATAAGGGTGTATATGCCAGATGATAATGAATCCATAACTTTACGTATGGTATCCTATGATACATCAGATGGTAATTTATTAAATCAACCTTATTTATTAGAAGGCTCTCCCATTGAGAGTAGTAAAAAACAGATTTGGCTAGGCGTCAAATTCTATGAGGCACATGAACTAAGTCTAGGAGATACCTTACCTTGTATTATAGGCGGTAATAAGGTGAACTTTGAGGTAATGGGGACAGTACAGACACCTGAGTTTGTTTTTCCTGTGCAAAGTGAAACAATCCTTATGCAAGAAGCTAAGAATTTTGATATTGCTTTTGTACCCTATGATATGATGGAAAAACTATTGAATAAGCCAGGAATGGTTAATGATATAGCCTTTACGATTAAGCCTGGTTATGATTTTGACAGTCTGGAAGATCAAATTAAAAATAAACTTTATCCATATGGACTCATTAAGCTTTTTGATAAAGAGGATCAACCGAGTAATCTGTTATTGGAAGAAGAGTTAAATGGTTTAGTAGAGGTATCATCCAGTATGCCTATCATCTTTCTAACCATTTCAACAGTTATCCTCTATATCATGTTAAGAAGACTAGTAGAACAGCAAAGAGGTTATATCGGTGTGTTAAAAGCTTTTGGATACACCAAGAAGGAAGTCATGGGTCATTACATAACCTATGCCTTGGTAATAGGTATAGTCGGTGGTTTAACAGGTAGTGCTCTAGGGATAGCGCTAGCTTATCCGATGATGATGCTTTATGAATTTTTCTTTAACTTACCAGGATTAGAGGTTCATTTTTCATTGTACCACTTTATTTACTCCATGGTATTAGCACTTATTTTTAGTTTAGTCGCTGGTTATTCAGGTTCACGTAAGATTCTGAAACTCAATCCTGCTGAAGCCATGCATCGACCTGCACCAAAGTTTCATAACAAGACAGTTGTAGAAAGAATAACAGTTGTATGGGAAGCTTTAAACGTTCAAGGGAAGATGGCTGTACGTAATATTTTTCGAAATAAAGGACGAAGTGCATTTACGTTAATCGGCATTATTTTTTCGTTCAGTATCATGGCTACCATGTTTTCTTTTGTAGATATGATGGATTTAATGTTTATTAATCAGTATACCAAAATTGAGAAATACGATATGAAACTTGAATTAGCTATCCCAGCTAATGTTAACGATATTCTCAGTGAGTTAGAGCATACAGATGGTGTTCAACTTGCAGAACCTTTAGTGATGATTCCTAGTACACTAGAAAATAGAGGAATGGATGAAGACTATGTCATTTATGGTATTCCATCAGATTCACAATTATATAGCGTTGTTGATAGTAAGGAAAAAACCGTTCAGATTCCTAGTACGGGATTGATGATTCCAGAACGAGTAGCAGAGGATTTTGGTTTAGATTTAGGTGATGATATATATGTTGAGAGTCCGTTTCTTGATGAGGGGAAAATGTTAGTCGTAAAGGCCATTGTTCCACAGTACCTAGGAGCTAATCTTTATATGGATAGCGAATACTTGTATGATTTATTACGGACACCAGAGTTTGCATCCTCCATTATGCTAAAGGTAGAGGATGGATATGAAGATATAATCAAAGATAAGTTCTATGATGCAACCAATGTTCTCTATGTACAGGAAAAAGAGGAGATACTAGAGAACTTTGAAGAAATGGTTGGACCTTTTTTGCCAATGATTTATGTCTATGGAGGCATTGCGGTCCTTATAGCCTTTGCTATTATTTATACAGCCAGTATTATTAGTTTGTCCGAAAGAAAAAGAGAGTTTGCATCTATGCGAGTATTAGGTATGCACCCGCGAGAAGTAATGAATGTATTATCTACTGAGCAATGGATTTTAGGAGTAGTAGGAGCAGTATTGGGCATACCTGTTACGTATTGGATGTTAGATGCAATGTCCAGTGTTTATCAGAATGATATATTTACTCTTCCTACGGTATTAAAGCCTAAGGTATTTATGTTAGCTTTTATAGGTATATTAGTTGCTATTTTTTTAGTTCAGCGCTATGTGTTTAAGAAGATTAAGGCACTTGATATCGTAGAAGTGCTTAAAGAAAGGGAATGATAGTATGGTTAAGAAGTATAAATTAGTAGCAATAATAGCTGGTGTCATTTTATGCTTATTAGGTGGAGCGGCATATTATTTGAAGCCTGTTACTGTGGCAGTCAAAACTATAACATCTGAAAACCTTCAACAAACTGTCATTGAAGATGGTGAAATAAAGCCAGTGGATTCATATGCTATCTTTTCAGAAGTCGCTGGTAACATCGAAACAATTTATGTGAAAGATGGTCAATGGGTTAAAGAAGGCGACCCTCTTCTTAAGTTGAATACAGATGCTTTAGAATTGAATAAAAGTATCTTAGAAGAAAGATTAGATGCTACTATCCTTTCATTAGAAAGTCAACTGGATCAATTAAGAAATGAACTTGCAGGTGTTGAACAGCAACATCTGCTAATGAGTCAGCAATTAGATACTGAATTAGATAATCAAACATTAATTCTGGAAGATCTAAATAGACAAAAGATGCTTGCAGATCAGGACTTAGAAGAAGGTCAGGTACTTTTTAAAGAAGGAGGACTTTCAGAAGACCTGTTAAATACACTGGATGAAGTCGTCAAATCTTTAAACAGTCAAATACAGCAGTTAGAGAATGGTATAAATTCATCAAAGCAACAGATGGCTAGCGAAGAAACATCTTACAAAAGCAATCAATCCTTCCTTACAACACAAATTGCACTTTTAGAAGGACAAATTGATGCAAGTAGTGGTGAAATCAATATGGAGGTCATCGAGGGAGAATTAACATTAATGAATGATCAAATAGAGAAGAGTCTCATTACTGCTAAAAAGGATGGTCAAGTGACAGAATTTCTACTAGAAGAAGGCATGAGTGTTGGGCTTGGTACTCTAATATGTAATTTGATTAATGAAGAACAGAAGATAGATAGTTATATTTATTGGGAGGATGCCCTTTATCTAGAAGAAGGTATGGAGGTCATCATACGTTATCAGAGAAGAGAGCAAAAAGTAGAAGTGCCTGGTAAGATCACTTACATATCACCTACAGCTTATAAGCAAGTTTCTGCATTAGGTCTTGAAGAAGAACGTGTCAAAGTGGAGATTCAGAGCGATGAGGTCTTAGAAGGGATGAAACCTGGTTATAAGGTTGATATTATCTATCGACTCATGAGCATTAATGATGTCTTCACTGTTCCGGAGACAGCTGTTATGAAGATTGATGGTCAGGATGCTGTTTACGTGATAGAAGATGATAAGGTTGTTGCTAAAGAGATTAATAAGGGTATTGAGATTGAGAAGGATATTGTGATCAGTGGAGAAGTGAATGAAGGGGATCGGGTTATTGTCGAACTTGATTTGGAGAATTATAGTGAAGGACAGAGAGTAAAGGCAAAATAAAATCAAAATCGGAAGAATATTAATAGTTAATTATTATTAGGGTCAAGCATAGAAGGAGTTCTATTACGCCAGCAGGGAAGACGTACATGCCTTAAATGTTTGGTTCAATTTATTAATCAATAAAAGAATATGGAGCGCATGATCAGAGTTGTATTAACTGATCATGTGCTTTTTCTTGTGGCCAAAAAGAGAGAAAGCAAGAAACATGTAGAATGGTATATTAAAAGCGAGAAAACTTTTAGGATATAAATACCAAATATTGACAAATAATAAATGGAAAATAATGTATAATAATTTTTATCACAATTTATTATTTGGGGGAACGTCATTATGCAAAAGATTATACAAAAGATGAAGCAAATTTCTATATTCGATGAAAAAGGCCAATATATTGCGATCTGCATTCTAGGGTTTTTTATATCTCGTGTTTCAGTGTATTCATCTCTATTTCTGTTTTCAGTAGCTTTTTATAGCACTTTTCTAGGAAAGAAAATTGTCAATTATATGTTATTAGGGACAAGCATTCTTGGTTTATTGAGTCTAGGAAACCTTAATCTAACGATGAGGTATATCATCGCTCTAGTTCTAATAGGTGCATTTAATGGTTTCATTCTTTATTATAAAAAATCTCTGAGCAAAGTGGGACAAGCCACAGTATCATCTATACTCTTATTCCTGATTAACCTCGTTTATGTCTTAATGGGCGGCGATCGTAACTTGGCCTTCATGCTGGCTGTTTTAGAATGTGGACTTAATTTCATTATGGTCTATGTGCAGAGCTATTTTGTTTACATGGTTGGTAACACACAGAGAAAAACCACCTATAAACAAGAAGAACTCATTGCATCAGTTTTTGTACTTGCTTTAGCAGTGGTAGGGACTTATGGAATTCAGATTGGTAGTATTCAACTCTTTCTATTCTTATCCTATGGTCTGCTACTATTATTAGGTTATGTCTATGGTGCCGGTGTTGCATCAACAGTTGGTGTAGTCTTAGGTATTATTGTCAATGTTACTATATACCCTAATCCTTTACTCATTGCTACGTTTGCATTGTCTGGTATTTTGAGTGGCGCTTTCAGAGAACTGGATAAATGGGCAAGTGCACTGGCTTTCACTATGGGAAATTTAATATTTCACTTCTATTTCAATAACGAAATGATTTTTCAAGAGGTTCTTATCCCCATCCTATTAGTCGATTTTACATTTATGTTTTTACCAAAGGATTTAGTTAAGCATGGGCAGATCAAAAGTAGAAAAAATGAGTTGACAGAAAAAGAATATATGAATAGAGTGCAAGACATAACTCTTCAAAGGCTTGGAACTTTTTCGGATACATTCCAACAATTGGCGGCTACATTTGAGGATATATCTGAGAAGAAGATGGATCTTAGCAAAAGGGATGTATCCAAATTGATTGATGATGTAGCTGATCAAGTATGTAAGTATTGTGATCATATCGATTATTGTTGGAATAAGAATTTTTACAACACCTATCAGACTATCTATAGTATCTTAAACGCTGCTGATGAGAAGGGAACTATTGAATTCAAGGATATACCCGAATCTTTTTATAAGCAATGTTATAAATACAAGGATTTTATAAAAGCTACCAATAAGCTTTATGAAATATACCGAATCAATTTGAATTGGTATAACAAAGTAATAGACAGTCGGAAAATTGTATCCAATCAGTTAGAAGGCGTATCGAAGGTGATGGAGAATATATCGAGAGATATTAGAAAGGATATCAGTTTCCAAACCAGCCTAGAGGAGCAGATCGCATTAGCTCTTGAAGAGTTTACAATATATCCTAATGAGGTATTTATCTATAAAGATCATCTTGGTAGTTACAACATGGATATTAGTTTAACCAGTGTTTATGATAATACCAAAATTATAAGGAAAATTATATCTGTAGTTGAAGAATATATTGGTAAGCCATGTAAAATTGATCAAAAAAGTTACATGGATAAAAAGAACTTTAAGTTATTAATAAAAGAGCGTAACCTCTTTAATGTGTCAACAGGAGTAGCATCAAGGGCTAGAGAAGAGCTCTCAGGAGATAATTATACTTGCTCAGAAATCTCTATGGGACGTTTTCTTTTAGCTCTATCGGATGGAATGGGGACTGGTTTAAAGGCTAATAAAGAGAGTTTAACAACAATAGAGTTATTAGAAGAGTTGTTGATGACTGGTTTCGATAATTCTACGGCCATAAAAATGATCAACTCATTATTAATTTTAAAATCAGTGGAAGAAAGTTTCTCCACATTGGACATTGCTCTCATTGATTTACAAACAGGGTTATGCCAACTTATCAAAATAGGTGGAGCTATGGTTTTTATTATCAGAAAGGACACCATTATAGCATATGAATCTACATCATTACCAGTGGGGATTGTTGAGAAAATTGAACTTCAAACTTATGATTTTAAATTGCACCATGGAGATGCCATCATTATGGTGACAGATGGAATTGTGGATGCTCTAGAGAGCATCAATAAAGATATAAATTTAGCATTTAAAGAGATCATGTCTACAATCAATAGTAACAATCCTAAAGTCATTGCTAGAAAAATACTGGATAAGGTTAAGCATAAAGCCAATCAAATTGATGATGATATGACTGTTCTTGTCAGTCGAATATGGAGGGAGAGAGAATAAATGCAAAACAGTCGGGTAATCATGGTAGATGGTAGTCATTCAGGATGGTATGAAAAAGCGATATTTATTTTAACAGAGCAAGGACAGCAGAAGGATGTATCCAACAATATGGTTGATGAAGCAGAGCGAATTGTTGAGGCTTATCTGAAGAAGCAACTTCGAAATGAAACCAATAATCGTGATTATAAGGTGAAGCAAAAGGATTATGTTACAACAACGAAAAGAAGGAGTATGAAACCAGAGAGTAGTATTAGATGGATGAGTGTTTTTGCTATAATCAGTATGATTTTGTGTGCCATAAGTTTAGTTAGTTTTATTCTATAATATCTAATAGGGTCGAGCATACAAGGTAATCTATTGCGCTGGCTGGAAAGACGTCCGTGTCTTAGACAGCCAGGCTCACCGTCAATGGTTCGCAACTCCATAGAAGGACGCAACAAAGATTATAATGACATGTATGTATAAAATGGCCGCACAATTGCCGATAATGACAATGTGCGGCTTTCCTAAAGATATATAGCATCCGTGGAGTTTTTCTTTACTATTGATATTTTTTATAGTATGATACATATGAGTTATATGCCTTTCAAAGCAATGTATAGGGAAGCACTAGTAATGACATAAAGTCGGTGAATAAGATGATTAAGAAAGTTAAGGGATATGTTCAACAACATAAGCTTATACAAGATATAGATGGAATCGTAGTCGGTGTTTCAGGCGGAGCAGATTCCATTTGCCTTTTAGAAGTATTATGGCGGTTAAAAGAACAATATGGTTATGAATTATTAGCAGTACATATTCACCATGGAATACGTGGAGCAGAAGCAGATGAAGACCAAATGTTTGTTGAAGCATACTGTAAGCAAAGAGATATAACTTGTCGTTGCTATAACTTTGATGTAAAGAAAGAAGCAGCTATTCGAAAACAATCTGAAGAAGAAGTCGGTAGACTTTTACGATACGATGTTTTTCAAAAGGAACTTGCAACATTTAAAAAGGGTGTTATTGCAGTAGCTCATCATCAAAATGACCAAGCTGAAACCATTTTGTTTAATCTACTGAGAGGCTCTGGTCTACTTGGTTTATGTGGCATGAAACCTAGAAGGGATGACATAATAAGACCACTATTAGGTGTTTCGAGAAAAGAAATAGAAACCTTTCTTGAAAAAGAAGATATTCCTTATCGTACTGATTCAACAAATAAAGAAACATTATATTCGCGTAATAAAATGCGTTTAGAACTCATACCCTATATTCAGAATCATTTTAATACTAATGTGATTAAGCATCTTAATAAGACAGCAGATCTCTTACGAGATGAAGAAGACTTCTTAGAAAGCCAGGCAAGAAAAGCTTATAAAGATTGCGTTACAAAAAAGAGGAATGATTTTTTTATTGATTTAGGAATATTTCTAGAGTTACATTCCTGTATAAAGAGACGTGTACTTCGATTAGTCATGAAAGATTATGTAAGAAACTTAAAAGATGTTACGTCAATGCATATAGAAGACATATGCCAACTTGCTGAGAATCAAACAGGTAAGCAAATTACCTTGCCAAAAGGTATCATTGTTGAAAAAAATTATCATACACTAAAAATTTATCGAAAATCTGAAGATCAAACAATGAATAGCTGTTCTTATGCCATAAAAAACATCCCAGATGTAGTAGAAATACCTGAATTAAGTCAAAAGGTAACTGTTATTTTATATGATCACCAACAATATCAAGCAAAGTTTAAAAATAACTACACGAAATGCTTTGATTATGATAAAATAGAATATAATTTAACACTTCGAACAAGACAACCAGGTGATTATATTCATTTAAAAGGGATGAAAGGCAAGAAGAAATTGAAAGATTTCTTTATCGATCATAAAGTACCTCGGGTACAAAGAGATCAAATTTTATTGTTAGCTCATGGAAGTGAGATTCTATGGATCATAGGTTATAGAGTCAATCACAACTATGTAGTGACAGATGTAACAAAAAGCTTGATGGAAGTTACAATATCTGAATCTTAGATTTTTATGACATAATAATGATATGTCTAATAAGTAAGTAGTACATGGTTGCTTAACTGTGAACTGTTAGAATTTATGAGGAGGAAAATGATGAAGCACATTCTAGAAAAAGTAGACGTATTAATTTCACAAGAAGAGTTAACAGCAAGAATAAAAGAGTTAGGTGAGCAAATTTCCAAGGATTATGAAGGGAAAGAGCTTACATTAATCTGTGTGTTAAAAGGTGGCGTCATGTTCATGGTGGACCTTGCAAAAGAAATTACAGTACCATTAACAATGGACTTTATGGCGGTATCAAGCTATGGAAATGAAAAAGTTTCAAGTGGTATTGTTAAAATTGTTAAAGATCTTGATGAGCCTATTGAAGGTAAAAATCTTTTAATCGTAGAAGATATTATCGATTCAGGTAGAACACTTCATTACCTTGTAAACATCTTAAAAGAAAGAAAACCAGAAAGTATTAAAATTTGTACATTACTCGATAAACCTGAACAACGTGTCGTTGATGTAGAAGTTGATTATGTTGGTTTTACTATTCCTGATAAATTTGTATTAGGATATGGTTTGGATTATGAGCAATTCTTAAGAAATATCCCTTATATTGGTGTAATGAGAGAAGAATAGTGTTAGAAGATCCTTTATAGTTGTTTTATAAAGTGTGGCATTATGCCGCCTTTGTTCATGGGAGAGGAGGAACTTCAATTGAAACAATATTACAAAGGATATAGTATATATTTACTTATTATTGTCATCATCTTTTTCATGCTACTTTTATTAAATAGCGGATTAAATAGTGCATTAGATACACAGTTATCTGATAATAGTTATCTGGCTTCTTTAGAGGCAGGCAATGTTAAAGAAATAGTCGTGCAAGAGTATGCAGGTGCTACAGGAAGTGGTATTGCAACGGTTACGATGAATGACAATACTGTAAAAGAATTTAATGTTAGTGATGTTGAAGCATTTAGAAAAGAACTTAGAAATTACAGTGAGGTCACTGTTTATACGAAAACAATGAAATCTGAGAATACCATATGGTCTTTGTTATTCCCAATAATAACCATGGTCATTATTCTCTTTGTATTCATTTTCATCATGCAACAGGCTCAGGGTGGAGGTGGCGGTAGCAAAGTCATGTCCTTTGGTAAAAGTAGAGCCAAAATGGTTGTGGATGATAAACGAAAAATAACCTTTAGAAACGTAGCTGGTCTTCAAGAAGAAAAAGAAGAACTAAAAGAAGTTGTTGATTTCTTGAAGAAACCACGTAAATTCGTTGAACTAGGTGCAAGGATTCCGAAAGGTGTTTTACTTGTTGGACCTCCAGGTACTGGTAAAACATTATTAGCGAAAGCAGTTGCTGGTGAAGCTGGTGTTCCATTCTTCAGTATATCCGGTTCAGACTTCGTTGAAATGTTTGTCGGTGTCGGGGCTTCTCGTGTAAGAGACTTGTTTGAACAAGCTAAGAAAAACTCACCATGTATCGTCTTTATTGATGAGATTGATGCAGTAGGTCGTAAAAGAGGTGCAGGCCTCGGTGGCGGCCATGATGAAAGAGAACAAACTCTTAATCAATTACTTGTTGAGATGGATGGTTTTGGTGTTAACGAAGGTGTTATTGTTGTAGCAGCAACAAACCGTGTTGATATTCTTGACCCTGCTTTATTACGTCCAGGTCGTTTTGACCGTCGAGTGTTTGTCGGTCGTCCTGATGTGAAAGGTAGAAAAGAAATTCTAGAGGTCCATGCAAAAGGAAAACCATTAAGTGATGAAGTTGATTTAGAAACAGTAGCAAAGACAACATCAGGTTTTACTGGAGCTGATTTAGAAAACCTATTAAATGAAGCAGCTATTTATGCAGCTAGAACTGGCCAAAAATTCATTACCATGGCTAACATCAACAAAGCTTTCGTTAAGGTTGCTATTGGTACTGAGAAGAAAAGTCGATTGATTAATGATAAAGAAAAGCGTATCACTGCTTATCATGAAGCTGGTCACGCTATTATGAATAAAGTTCTATCTGAGATGGACCCTGTTCATAGTATTTCTATCATTCCAACTGGTATGGCTGGTGGATATACCATGCATATACCAGAAGAAGATACCATGTACATGACTAAGAAATCCATGGAACAACGTATTATTACACTCCTTGGTGGTCGTGCAGCAGAAGAGTTAATCATAAAAGATGTAACGACTGGTGCTTCTAATGATATACAACGAGCAACAAAGATTGCAAGAGCTATGATTACTAAATATGGTATGAGCGAAGCCCTTGGACCTATTCAATTTGGTGATGAAAACGAAGAGGTTTTCATTGGTAGAGACTTTGGCCATGTACGTAATTATGGTGAGGATGTAGCTAAAACTATTGACTCAGAAATCAAGCGTCTTGTGGAAACTGCATACGATGAGGCGATATCTATACTTAAGCAAAATATGGATATCCTTCATAAGACAGCTGAACTCTTATTAGCGAAAGAAAAAGTTACTGGCGACGAATTCGATATGCTTTTTGATGGTAAACCAGTTGAAGAAATACTGGAAGAAGATAGAAAGAAAGTCGAAGAAGAAAAAGCCCGTAAAGCTAAGATGGAGGAAGAAGAAAGAAAAGCTGAGGAAGAGCGCAAGGCTAGGGAAGCTAAAGAAAGAGCTGAAAAAGCTGAGCAAGCAAAAGAAGAGGCCGATAAGGACTCTGATGAAGAAGAAAAATTTGATGTTAAGAAATAGAAGAGGAGAGGCGAAAGCCTCTTCTTTCTTATATCACTATTTTTTATCACTATTTTTCGTATAAGTTATTGGCTATTAAGTAAGACAAATTTGTGCCGTGGAGCAATTCATCGGATATAATATTAAATAGTAATCCGATGTCACTTCTGCTAGGCATACATTTTATAATCATTTGGTAATTTCGTACATTATATTGACAACACATTAAAGCATACTTTAGACCTTCCAAGTAAGATGATGGTTCCTCATATTCAAGAGCATCGGTACAAAAGATCATTTGTCCTGTAAATTGATAATAGAGCTCCCTAAATTGACGGCTATGTTTTAATGCATTATCTCTGATGGAAGTGAGGACTTCCTCATCTTCTTCTGATGGACAGTTTTCTATCATGTAATCATAGAATAGAGAGCACTCTCTTTCGGCAAATATGGCAGAATGAATTAGTTTTAATGCAGTATTAAGTTGATCTAAATAATAATCCATAGACAATCACCTTCTTATACCTGACCAGGCGTAAAAGCTTTTTCAAAAATATCATAGAGGTTCATTGTAATAAGAGTGGAATAAAGTGTCCCGTGCATCAATTCATCTGTAATAATTTCAAATAACATATCCATATAGTTTCTATTAGGCATTGATTTCATAATCGTTCGATAAGTTCGTACATCTTCTTGCTCTAAAACAAGAGCTTCTTGTAGACCTTCCATGTAGGAAGAAGGTTCTTCAAACTCAAGTGGTTCAGGTAATGTTACCAATTCACCAGTAAACCCGTAATAAATCTCTTTAAGTAAACGGCTATGTCTTTTTTCATCAACAACAATGGAATCAATGACTTCTTGAGCTTCTTCAGTTGGAGCATTTTGAATAAGGTAATCATAGAATAGTACTTCTTCGCTCTCACGTTGAATGGATCCTTTAATTAAATCCAGAGCATAATTAAGTTGATCTAAATAGTATTCTTGAGTAATTCTACGATTGGGAAATGTTCTGAACATTTTAACCTCCTAAAAACTGGTTACTATTAATAGTTTATGTTATATATATGAAACAGTGAAGCATATTGAGGTGCTATTTTTTGTCACTTTTAGCTTAGAAAATGAATAATGTATAAAATCATGTCAATAATTTTATGTAAGTAGTCGATTGACAAAGGAATTTTGAGAAAGTAATATAGATATAAGATGGGTATTCTTTAGGTATTACTACTGAATGCTGATATATTCGAAGGTAGGAAGTGTAAGGATGAAAGATAAAGTACTAAAAGTCCTTAAAGAATCCGATGATTTTATTTCAGGGGAACAGCTTAGTAAGCAACTTGGGGTTAGCAGAACAGCTGTGTGGAAAGCCGTGACAAAGTTAAAAGAAGAAGGCTATGACATTACCTCCGTTACGAGAAAAGGCTATCAGTTAGTACACACTCCAGATAAATTAACTAAGCAAGAGATACAATATGGTTTAAACACAAAGATAGGTCGTGAGATTTATTGTTATGATGAAATTGATTCTACGAATCAACAGGTGAAACGGCTTGTCTTAGAAGGGGCAAAAAATGGTTCACTGGTTATAGCTGAGGAGCAAACCAAAGGAAAGGGAAGTAAGGGAAGAGGATGGGTATCACCATCTGGAACAGGGATTTGGATGTCCTGTCTACTTACACCAGATATAAATCCAACCAAAGCACCTATGGTGACAATTGTGGCTGGATTAGCCGTATGTCAGGCTATCCAAGAAGTAGTAGGGATAGAGGCAGGAATTAAGTGGCCAAATGATATTGTCATCCAAAAGAAAAAGGTTTGCGGTATCTTAACTGAGATGAGCGCTGAAATGGATCATCTCAACTATCTTGTTTTAGGTATAGGAATTAATGTCAATCAGGAAAGTTTTCCTGAAGAAATAAAAGAGATAGCTACCTCACTTAAGCTAGAAAGCAATACCAATGTTTCCAGAGTGGTTCTATTGCAGGAAGTTCTAAAGAAATTTGAGAAATATTACGATATATTTATAAGTGATGGAGATTTAAGATCCTTAATAGATGAATATAAACAATACAGTGTAACGTTAAACAGTAAAGTGAGAGTAACCAATAGAGAAGAAGAAATAGAGGGAACTATAGTTGATATCAATGAATTTGGTGAGCTTAGATTAAGCCAAGCAAATGGTGAAGATACCATGGTTCGTTCTGGTGATGTTTCAGTGAGAGGATTGTATGGATATGTCTAGACAAGTGATAATCGCATCAAGTAGTTACGAAGAAAAGTATTATTTTAACGAGGAATTTAAGGATTTACCAGAAGCTGTTAAGGAAGATCTAATTAAAATAGCAGTTTCCTTTGTTGAAGAAGTTGGTGGTACTTTTAATATAGGTTTTGATGTTGAAGATAACGTTGAAATATATGTAGAAGCAAGTGCAGATGAAGAAGATATTCTTTATGATGAGATAGGTAGTCGCCTTATTCTTGGGCGAATAGAAAAAGAGTATAAGGAATTCTTTGAAGCGCTCACAAAATGGTACACAATGGTCTATATTAAAAAATATACTGATAAATAGTATTCAAGAGAGGGGACGTTGAAGTTGAAATGGTCAAAAGATAAAGTGAGATTCAGAAAAGGTCTACTCAAAGAACAAAAGACAGAAAAAAAGGAAAAGGGCAATTCCAAAGTGAAGGTTCCAAAGCTTAAAGTTAATTTTGATTTCTTGAAAAAAATACTCAATAAGTTTAAACATCTCAAAGATAAGCAGCCACAAAACTTAGATGAAGCTGCTGAACATGCACTGAAAAGACAGAATACCAGTATCCGCAAAAGGTTAATAACCATGTTCATGGTGGTAACAATATTACCTGTGCTTTTACTAGCTACTGTTTTTACCAACTTAGGTAAAGATTCAGTTGATGATTTAACCAATATGTTTACTAATCAGGTACTTTTTCAAACTCAAACCATACTGGATAACATTATCACTGAGGTAGAAAATCAATCCTTTATGTTACTCAGTGATAACAGTTATAACGAGGCCATTAAAGATTATTATTATGGTATTGAAAGTGCCTATGATAAGTTAAAAGTTCGTGGTGTCATTGAAGAAAAGCTTCAAACTATTGTCTTTGCAAATGATAATATTAATGGAGCTGGTGTGTACATATTAGAACAAAATGATTTTATGAGTATTGGAACAGGGTTTGAGGCTACTGAATATAGTACTGATTTTATTAAAGATTTTCGTGCTAGAGGATATTTTGATTTAGCTTTAGAAGATAAAGGGAAGACAAGATGGATATCCGAATATATTGCAGAAAACAATAACATCTATATGGTTCGACGCTTAACAGATTTAACTTCAGGTAAAGATGTTGGTGTATTAATCTTCAGTATTAATGAACAGACTTTTGAAGATACTATCAACAATGTTGCTGCGACCAGCGATTCTGAAATGATGGATCAATGTGCTTATAGTCTATTAGATGAAAATGGAACAGTATTAATATCTACCCATGAAGAATTACTTGGTGAAGTGGAAAGAAGCAGCGGTGTAATCATTCAAAATGTTATGGATGGTACTATTAATGGTTCCATTGACGATGAAGATGCCTATGTGGCTTATTCTCAAGTATCAAATGAATGGCTAGTTGTTTCTGAAATGGACAAAGCCACTGCTTCAGAAGGTATTAATGCAGCTATGTTCATTGGATATGGAGTCATGGCAATTTGTATCGTTATCGCCATAGTATTAGCAACTTTTGTCTCTTTCAGTGTTACAAAACCTATTAATCATATGATTAACCTGATGAACAAAGTAAAGGAAGGTGACTTTACCATTAAATCACCTTATGAAGGAAAGTCAGAAGTAGGACAATTATCCAATGCTTTTAACATTATGGTCGATCGAGTAGGCGATTTGATAGGTAATACAAGTCAAGTCATGAATAGTGTTAAGAAAGAATCCATTAATGTTTATAATGTAGCAGGTGAAGCCAATATCGCTTCTTCTCAAATTGCATCAGCAGTAGAGGCCATTGCTAAAGGCTCTTCTGAACAGGCTTCGGAAGCTGAACAAGCTACCATAGCTTTAGATGAATATGTAGAAAAGGTATCCAATGCTGATAATAGCTTCAACCAAGTATATGAAGTGACATTGAATACAAAAGACATCAGCAATGAGGCTGTGAAAAGTGTTGATAAGTTAAAGGAAACTACACAAAACACATTATCCATGGCTAGCGTTATTGAAGAAAATGTTGTTGAGCTTCAAGGTCAGTCAAAAGAAATCAGCAAAATCATTCAAATGATTAATGCAATTGCAGATCAAACCAACCTATTAGCTCTTAATGCAGCTATAGAAGCTGCTAGAGCTGGTGAAGCTGGCAGAGGTTTTGCAGTGGTAGCGGATGAAGTGCGAAAGTTAGCAGAACAATCCAAAGATGCGGCAAAACTCATCAACAGTTTAATCAACGAAATGCATAGTAAGACGGATTTAACTGTTGCTACAGTTAAAGAAAGTGATTTTATTTATAAGGAACAAGAAGTGGCCGTTGAACAAACCCATCAAGCATTTGGCCAAATTGAAGAACAGATGCAATTAGTTATGGATAAGATTCAAGAAGTAAGAGCTACTGCAGAGACGAGAAAAGAATCACAAAATAAAGTAATCGATTCTATTACAAGTATGGCAGCTGTGGCAGAAGAGAATGCAGCATCAACTGAAGAAGTAACAGCTTCAAGCCAAGAGCAAGTTGCTGGTGCTGAGCAATTAGATAATATGTCTAAGAATTTAATCAGCTCAGTAGAAGAATTAAATACACTTCTTCAACAGTTTAAATACTAATAATAAAATTTGCATCTAAAGCCATCCAGAAGGATGGCTTTTAAAATTTTTCATAAATGTGGAAAGGATATTGAAATTAAATAAAATTATGATATAATAATTTTGTCTTGTATCTTATGAGCAAAAAGCTCAAATACTAAGAACGAGAACAGGAGGAATAAAAAATGAATAAAAAGTTTACTACGCGACATTTGGTCTTTATGTCTGTCATGATCGCAATTACATTGATTCTGGATGCAACACCTCTAGGTGTCATACCATTACCAATGGTATCTGCAACGATCATACACTTACCGACAATTGTTACAGGCATTATATTAGGACCATTAGCTGGAGCTATCGTTGGGGCTGGTATGGGCGTCATTTCATTGGTGCACGCTATAACTCGACCACCAAGTGCATTAGCACCATTATTTTGGAACCCTTTAGTTTCCATACTGCCTAGAATCTTTATCGGCGTTGCTTCTTATTACGCATACATAGGTATGAAGAAAGCACTAGGTAATTACAGTAAGTTAAAGCAATCGATCAGTGTTGGTGTTGGCGCCTTTGTTGGCAGTATGACAAATACTATTTTAGTTTTAGGTATGATATATATCGTTTACAAAGATGCCGTTGAAGAGATATTTAATTCCATTCCAGATATGGCAGGACTATCTGCACTTGATTTTGTGGTTACGACAGCTACTGGTCAAGGGGTGTTGGAGGCTATCGTCATTGTTATTTTAACCATACCAATCGTTTTTGCATGGCAACAATTCAATAGGAATAGAATTTCATAGTCAATTATTTGTCGTATATATTCAAGAGAATTTCATGATTAACGAAAAGTAATGATGAATCTCTTAAAGGACATATATACGGCATTTTTAATAGAAAAAAAATTGATAACCCTTTAATAGAGAGGAGCCTTAAGATGGTATTAGTTGTTGATGTTGGTAACACCAATATTGTTTTAGGTGTTTTTGATGAAGATAAATTAATAGGACCTTGGCGAATGACCACAGGAACAAAAAGGACTTCAGATGAGTATGGGACTTTTATATGTGCCCTTCTTGAGCGTAATAATATCAGAATTGATGAGTTAGAACATGTTATTATTGCATCTGTAGTTCCCAATATCATGTACTCATTAGAAAATGGCTTTAAAAAATACTTTAATATTAACCCAATGATTGTAGCTCCAGGGATCAAAACTGGTATCTCTATCCGTACAGATAACCCTAAAGAAGTTGGTGCCGATCGTATTGTAGATATTGTAGCAGGTTATTATATTTATGGTGGTCCAGCCATCGTTATTGATTTTGGAACTGCTACCACATACGATGTTGTTACAGAAGATGGTTTATTCTGTGCAGCTATTACTTCACCTGGTATCGGTATATCAGCAGATGCTTTATGGAATAGAGCGGCTCAACTACCGAATATTAAAATAAAGAAACCAGATAGTATTTTAGCTACCAATACAATTACATCCATGCAAGCAGGTCTTGTTTATGGTTATATAGGTCAAGTTGAATACATTGTTAATAAGATTAAAGAAGAGATGGGTATCCCTAACATGAAAGTCGTGGCTACTGGTGGATTAGCACGGATTATTAGTAGTGAGACAGATGTTATCGATATATATGACCCTCAGTTGACTTTAAAAGGTCTTAAGCTAATCTATGATAAAAACAAAAAGGTTCGTAACTAAATGAAAATTGGTAACGTCAACCTAGACAACAATGTATTTTTAGCACCAATGGCTGGTGTAACAGACTTACCTTACCGTGTGATTTGCAAAGAAATGGGATGTGGTCTGGTTTACTCAGAAATGGTTAGTGCCAAAGCTTTATATCATAATAATAAGAACACTGAGACTTTATTAGAAATAGATGAGAAAGAGCGACCTGTAGCTTTGCAATTGTTTGGTTCTGAACCAGAATTGATGGCTGAAATGGCTGTGAAGATTCAAGATCGTCCCATGGCTACAATTGATGTCAATATGGGCTGTCCTGTACCAAAAGTAGTCAATAATGGCGAAGGGTCAGCTTTAATGAAGCGCCCTAAGTTGGTTGGAGAAATCGTAAAAGCCATGTCATCTGTCATAGAGAAGCCTTTGACCATTAAAATACGTAAGGGTTTTGACGATGACAACATAAACGCTGTTGAAATAGCTAGGATAGCTGAAGAAAATGGTGCTGCAGCTATTGGTGTCCATGGACGAACACGACAGCAATATTACAGTGGTCAGGCAGATTGGGATATCATTCGAGCTGTGAAAGAGGCAGTGAAAATACCAGTCATTGGTAATGGGGATATCTTTCAACCTGAGGATGCAAAAAGAATGATTGAACACACAGGATGCGATGCCGTCATGATTGGACGTGGATGTCAAGGGAATCCTTGGTTATTTAAGCGAACTGTACACTACCTTGAAACAGGAGAATTGTTACCCGAACCAACTGTAGATGAACGTATTCAAATGATATTGAGACATACTAAGATGCTAATTGACTTTAAAGATGAATATATTGGAATGCGGGAAATGCGTAAACATGTGGCCTGGTACATGAAAGGACTGCATCATTCTGCTGATTTACGTCGAGCTACTAATCATATTGAAAACTACAGGTCGCTTGAAAAGTTGCTCAAAGATTATCAAAATAGTATAGTCAATATGGAGTAGATCCTAAAAAAGATTTATTTTTTTGAGATAAGGGGAGCTAAAGATAGCTCCTTTTTCCTTGTTTCAAATTCTTCGTTTCACACCTGTAGGGACTTCATTAAAATTATAAGGAAATGATTTGTTGTGAATACTATGGGTTTATTCATAAGATGTGTATGGTAGCAATACATATATATTATATTAAACGTCATTACGATAGGGGAGGGAATGACAATAGGACGGCTGCTAGAAGTATGCACACTTAAAGATGACATGGAAATTGAAGTACCTATAATGTATAGAATATTTAAAAAATTATATTTGTACTATATCTATGATAAAGCCTATGGTGATATTGAATCTGTTAAGTACTTGGATTATGAGGGGTTTCGTCTCACTTTACCTTTATCGCAAGAAGTTATTCAAGAACTGGAACCTTGGCAATTAGAGGTATTGTACCTGAGACATTTAGAATTATTAAGTGAACAAGACATTAAAATTTGCTTAGCATCTGATCCTCGCATTATTCCAGAAGATTTAACATTGCCTGTTATAACAAAGGAGAACATAAGCATCTTGTTAGTCAATTACCTTTTAGATGAAATAGTAAAATTCATGCCCATGGATCATAAGGACATGAAGCTTGCTCTAATCTGCGATGATAATGATCTAAGTGAGTTAATTTTAGGAGCTGTATACAATCGTTTTAATTACTTAACTTTAATATCCGAGAACCCAAGTTACTATGATGATATAATAGAAGGCATCTTTGATTACAATGGACTTATGGTTCTTACCAATGATTTTGATGTAAAAAGTATTGATGCCGATATCATCATTAATTTATCAAATGCTCAGTTGAAACTCCACCATGTTTTAAATAAGGGAATAGTTTTCATTGATTTTGTCCATAATGTGTATCTAAAGAAGAATATTGAAAATAAGAGAAAGGATATCATATGGATTGATGATTTTACCATCAAAGCAAGGGACCAATGCATAAGAAAAGAAATATTTGAAATGATATTGTATATAGAAAAACCATTATTATTCAGAGAACTTATTCATAGTAATTATAGAATGGTGGATATTAGGGAGATTGAAGGGTGTATCAGTTCATATCATGTTGCAATACATCAACTTTATAATGGTGCCCAGATGATTAAAAGGGAAAAAATAGTAAATACCAGATAAAGTTATTGACAAACATCTTTAATGTAATGTATAATTCTAAAGATATCATAGAGATGCTGCAACAAAAAACTTGATACTATCAGAGAAAGGGAGTTTGTTATGGCGGATAAAAGCGTAGTTTTGACATATGATGGTCTTAAAAAATTAGAAGATGAATTAATTCAACTGAAAACAATAAAACGAAAAGAAGTTGCACAAAAAATTAAAGAAGCAAGAGCACAAGGTGATTTATCTGAAAACGCAGAATATGATGCTGCTAAAGAAGAGCAGGGTGAGGTAGAATCACGTATTGCTGAGCTTGAAAAGCTTCTTAAGAATGCAACTGTTATAGATGAAGATGAAATCGAATTAGATAAAGTAAGTATAGGTTGTAAAGTTAAGTTATTTGATGTTGAATTTGAAGAAGAAGTAGTATATACAATTGTAGGTTCAACAGAAGCTAATCCTATGGAGGGTATGTTATCCAATGAATCTCCTGTAGGTGCTGCTATCATCGGAAAGAGTGCTGGGGAAAAAGTAGTTGCAGTAACACCACAAGGTGAACTACAATTCGAAGTCCTGGACATTTTTAGATAGTTATTATAAGAACTAAGGAGGGGTCCTAGTGCACGAGCAAGAGCAAGGACTAAATGAGCTTCTACAGATACGTAGAGATAAGTTAAAAGATTTAATGGATAATGGAAGAAACCCATTTGAGATTACAAAATTTGATCAAACTCATCACAGTAAAGAAATACTTGATGGCTTTGAATCATTAGAAGGCAAAGAAGTTGTTATCGCCGGTAGAATGATGACTAGAAGAGATATGGGGAAAGCATCTTTCTGTCACCTTCAAGATCGTGATGGACAAATTCAATGTTATGTACGTAAGGATAAGATCGGTGAAGAAAGTTATGGCGACTTTAAACACTATGATTTAGGCGACTTTTTAGGTATTAAAGGTGAAGTCTTTAAGACACAAAAAGGTGAAATCTCTGTAAAGGCTAAAGAAGTAACTTTATTATCAAAGAGTCTTCAAATATTACCTGAGAAATTCCATGGTTTAAAAGATACCGATACACGTTATCGTCAAAGATATCTTGACTTAATCGTTAATCCAGAAGTTAAAGATGCTTTTGTAAAGCGTTCCGCGATTATCTCTGAAATCAGAAGATATCTTGATCAAGAAGAATTCTTAGAAGTGGAAACACCTGTATTACATACAATACCTGGTGGAGCTTCTGCAAGACCATTTATTACACATCATAACTCATTAGATATGGATATGTACATGCGTATCGCTCTTGAGTTACACTTGAAGCGATTAATCGTAGGTGGTTTTGAGCGCGTTTATGAAATTGGTCGTGTATTTAGAAATGAAGGGATGTCTGTTAGACATAATCCTGAGTTTACTTTACTTGAGTTATATCAAGCATTTACAGATTATCATGGTATGATGGACTTAACTGAGAACTTAATCCGTCATGTAGCAGAGAAAGTATTAGGCAAGACAACTGTTACTTATGATGATGTTGAAATTGACTTAGGAAAGCCATTTGAAAGATTATCTATGTTAGATGCAGTTAAAAAGTATGCTAACATTGATTTCAATACAATCAGTACAGATGAAGAGGCTCAAGCATTAGCTAAGGAGCATCATGTAGACTTTGAAAAGCATCATAAGAAAGGTGATATTCTTAACTTGTTCTTTGAAGAATACGTTGAAGAACATCTCGTTCAACCTACTTTCATCATGGATCATCCAGTTGAAATCTCACCACTTGCTAAGAGAAAACCAGAAGATCCAGCGTACACAGAGCGTTTTGAATTATTTATAGTACGTAGAGAACATGCTAACGCTTTCTCTGAATTAAACGATCCGATTGATCAAAGAGGACGTTTCATGCATCAAGAAGAATTAAGAGCAGCTGGTGACGAAGAAGCCAACATGATTGATGAGGACTTCTTAACAGCATTAGATTATGGTATGCCTCCAACAGGTGGTTTGGGTATTGGTATTGACCGTCTTGTCATGTTATTAACAGATTCCTATTCAATTCGTGACGTCTTATTATTCCCAACAATGAAGCCAAAAGAGTAATTAACGTATATAAAAACCCAGTTTGCCAGAGCTGGGTTTTTCTTTTATTTCCAGCTCATTAGGCTAAATTTATAACATTTATCTTAAGGAAATATGAAATAATATAAAAGAAATCTTAAAAGTATCGAACTCCAATAAAGATTATGCTATAATATAAAAGTCAACCATGTAACATTTGGAGGTTATTATGAGAAAGAGATCAAAAAATCGCCTAGGAATAGTTCTAGCAAGTATTATTATCGGGATTTTAGTTGTAGGTACGGTTTATTATTTTACAAAAGATAACAAACCTTCTTTTACGTTGGAAAAAAATGCTGAAGGAGAACCAGCACTACCAACAGAAGTACAAGAAGTCATCATAAAGGATACAGTTTATACGTTCTCATCCTATATGGAGCAACCTGAAATCGATTATTCTGTTTATGAGTACGTACCACCAGTTAAGGGACTTTATGTGACAGCTTATGCAGCTGTATCAAAAAAAATGGATACAATAATCGATATCGCTAATACAACAGAAGTGAATGCTGTTGTCATTGATGTTAAAAGTGATGATGGTTATGTGACGGTTGAAACAGATAACCCTCTTGCGAAGGAAATAGGGTCTGATACGAATCCAACCCTAAGTGATGCAAGAAACATGATAAAAGAACTTAAAGAACAAGGTATCTATACAATAGCCAGAATCGTTTGTTTCAAAGATCCTTATTTAGCAAGTTCTAAGCCTGAGTATGCCATCAAAAACCCTGATGGATCTTTATGGACCTACAGAGGTATACCTTGGTTAAATCCATATTACGATGAAACTTGGGAGTATATTGTAGATGTAGCTAAATCGGCTGCAGAAGTAGGATTTGATGAGATCCAATTTGATTATATCCGTTTTGAATCCTCAAGTCAGCTAAAGAACTTAGACCTTGGACCAAAGTCCAAAGAGGTATCTCGACAAGAGATTATTTTAGAATTTGTGGACTATGCATTATCTGAATTAGATCCTTATGGTATTGAAGTTTCTGCAGATGTATTTGGTGTAATTATCAATAGTGAAATAGATTCACAAAACTTAGGTCAAAATTATCTAGAGATGGCTCAGAGATTAGATGTTATCTGTCCGATGGTATACCCATCACATTATGGACCAGGTCATTATGGTACTATGACACCAGACCTTTATCCATATGATGTCATTTACGGGTCCATGATGGATTCCGGCGAGGCTTTTGCCACACTTCCTGAAGGAACTGAGTTAGCCACTGTAAGACCATGGTTACAAGCATTTACAGCATCTTGGTTAGGTAGCGGTAACTATATGTCCTACGGACCTGAGGAAATGCGTGTTCAAATGCAAGGTGCATATGATGCAGGACTGGAAGAATGGATATTCTGGAACGCTGCTAGTAATTATTATAAAGAAGCATTTTTACCTGAATAGATGAAATAAGTATAAAGGGGTGAAGTGAGTGCTTAAAAAGGACCAAGTTCGCTTAATGACGAAATTAGCCATCATGGAAAAAAACAAGACAAATGAAGAGAAAAATGTTGAGAAATACTATAAATCTGATTACGTATATATTAATAATTGGAAAACCAGATTGTCAGTTTCGGTGGTTTATATATGCTTTGTTATCGGATATTACTTTAATGAGATATACAATAACAATGTAAATCCATTAAGCTATAATATTCCTGGACTAATTTCCAAAGTTCTTATTGGATATGGTATCATATTGGTTTTATTTACAATGCTTTCTTCTGCAATTTATTCTGCAAGATACAACAAAGTAGCGAAGAACAACGAAGAGTATCTTGAGTTGCTCGAGCAGTTAAAGCAAACGAGGGGAGAGGGGTAAAGCATGACACAATTACTAGAGATTAGAAGTCTTATACTTAATATATATAAGCGCTATGAAAAAGTGATTAACGTTCTAGCCAAGTTTGTAATCATGTTTTTTGTTTTTAGTCAAGTCAATGGTTTCTTTGGTGAAAGCATGTTAAATCGAGGGGTGGTTAATCTAGCATTAGCTGTAGCTGCTCTTGTTCTATCACCAAAGTGGATTGTACTGTTGTTAATCTTTTTAGTTACTGGACAAACAATATTTGTATCCATTGAAGCGGCACTTGTTCTATTTGCATTAATGATGACATTCTATTTACTGTTTGCTAGAATGTACCCTAAACTTAGCTTTTTCATTTTAGCAGTGCCCATATGTTATTTCTTAAAAATACCATTAGTAGTCCCTATAGCAGCTGGTCTCTTCTTTGGTTTGGAAGTTATTATACCAGTAGTATTAGGTGTAATAGCTTATCATTCAGTACCTGTTGTTCCATCATTACTAAGCGTCAGTTCAGGCTTAGAGGATATTTTTAATATGCCAATCGTTATGATCGATATGTTACAAACCGTATTAACCTATATGGTAAACAACAAAGAGTTAATCGCTACAGCGATTATATTTGTTGGTGTCATCATCGTTACATATATACTAAGACGTTTATCCATTGATTATGCAGCTTACATTGCTATGATATCAGGGGTACTGCTTTATATCATCGGTATGGTGATGTCCATTATTATCATGAAAATAGATTTAAACCCATTTTTTGTGATTATTCAAGGTATCTTTTCATCTATAATCGTTATGTCGATGCAATTCTTCAAAGTTGTATTAAATTATCCGAAATCAGAAACGGTTCAATTTGAAGATGATGATTATTATTACTATGTAAAAGCTGTACCAAAGGTTAAAATGAGAGTACCTCAAAAGAAGCAAGTGAAAAAAATAACGTCAATCAAAGGAAACCACTAAAATTTTAGTGGTTTTTTCTTATCTATTCTTTCTAAAAATGAAAAAGAGTGTTATAATATTTTAATAGATAGAAATTCAGAGCTCACAAGGTGGCGTAATTTTCTAAACTTTTACCAATTATCGGGGATGGGTAATTCAGGAAAGGCTGAAAGGATAAGAGGTGTTATTGGTGAATGTACTGTTAAATGTTACACAACAGATTACTCAACAGATTACTCCAGATGTAGGAATGGACATAAGTTATTTTAAGATTCCAAGTATCACATTAGGTGATATACTGGATATTTTGATTGTTGCCTTTTTGATTTACAAGATCATTATGTGGATTAAAGATACAAGAGCATGGGTACTTTTTAAGGGGATCATGTTCATTTTAATTATGTTCTTTTCAGCATCAGTCTTTCAACTCCATACCATATCATGGATATTTAGAAGTACTATTAATGTGGGTATCATAGCTTTTATTGTTGTATTCCAACCTGAACTCCGAAGAGCCTTGGAGCAATTAGGTCGAGGTAATATCATGTCCACCATCTTTTCTAATGAGATGATTCGGACAGTGGATGAAAGCTTATCAGAAGCAGCTATTGATGAAATTATAGCAGCTGCGAAAAATATGAGTCGTGAAAAAACAGGAGCTCTCATAGTTATCGAGCAAGCGGTAGGTCTATCTGAATATGAAAGAACAGGCATTCCAATTGATAGTAAGATTTCTAGTCAGCTCATCGAAAATATATTTGAACACAATACACCACTTCATGATGGAGCAATTATTATCCGGCATGGGCGTATTAAAGCAGCTACTTGTTTCTTGCCTTTAAGTGATAACCCTAATATCAGCTTTCAATTAGGAACCCGTCATCGAGCAGCTTTGGGCTTAAGTGAAGTATCCGATAGTAAGATAATAGTTGTATCTGAAGAGACAGGTACCATATCTATGGCTTATGACGGTAAATTAACAAGGAATATCAATGAGGAATTTATTAAGCGCCATCTTCTAACAGAAGGGAAAAAGAAGGAAGGCATCAAGATACCTCTATGGAAGGGGCGAAAAAAGAATGAAGAATAAGTTTTCCAATAATCTATGGTGGAAGCTCCTATCCTTAGTATTTGCTATCGCTGTATGGCTATATGTCATTAATGAAGTTGACCCTGTTCGCTCAAAATCATTTGATGATGTGCCTGTTGAAGTAAGAAATATTGAAACAATAACAGAAGAGAATAAGCATATTAATTATCTCGATGGGGAAGTTATCGATATTTCCGTTGAGGGAAGACGTTCTGTAATTGATAGCTTGAAAAAGGAAAATATAAGAGCTGTTGCAGATATGAATAAGTATTCTGAAATAACTGAATCAGTTCAGATAGAAATTTATTTTAAAGATGATGAAGAGATTATTGACTATGCCATTAGCCCTTCCATCATGAAAGTGAACATAGAAGATGTGGCTACAGACTCCTTTGTTGTTATTCCTGAGCCTATAGGAGAGCCGGCAGAAGGTTATGTGAGAGGTAATCCAAGTGTAACCAATATGATAGAAATCACAGGACCTCAATCAAAGATTGCCATTATCGACCGTGTTTATGTTGAATTAGATATCACTGATAGCACAAATGATATTCAGCTATCAGCTGTACCTAAGATTGTAGATAGTAATGGGAATGAAATTACTGGAGTGGAATTAAGTCAAGAACAGGTGGATGTAAGTATTCCAATCTATAAATATGATACTGTTAATCTAGATGTGGAAATTATCGGCGAGCCTCCAGAAGGATACAAGTATATTCGACCTTATACACTATCACCACAAAAGGTTAAGATTAAAGGACCTGAAGAGGTCATAGCTGCTATTGATGAAATTGTCCTTGAACCTATTAATTTAGAAGGACTTACAGAAACGAGGACCTTTACAGCCAATATACAAAATAGTTTACCAAAAGGGGTAACCTTATACGATAGTAGTGAACCATTGAGTGTTACTATTAATGTAATAATAGAACCCCTATTGCAAAAAGAATTAAGTCTACCAATCAGTGAAATAAATATCAAGAATATAGGTGAGAAATTACAATTCAATTTTATTAGCACCGAGGATTTTGTGTTAATCTTTGAAGGTTTGCAAGAGGATCTAGAAGATCTTGAGATTAATGATATTCGTGCTAATGCTAACTTAAAAGATTTAGGGGTAGGAGCCCATGATGTTCAGCTTCAGATTTATATGCCTAATGGAGTGAAATTAATTGGAGAGTCACCAACTGTTCAAGTTGAACTGATTGAACTGGTAGATGAGGAAGCTAATGTTGAAGAATCTAATACTGAAGACGACAATAACACGGAAGTAGTTGATGCAGTCACGGAAGAAGAAACTTCGCAATAGGTAAGTTTAAGAGTCAATGATAATAGAAAAGTTTAAGTCTATGAAATAGGTGCCTGATAATAGGGCACCTTTTCTTTGTGTTTTAGTTTTAATAGAAACAACCAGTTGGTGAATTGGTATAGTCCTATTGGAAAAAACTTCGTTTTTACTGACAATATTTGTTGTAAACCAATTTGTGCAGTGGTATACTTAAATAGAAAATTTTCATAGATAAACCATCACATTAAGACCAACAACATAATATAATAATTCTATAATACATAAACCAATTCAAGAATTGGTATACACCATTAACAGAATTGTTACATAAGTTTTTGTGAAAGACTTGTGCTTCCATTTATATGCTGATATACTCATAACTAATGGCTATTTAAGAGTACATTAATGATTATATTTGCTTAATCATTCGTTGATTATACAAGAGTAATCATTGGATAGAAGAGTAAGGTAGAGAATTGAGATAAAATGAACTTGAGGGGAAAAGAATTCTCTGAGATAGTTTGTAGGGTAAGGAAGGAGCACATTGATGGGTAGATTATTTGGTACAGATGGTGTTAGAGGCGTTGCTAATAGTGAGTTAACACCAGAATTAGCATTTAAGTTAGGGCAGGCAGGAGCTTATGTTCTTACAAAAGAAAAACATCATAAGGCTAAAATATTAGTAGGAAGAGATACACGAATATCTGGACATATGTTAGAAGCTGCTCTTGTAGCAGGGATTTGTTCTGTAGGTGCTGAGGCAGTTCTATTAGGTGTCGTACCAACTCCGGCAGTGGCTTATCTAACAAAGAAATATAATGCTGATGCAGGTGTTGTTATTTCTGCTTCTCATAATCCAGTAGAATATAACGGTATTAAATTCTTTAACAATAAAGGATACAAATTAAGAGATGAACTTGAAGAAGAGATTGAAGGTATTATTTTAGATGAAACTGAAAAATGCCCAACTCCAACTGGTGAAGAAATAGGGACTATTATTACGCAGTATGAGGCTGTAGAAGATTACATTGAATATACAAAGAATACGATTAAGACAGATTTAAAAGGTTTAAAGGTTGCTATAGACTGTGCTAATGGTGCGGCTAGTGTAACAGCTGAAAAAGCACTAAAGGCACTTGGAGCCAATGTTCATGTGATACATAGTGAACCTAATGGTAAGAACATCAACAAGAACTGCGGTTCGACACATATGGATGACTTAATACAGATCGTAAAAGACGGTGATTTCCATGCAGGGATTGCATTTGATGGTGATGCAGACCGCTGTCTAGCTGTAGATGAAAAAGGTAACTATATTGATGGCGATCAAATCATGGCTATCTGTGCTGATCTTATGAAAGAAGAAGGTACCCTTAAGAATGATACCATAGTAGCCACTGTTATGAGTAATCTTGGATTGCACCTTATGGGTAAAGAAAAAGGTATAACTATTGAGACAACTCAGGTTGGTGATCGCTATGTTCTTGAAGATATGTTGAAGAATGGGCACAATATCGGTGGTGAACAATCTGGTCATGTTATTTTATTAGATTATAATACAACAGGTGATGGCTTGTTGACAGCTTTACATTTACTTGAAGTATTAGTTAAAAGACAAAAACCACTTTCCGAATTGGCTTCAGTTATGAGAGTACTTCCACAAGTCTTGGAAAATGCAAAAGTGGATAACAGTAAAAAATATGACTTCCATAAAGATGTAACCATCAAGGCTGCTATTCATAAAATCGAAGAAAAATATAAGGATGAAGGGCGGGTTCTCATTCGTCCATCGGGAACAGAGCCATTGGTACGTGTTATGTTAGAAGGTATTGATCAGGCTGTTCTTGAACAAGATGCAAAAGAATTAGCTAGTTTAGTTGAAAAAGTTTTAGGATAGGGAAGACCGAAAGGTCATCCCCAATGAAATAAATAAGCAGAATATTTAGAATGTTCTGTAAAATAATATTAGGAGGCTTATTATGTGTGGTATAGTAGGATATATTGGTAAAAATCCAGCACAATCAATTTTAATAGAAGGTTTAAAACGTTTAGAATATAGAGGTTATGATTCAGCAGGAATTGCTATCTATAACCAAGAAGATATTAATATCATGAAAACCAAAGGTCGCCTAGCGAACTTGGAAGAGAAATTAGATGGTAATCATTTAGAAGGAACAATAGGTATTGGTCATACACGATGGGCCACTCATGGTGCTCCATCTGATCATAACTCACATCCACATGCATCTCATAATGATAAAATCGTTATAGTACATAACGGAATCATCGAGAATTACATGGAGTTAAGAGATGAATTAATTGAAAAAGGATACGCATTTAAATCAGAGACAGATACAGAGACAGTTTCTCACTTAGTATTTGACTACTATAAAGAAAGCAATGACTTATTTGAAGCAGTTATGAAGGCGATCAAGCGTTTAGAAGGCTCATACGCCCTAGGTGTTCTTTGCAAAGATAATCCAGAGGAGTTAATCGCAGCTCGTAAAGACAGTCCTTTAATCATTGGTAAAGGCGATGGAGAAAACTTCATTGCATCAGATATACCAGCTATTCTTGAGCATACAAGAGATATCTATTTATTAGAGAACGGTGAAGCAGCAGTTATTAAGAGAGACAGCATAGAGATCTTCGATATGGAAGAGAAAACAGTTGAAAAGGAAATCTTCCATGTGGATTGGGATATTGCTTCAGCAGAAAAAGGTGGCTATGACCACTTTATGTTAAAAGAAATCTTTGAGCAACCTCAAGTTGTTAAAGATACGCTTTTGCCTCGTTTAACCGACAAAGGTGTTCAACTAGATGATATTAACTTAAATAAGGAAGACTTAGATAAGATCAATAAGATCTATATGGTAGCTTGTGGTACAGCAAGTTATGCTTGTTTAGTAGGGAAGTACTTACTTGAACGAGTAGCTCGTGTACCTGTTGTTGCAGAAGTTGCATCGGAGTTCCGTTACAGAGAACCGATCCTTGATGAGAACACATTGGTTATTGTTGTTTCTCAATCAGGTGAAACTGCAGATACATTAGCAGCACTAAGAATGGCTAAAGATGCAGGAGCAAGGGTAATGGCAGTTGTCAACGTGGTAGGAAGTTCTATTGCTAGAGATGCGGATGATATTTTCTATACCTTAGCAGGTCCTGAAATAGCCGTAGCTTCAACTAAAGCATACTCTTGTCAATTAGGTGCGATGTACCTTATAGCAGCCCATATAGCCATCTTAAAAGGCAAAATGAGTATGGAAGAATATAAAGAGTTAAAAGATGAGCTAATGAGTATACCAGATAAGATTGAGAAAATCTTAGATCAACAAGATGCTATTAAAACATTAGCAGAAGAATATATCGCAGCGAAAAACGTCTTCTATATCGGTAGAGGGTTAGACTTTGCAGTATGTATGGAAGGCTCTTTAAAGCTTAAAGAAATAGCCTACGTTCATTCTGAGCCATATGCAGCAGGAGAACTCAAGCACGGTCCTATTGCTTTAATTGAAGAT
The DNA here is from genome assembly GCF_002964605.1 of Vallitalea okinawensis. Lineage (NCBI taxonomy): Bacteria > Bacillati > Bacillota > Clostridia > Lachnospirales > Vallitaleaceae > Vallitalea > Vallitalea okinawensis. Next base: position 336,217 of record NZ_PQDH01000004.1, read on the forward strand.
GATACATTAGTATTCGGTATCGTAACTCAAGAAGAACTCAATGAGAAGACGATCAGTAACTTAAAAGAAGTTAAAGCAAGAGGCGCATCTATCATTACCATTGCATTAGAAGGTAATGAAAAAGCTAAGAAAATCTCCGACCACGTTATCTATGTACCAAGAACACACTGGATGCTAACATCCATCCTAGCCAACATTCCTCAACAACTCTTCGCATATTACGTATCAGTAGGTTTAGGTCATGATGTCGATAAACCACGTAATTTAGCAAAAAGCGTAACTGTAGAATAGGGGAAATATTACAGTTGAACTAATTGTAACAGTAAAAAAATCTCTTTCGCTGTTAAAAAAACTCTTGACGGAGTAAAATAAAATTGTTCGCTAAGGACACGTAATTCAGATTTAAAATCGAGTTACGTGTCTTTTTAGTTCTCTTTTTCTGTAAAAGATAGACTTGAAGATTTAATAGAAATTTGGATAGGAAAACAAATCAAAAATCCTCATGATACCTTTATTTATAAGGAAGACCGCATTTTTGGATGTAAAATAATAAAATTGATTTTTAAATGGAAAACCAAAATGGAGAAGAAAATAGACCATCTCGTCTCTCTTAATCCCTACCCTTTCTTCATCAAAAGCGAAGAACTTTTTTTAACGAATGGAAGGTAAAATGGATAAAAAAGTGGAGGAAAAAAGGGCTGAAAAACGAAAGACTTTTTTTGACTGGAAAAATCAATGAAAAAAGATAAATGGATGAAAACCTAGATGGAAGAAGGAATTAGTGGATTTGAAATGAGGAGGAGGAAGCGAAGGAGTTTTTTTGACGGATACACTAATATATTGTGAGATGTGAAAAGTCATAAAGATTGAGACTCCGGTCAAAAGGAGTAAAATAAAGTTGTTCGCTAAGGACACGTAATTCAGATTAAAAATCGAGTTGCGTGTCTTTTTAGCTTTCTGTTTCTCTAATACTTACTTATTCCTGTTGCTTTACCTAGTTAAACTAAAGTCATCATCAGCGTCTTCATATTATTTGTACTTTACAGTCAGTTATAGATAAATTAAACTGAATTTAATAACTTATGATATTCAGTAAAAACCATTAACTAGTAAGGAGATGGACTATGCCAAAAATTGTGACAGAAAAAAAGAAAGAGATAGCAAGAAAGAGAATAAAGCAAAAGACAGAAAATCTAATTGAAGAGATAGGCATCAAAAATATCACCATTACAAAGATCTGTGATGCAGTCCCCATAGGGAAGGGAACCTTTTACTATTACTTTAACTCAAAGGAAGTATTACTTTATGAAGTCATAAAAGAAAAAGAAGAGAACCTCATGAAACAAATGCTGGATTATTGCAACAAGGACATAAGCATAGAAGAAAAAGTAATAAAAACATTAACAGAAGTCTATATTGGTAAAAGTAGTATAGTCAATACAATAACAACTGAAGAATTTGAGAAAATCATAGCAAAACTTCCTCCAGAATTGATTTATAACAAAGAATTAAGAGGAAAGAACTTTTTTGAATCCTCTATGAAGTTATTAGGAATTAATCCACTAGATGTCAATATGGGGGTATTAGGTGAACTACTCGATGGTATTAATTTTATGGCGTCTAGACCTTGTAAACATGGAGAAGAAGCTAGAAGAGAAGCACTCCAGATTCTGATAAAGGGGCTGGCTGCCTACATAGCTAAAAGAGACTAATATATTGGGAAGGAGATAAATGATGATCAAGTATCTAATCTATACATTTGGAATCACATGGACTTTATGGGGAATGGTTATTCTTGGAGTCAACTTAGGTGTATGGGAATATGGACAGCCTTTAGCAATGACATGTTATGTTATGGCCATATTCGCACCTGGAATCAGTGCTATTATAGTTACCAAAAAGCAATGCCCTTCACAAGAATTCAGGACTTATATAAAGAACATTATTGATGTTAGAAGACCTATTAAATCGTATATATGGGCAATTGGTTTACCCATTGGTATGACTGCATTACCTGTATTAACAGGTGGAGCGACAATAGAAGAACCTTTTTATATGGGCTTTTTATTGATTATACCAATGATTATTGGAGGAGGAATTGAAGAAATAGGATGGAGAGGCTTCTTGCAACCAAGAATAGAAGCACGATTTAGTGTATTCACTAGTACATTGATTGTTGCTGGGATTTGGGCGATATGGCATATTCCTTTATGGTTTATACCTTGGACAAATCAGTCGGAGTGGAGTTTTCTATTCTTTTGTGTCATTGTTACAAGTTTTGCTTTTTTACTTACCAGTGTCTATCACAAAACCAAAAGCATCTTTTTATGCATCTTATGTCACGCTACAATCAATGCTTTTTGGGCGGTTTTCCCCACAAACAATAAAATTTTATCCCTGATACCTGGGCTTCTTATTGCTGTGTGTATAATGATTATAACAACTAATTCATTGGGAAAAAAGGCTTTCGTATAAGGAAGAACAGAGGGCATTTGAAGTTATTATATAAGATCAGTATTTTTTTTAGTAATTATAGAATGTACTTATAGAGGGAAATATATTAATACTGTACATACTTAAAAAGCTTTAAGAATGACTTTAAGTATTGTAAACTTTACTTTAGTAGGTGCTAAATTTATGGACAAAATAACAAAAATTTATATAGTCTATTCTACATTGTTGCTTATTATCTTCTTAGTAAATGATAATGGAAGTATGAAGAATAATGAAAAAATTGGAGTAGCTGTTTTCCTATTTTTATTTACAATACTAGCAAAACATATGCCAACTAAAATGATTTCTATTGTAGAATACTTTGGAATTCAAATAGAGAAGAAGTCAATACAATCTTATCGAGTTGGATTGTATGCTCTAAAGTATATTTCATTAGCTGTTCTTATTCTCTATTTGTTATAACATTACAACACACACTTTCATCAGTCCTTAGTAATAAAGATATAGTTCATATTAATGGTGTTTTTTTGGATGGATGATACAACAAATTTTTCTTGGTACTGTTCTTGGGGTGGATAGAGCATTGAAATCACTAGAAACAAGATGAAATTTTCAAAAGGAAGATTAAATGATGAATCAGGATGTGAATAAAAATAAGATGTATCCAATAGCAATTTTAGTATCTGTTGTAGTTTATAGCACTTTTAGATACTACCCTGATTGGATAAAAATATTAGGATATATTATAGGGTTTTTTTATCTTTCGTTTATAGGGATTAAAGGTATTATTAAAAAGGAAAACTATATTTTCATTACAATATCAATAACATTTGCAATAATTCTCCTTTATGCAGTAATTAATAGTTTGATATAGTATATATAGTACATGTTATATTAAGTAGGTGAATCATGAAAAAATATAAGGTAGGTATATCATTTTATAGTTTTGTGTTTATTCAACTATCAATCTTATTAGTATTATTATTGCACGTAGAGTCCATCATTGCAATAATAATACTTTCTATTATCATTTTGGGCACCTTTATAAGTATAATTGGTATCTTAGTAGATGAATATGTAATAACAGACGAAGGAGTATATAATAATAATAAAATATCTGCAAATAGAAGTTTAAAATTTGAAAATGTGCATGTAATAGTGCTTAATGATTTAATATTTCTTAAAATCATATCTTTTTATTCAGTAAAGAAAAATGAGATAGTAATAGCTTCTTGGTTAAAAGACTATAAAGAACTTGTCAGAAAAGTTATAGAGGAGTCTAAAAAAAGAAACAACCATGTAAGTATTGATATAAGAGTTATCGATTTGATTAATAAGTAGTAGAAATATTTTATTTGAGGCGAGCCTTTTAATAGATTCCCCTAATAATCATATTGGTACTTTAAACTATATCTGAGGCAAATGATTTGAAGTATATCATCACTAATTTAAGATAAATGGAAAGGGGTTAACATTAGATAACATTTGTACAATTTTTTAGGTTGCCAACATGACATCATTCCGATTATCTGTCATGTTGGCAACACTTTGTTATACAATGTTAGGCATGTAAGCTAGTCATATATTCCGTCACTACCTAGATAACTTTTACTCTAGCATAAGCATCATACTATATTCATCTGCATAGGTGTTATCAGCATATTTTAGAGAGTTTTTGATTTTACCAGTTACCTCAAACCCAAAACTTTCATACATCGCTTTAGCTCTTTCATTATCTACCACAACATCAAGTTCCAACTGTTCTACATTATTTTTTTTACACCAATTAATGCACTCCAGCATCATTTTTCCACCTATCCCTAAATTCCAATATTCCTTAAGTACTACGAATGCGACCCCAGCACGATGTCTATAGCGTTTGTATTTATTAACTAAACCAACACTACATTGTCCAACTATCGCACCATTATACTCAGCGACATACCATACTGAGTCAGAATCACTTAATCTTCCAGTTATCATTTTCTTTTCATCTTCTATAGAAACGTCGAACTCACCAGGCTCTCGGGCTAAAAATCTACTTTCAGTATCTACCTTTTTCATCAAATCAATAAGAGCTTCAGCGTCACTTGCAACTGGCTTCCTAAGTATTAAATCATTCTTATTTCTCAATTGATATTTTTTATAATAAGTATTATGTTCCATAATTATTATCCTCCTTATGAATACTATTTTTTTGAGGCTGATCTCATAATTTCCTCAGCACTCTTGCTGGAAACAATCCTAAAATTATATATTCTTATCTCAAAGTAACGTATTTACTCATGTATTTACTCATTTAAATCGTCCTCCCATTAATAAATTCCAATATACTATAGTATGAATGTCGCCACAAATGTCATCTTCACTCATACAACCACCTCCTATCCATTTTTAGGGAATGTCGAGGTGTTTAGGGAGTTTTTATAATAAAAAAACTTCCGCCCCCATAACAGGGCGAAAGTATAAATCCGCTGTACCACCTGATACGACATACCAACATATGCGTTCCTTTTAACGGTAGAAAACCGTCAGAACCTACTCTCATAGATACCACTTAATTAGCCATATCTAAATAAAAGATTTCAGCCTGAAACTCTGGAGTGATATTCAATATTTCCTTAATAGTGTTGGCTTACACCAAACCCAACTCGCTGTAACTTTCAGAAAATACTTACTGTCTCCATCATAGTTTTTAGAATATTTTGTTATCTACAATATTATATATTATTGTGTTAATTTTGTAAATACTGAATTTATTATTTTTTGCTTTTCTTTTTAGTCTTCTTAGATTTTTGAATTTAAAACTCTCTTTTCAGTTTAATTTAGATTAGGGTTGTAAAATTACAATGATCGAGGCAATAGGAATAATTACATAATATACGACTCTTATGTAGACATAGCTTTTTTTCGATATTATAATTAATAGAGATTAAAGTTTGCTTAGTACGTGGGGAAATTAGTTTTAGTTTTTATCATCAATACATTTTTAAATATGGGGGAACGACGCAGGGGGCTTGTCAAGCTCATCGATATTCTTTTGTCGTTTTGGTATTGACCAGAACGGTTGTCTTCGACTATTCACATATATATGAAAACATAATCTTAATGATTCTCATGCATTTGCATATAGTAGGGATATATCTTTTTCGGCTATATACTTATAGTGCCATAACGTCTTTAAGTAGGGTATGGTATACATGATTACATATATGATCATACCGATTATTCTTGTTGCATTTTTAGAAACTATTTGAAAGAAGGTTCGATTAACTATTATGAATTCTAGTTTTATTATTCGATGGATTAAAAAAATGAAGATAAGAACAAAGATTATGATGTTCTATTCTGTTCTTATTTTTGTTAGTCTTGGAATCAGTATGATTGTATATACTCATATGTCTAACAATTATGCTAAAGAGGCTATTATGGATCTCAATATACAAACCATAGAAACTCAGAACAAAAGTCTTGAAGTATTAATTAATGACATCAGTGATTACAGTAAGCAACTTATTTCCAATCAGCATATTCAAGGGGTTCTTGATAATATTGAAGATAATCAGTTAGTATTTAACAGGTTGGATAAAGAGATTGCTGCTTCTGTTATTTTCAATCATAAAGTGTCATCAGCATATATCTTTGATTTAAAAGGCAACTCTTATTCAAAGGATAATCAAAAGTATAAGGAGTTGACACTTGCTGATATCCGTAGTCAAACATGGTATGAAGAAGTTGAATCTCTGCGTGGAGGTTATTACATTAATATCAATGCAGGTGGATTAATTAATGATGCGGAGACAGATTACATCAGTATGTTTCGAATAATCAATTCCAATAATGACCATCAGCCCATAGGGATTTTAATGGTCAATATTGAGGTTGATACGATGAAAGAGATATTGAATATTGGTGTGGGAACAGATTTTATTCTTGTCATGGATAGAGGGGATTACCAAGAATACCTGATTATTGGTGAAAAAGATTTTCTAACATTCAATCCATTTATTAATGAGGTTATATCGGAAGAAACACTTTATATTGAAGAGAAAATCGATGGTAAATCCTATCGTATAACCGGTTTTCACAATGCACAATATGGGTGGCAACTAATACATATGAAGCAGGCGGATGATCAAAATGAGTTGACAGAAAATTATAATCTGGTATTTTTATCAATCCTTATTATCATCGGTATAACCATTTTCTATGGCTCTTTTTACATCTCTAAATACATATCGAATCCGATTGTAGAATTGACTAGAATTATGGAGGCAGTTGAAGCTGAAAAATTTGATGAAATATATATGGGAAGTCGAGAGGACGAGATCGGCCGCTTAGGTAGAGGTTACAATTATATGATTAACCGTATTAAGGAATTGATCGATGAGATTATCCAAGAACAGGAAACCATCAAAAAGGCAGAACTTAGAATTTTGATGGAACAGATTAAACCTCATTTCATCTATAACACCCTTGATTCCATAAGTTTACTTGTTTCAAAAGGATACAAAGAAGAAGCTTACGATAGTCTTGTCGCTTTGGGAAAATTTTATAGAGCCAGTTTGAGCGATGGTAATACAGTTATAGACTTGAAGACAGAATTTGAAATTGTTAAAAATTATTTGTTCATTCAAAAGATTCGTTACAAAGACTTGTTTGAGGTTGATTACAGTCTGGAAAGTCAGTTAGAGAACATTAAGGTACCGAAGCTTATTTTGCAACCATTGGTAGAAAACAGCCTGTATCACGGTATAAGACCATTAGGAATGGAAGGGTATATTGAAGTTGCGGCTTATGAAGAGGATAACTGGATTATATTGATGGTCAAAGATAACGGTCAAGGTATGTCAGAAGATAAAGTCAGAAAGATTAAAAATGAGCAAGAGGGTTTTGAGCAACATAAGGAAAGTGTAGGCTTACCGGCAACAATCAGAAGAACAAGAAATATGTTTGGTGATAAGAGTTACTTTGATATTGACAGTGATAATCAAGGAACTACTATTAAAATCTATATACCTAAGGAGAACGGTCATGATTAAAGAACTCTATAAAGTTATTATTGTTGATGATGAATTTTTAATTAGAGAGCTGGTTGAAGAAAGAGTAAATTGGAAAGAACTTGATTGTGAGATTGTTCTGAAAGCGACAAGTGCTCTTGAAGTGCTTGATTATATCGACGAATATTCTGTTGACATAGTGATAGCAGATATAAATATGCCTGTAATTGATGGTTTGGCATTATCTGAAAAAATAAAGCAATTAAATAAAAGAATAAAGATCATCATGTTGACCGGATATGATGAATTTTCATATGCAAAGAGAGGCATTGATATCGGTGTGGATGGCTATCTGCTTAAACCTATTGATGGAGATGTTATTAAAGAAGAAGTTACCAAAATAATTGGTATTATTGAAGATGAAATAGGTCAGCAAAAAGCTTATGAGCAGGCACTTAAGCGATTGCAAGTTGATAAACCATACATAAAAGATAGATTTTTGCTGGACTATATTCTTGGATTCATTGATAATGATAAACTTGAAAACAGATGGCGATATTTTGATATTAACTCAAGAAGCAAAAATTATCAATTGGGCATAATTGAAATCTGTCCAGAAAATGAAGGGCTTGATAATATTGGGGAGAACTATGAATTGTTATATAAATGGAAAAATGTACTCTGTGAATTGATTGAGGCTAATGTGTTTTCTGACATGAATAGGAGAATTTTTCTTTTAAGTGATGATGAAGAGGGGGTATCGTCAGATGATCTTAATTACATTATTAAGTCAGTTGTCGATCAAAGATATAATGTAAAGATTGGAATCAGTTCTGTTAAGAGTTCCCTTTATGAATATAATGAGATGCTGAATGAAGCGACAGACGCATTAAATTTTAGTGTCATCAAAGGAATGAACAAAGTTTGCATGTATGATGAGATCGGTGTTGATGCCCAGGTTTCTTACGAAACCATGGGTGATTCAGAAGTGTTATTCACTCAGATACTCGATAAACTTAAGTTGTATATCAGGTCAGGTGTAAAAAAAGAAGCAATGATTGCAATAGATGAACTGTTTAAGGTAATCGAAAGTAATATCGATAATGCATCAGGAGAGAAGCTCAATATGCTAAGAGCTGAAATGTCATCTGTAATATCGTACTTTCAGCAGATTGTTTACTCTCATACGACGCAAGTTCAGAAGCAGATAGAAGAGGAACTTAAAAAGACCAATCTTCAGATTTATGTAGATCTGAACACCATTGAATCTTTGCCTAGAGCAAAGTCTCTTGTTGAGAATTATGTAGGTGCGATACTTTCATGTACTGAAAAAATGAATACTAAGAAGAGTAATGATATCATCGACAAAATTAATACATATATTGATAAAAACTATTGTAACAGTGAATTGACTCTTAAAAACACTGCTGCAACATTTTACATCAATCCAGATTATTTATCTCGTATTTATAAGAAAAAAATGGGTATTTCTTTTAAGGATAAAGTCTTTAAGTTAAGGATGGAAAAAGCAATACAGCTTATTAAAGAAACAGATTTAAGAGGTTATGAGATTGGGGAAAAAATCGGAATCATTGATGCCAATTATTTAAGTGTATGTTTTAAGAAATATATGAATATGTCAATTTCGGAGTATAAACGCAAACTTAATTCCTAAATTACATCGAAAAATTGTGGTCGGTTTTTTAAAGGATTGTGTAAGATTACTATATGTTAACTTCTTCGCATCTGGATTATGATGGAATAGTAACAAAAATGCATTTGGAGGGATACTATGTTTAAAAAAATGAAGAAGTTAGTTGCATTAATGTTGGTATTTGTATTAGCAATTAGTGTTGTAGGGTGTGGGAGTGAAGAAGAATCTGCTAAGGCAGGGAATAAAGCAAAGACAGAAGACGTGAGCAACAGTGAAGGATCATCGAGTACAGATGAAGAAATAACATTGGATGTGTGGCATTTATGGACAACAGAAAGCGATGGGAATGCGGTGTCATTTGCAAAAGCTTTAGAAATGTACAAGACCGAACATCCGAATGTAACTATTAATATCGATGCCACAGAGAATGAAGCATACAAAACAAAGATTAAAACTGCAATTTCTGCTAATGAAGCTCCAGACGTATTTTTTACATGGGGAGCAGGTTTCTCGCAAGCGTTTGTTGATGCGGGCCAAGTTGCAAAAATAACAGACTATTTGCCTGAAGATGCGTTAGAGAATCTTAATATGAGTGCTGCAAACAACTTTACTTACAATGATGGATTATATGGTTTACCATTCATTTCATGGGTTGGTGTGTTGTACTGTAACGAAGAGATGTTTGATGCTGCCGGTGTCAAAGTACCTGATACGATGGATGAGCTTTTTGCAGCCATTGAAGCCTTCAATGGTCAGGGAGTTATACCAATTACAGTTGGAGCTAAAGATGCATGGAACGCTATGTTCTTCCAAAACGTAGCAACTGTTCGTACAGCAGGTACCGAAATGAGTACACAAGCTCTTAAGAAAAATATTTCTTACAACCAAAAAGAATTTGTTGACGGTGCTCAAATTCTTGTTGATCTTGTAGCTGCTGATGCTTTTGATCCTTCAGCACTTGCGTTAACTTATGATGAAGCAAAGATTGCATTCCTCAATGCTCAATCACCTATGATGTTCATGGGAAGCTGGCTAGCAGGTGAGGTTCAAAATCCTGAACTATCACAAGTTGTTAATAAGGTAGTTGCAAAGAATTTCCCGGCTATTGAAGGTGGTTCCTATAACAATGAGTTCCTGGGTGGTGCTATTGATGGATTAATGGTTAGTGAAAGCAGTGAACATAAAGAAGTTGCTGCAGAATTTGTTGCCTATATTACTGAAAAAATGTCAAGAGAGAGTTTCTTGCAAGGAGCTGGTATTCCGGTCTGGAATATTGATGTAGAAGGTGAAGTAGTTGACCCACTTGTACAGCAAATTGTCGACTTATCTACTGAATCAGAAGGTTATATTGTTGCTTGGGATACTTTCTTATCAGGATCTGATGTATCAACACATCTTACATTAGTACAAGAGGTATTTGCAGAAATGAAAACAGCTGAAGAGTTTGCGGAGGGTATGCAAACTTTGAATGAATAGTTAAGAGATAGAGAATAGATGATTTTTAGCAAGATGCTTATAAGGCATCTTGCTATCCTTCATCATATTGTTATCGGAAAAGTTATCGTAAAAGGAGGAAGGAAATGAATCGTGTTTTAGCAAATAAGAAGTTGATATTCATTTTTATATTTCCTGCATTTCTCTTTTTCTCTTTAGTCGTCATTGTTCCCATTTTATATACAGGATATTTAAGTACCCTTGAGTGGAATGGTTATTCAGACAGTATATTTATAGGATTTAGAAATTATGTAGAGATGTTCAGTGATTTTCCGAAGGGCTTTACAAAAGGAATAATCAATTCAGGAATATTAGCTTTTTTATCAATATTTGTTCAAGTGCCTCTAGCATTGATATTGGCACTCGTCATATCAAAAGGGATTAAAGGAGAGGGAGTTTTCCGAACTTCTTATTTCATACCCGTTATTATATCTACGACAGTTATTGGACAATTGTGGCTGAAAATATACCAGCCAAATTACGGAATGCTCAATTATATGCTGGAAGCAATTGGGTTATCTGAACTTAAACGGCCTTGGTTAGCATCTACAGAAACTGCGCTTGCTTGTACTTTTTTTGTTATCGTATGGCAGTACATTGGTTATCATATGCTGTTATTATATTCAGCGATAAAATCCATACCAAAGAGCTTGTTTGAGGCAGCAAAAGTAGATGGAGCAAGGAATGCTCAAATCGCAAGATTTATTACCATTCCACTCATTAAGCCTATGATTAAAGTATGTGCAACGTTTGCTCTTATCGGATCGCTGAAAACCTTTGATTTGATCTATGTATTGACAAAAGGTGGACCGATTCATGCAACGGAAGTACCGACGACGATCATGTATAGAGTGCTTATTACAGAGAACAACTACGGTTTAGGTAGTGCTATGGCAATATTCATTATACTGGAATGCCTGATATTTACAGTGTTTATTCAAAAGGCCTTCAAAACAGAGAACTATACATATTAAAGGAGAAATCAGTGATGGGTTCAAATAAAAATAATAGAATATTTAAAATATTTCAATATACTGTTCTCATACTTATCGCTTGTGTTCAAATATATCCTTTGATATGGTTGCTGACTTTTTCACTAAAAAGCAATCAAGAGATTTTCGGTGCTAATCCAATGGCTTTACCCGAAAAATATATGTTCTCAAATTATTCAAAGATATTGTTTGAAGGCAATCTGATACGGTATTTTTTTAACAGTACGTTTGTAACATTTGTTTCAATTGCAATATCAACATTATTGTCAGCCATGGCAGCTTATGCAATCGCTCGAATGAGATGGAAATGGAAGGACAACATGTTGACTCTATTCCTTATAGGATTGATGATACCGATGCAGGCTACGTTGCTACCTCTATTTCTATTCCTTAGAAAAACAGGTGCATACAATACTTATTTTGCTTTGATATTGCCTTACGTGGGATTTGCTATACCTATGGCGATCTATATTTTCGTAGGTTTCCTAAAGTCTATACCACAAGAGATGGAAGAGTCTGCTTTTATTGACGGAGCCAATTTGTTTCAGATATTCGGTAGAATCATGTTGCCGCTTATAAAGCCAGCGATGGCTACAGTAGCAATATTTACTTATTTAGCTTGCTGGAATGAATTGATGTTTGCCATAACATTTATTAGTAAAGAGGAGTTTAAAACTTTAACAGTAGGAATTATGGGAATGGTTGGTATGTATGCAACCAGATGGGGTGAACTTGGAGCCGGTCTAGTTGTGGCGACAATGCCGACGATTATCATCTATGTTCTTATGAGTAAACAGGTTGAAAAAAGTTTTACAACCGGTGCTGTTAAAGGTTAAATAAAAGGGGATTGCTTAGGGAATTGTTGCAGGAGTAAAGAAAGGGAAGAAGGAATTTTAATTGGCTCCATTAAATTACGACGTATATTATATGGGGGGAATAAAATGAAAAAAGTAGTAGCTATATTACTGGCACTATTGATAGTAATACCAGCAATATCTGTTAATGCTACAGAGACAGGATCAGTTGATTCAGGAGATTACACAAATGTAGCACTAGGAAAAACAACCAGTGCTTCCTCAGGTGAAAAAAGCTCAAGTTATGCAGTTGATGGAGACGAAGGCAGCCGCTGGGAATCTGAACATAGCGATAATCAATGGATCTATGTGGACTTAGAAGAAACGACTAAGATCTATGGGGTAGAAATTATATGGGAGACAGCAGCAGGCAAAGACTTTACAATTGATGTGTCAGATGATGGTACTAATTGGATAACCATAGAAGAGATGACAGATGGAACTGGCGGCACACAAGTATTTTCATTTGATGAAATAGAGACAAGATATGTAAAGATGAACGGCGTAACTAGAACAACTGGCTATGGGTTCTCTATCTTTGAGTTTAAAGTATTTGGTGTAGAGAATCAGACAGATGACCCGAGTGAAGAAACCATTAATGACAATTATAAGGAAGACTTTGAAGTAACGGTTCAGAACGTTAAGACTGGTAAATTTTTAAGTATAACAGGTCCAGCCTATCAGGATGGTGTAAGTGGTAGCGTTACTGCTGATGCGGAACTGGGAGATGAAGGTACAGTCTTTAAAATGGAGTATACAACATTTGACGGGGCAGCACGTGTTAATGTTCGTACGACAACTTCACCGACTCTTCGCCTAGCGGAGTTTTGGGATCTTCCCGATGGTGTGGGTGCCAGTGTGCTTCCAACTGACAAAAGTATCGGCGGCTGGGAATCTGTATCTTTAGAAGCGCAAGGTGATGGAACAATTTCAATTAGGAGTGGTAGAACGCCACAATATTATCTTGGTATTGACGATGAAGGACATTTAAAAGTTTCTGGTGTGGATAATCCAACAGATGCTGAAAAATTTGTCATTATTACTACAGCGATACCTCCAGCGGTTAGTAATATTACTTTTACTGGAGTAACTGATCAGTCAGTAACAATTAACTGGGGTGATTTGCCATTAGATGCGGTATTTACCGGATATGAGGTATACCGTTCAACATCTAATAACGGCATTTATACAAAGATCGGTGAGGAAATGATAGCAACGTCCTTTACAGATGATACTGTGGAAAGAGGTACTACCTATTACTACTATGTAAAGACTGTTAATGCAGAGAGTCCTTCCAACGAAAGTGGAAAAGCTTCTGTAACAACAGCATCATCAGCACCTCCAACTGGCGGGACGACAGTAAGTGTCAAGCACGATGCTGATGGGATTAAAATTACTTGGGAGACAGTCGAGGGTGCAACTGGATATAATCTTTCCTATGCTGATGGCAAATACAGTGAGTACAATACGATTGCATCCAATATAACATCGACCACATATACGGTCTCATCACCTAATATCTCAAAATATGCTTATTTTAAAGTGCAACCATTAAATGATGGTGGAGCCAGCGATTGGTCAGAAGCTATATCTCTTGAAAACATGATCTTTGGTGATAACATGTATTTCTTCAGTCCTAAAGATGATGTATCAGATGTTAATTCGGTTTTAGGACAGATTTCTGAAGAACAGATAGATGCGCAGTTTGGTACAGGTCGTTATTCAGCTTATTTCAAACCTGGTGATTACAGTACCCTTGATATAATAAAAGTTGGCTATTACACACATATCGGAGGTCTTGGTAAAACGCCTTACGACACCCAGCTTTCAAATCTTGAAACACCAACACCAGCTGGATTCGATAACAATGCAACCTGTACATTCTGGCGTTCGGCAGAGAACTTTACGGTTCTTGGCACGGCAAATGGAACAGGCTGGCATGCAGAGAATTTTAACTGGGGTGTTTCCCAGGCCTCACCCCTCAGACGAATCAATGCATTGAAAGATACATGGTTCCAGTGGAACTATGGCAATGCAAGTGGTGGGTATGCCGCAGATTCTTTATTTGCTACAACGCCAAAACAAGGCTCACAGCAACAGTATTATGTAAGGAATTCTAAGATTACATCAACGAACCCGACTGAAAAGGATGCGGGATGGAACTTAGTATATCAAGGCATGGATGCTGATCTTCCGGCTAGTAACTGGGTTTTAAATGATGGTGACAAGCAATGGGGGAACATTACAAACATTGAAAATACGCCGATTATTAAAGAAAAGCCATTTCTTTATTATGATGAAACAGAAGACGAATATAAAGTTTTTGTACCAACTTGGAGAGAAAACTCAATAGGTGTAAGTTGGTCTCAGAATAATATGGGTGATGGATATTCACTTTCAGTTGAAGAAAATTTCTATATTGCAAAAGCTGATACTGATACCTCAGAAACCATCAATGCTGCATTGGATGAAGGAAAGCATATCTTCTTCACACCAGGAATGTATTTCCTTGATGAACCTATTCATGTAAAGAAAAAAAGTACAATTGTCCTTGGTACGGGTTATGCAACATTGATACCAAGCGAAAATAACTCTGAAGGTGCAATTCGCGTTGATGATGTGGAAGATGTAATTGTGGCAAGCTTATTATTTGATGCTCATTACAGCTCAAAGTATCTTGTTAAGGTTGGGGAAAAAGGTGTTAGCAACGACCATTCTGAAAATCCAATCCTTTTGGTAGACTTATTTTATCGTGTCGGTGGATTCAGAGATGCAAATGTTCACGTAGATGTCTGTCTTGAGGTTAATAGTGATAATCTTATTAATGACCATTGTTGGGTTTGGAGAGCAGACCATGGTGATGCAGTTGGGTGGTATAGAAATACCTGTCCAAATGGTATTATTGTCAATGGCGATCATGTTACGTTCTACGGTACGATGGTAGAACACTTCCAAGAATATGAGATTATTTGGAATGGGGATTATGGACGTAACTATTTCCTTCAGAATGAGACGCCATATGATGTACCAACTCAAGAAGCTTATATGAGCCATGGAGGAACTGTTAATGGCTATGCAACTTATAAAGTATCTAATGATGTTCAGCATCACTATGCAGTCGGGTTAGGTATATACGATGTACTGATTAACAATTATAAAAATCAGGATGAGAATAATGGTATTGAGGTTGGTGGTGATAAGTCTTCGATTTTGATTGCTAATGCAATAGAAGTCCCACATGCACCAAGTGTCGTTATTGAAAATGCGTGTGTTGTATCTATATCAGATGAGCATCTTAAGCCCCGTGGTACAGAGCATATCATTAATGGAATTGGTGTTGGAACACAATATTCAGATATCGGAACCCGTTACCAAATTGTTAAATTCGAAAATGGTATAGGCTATGGTGTTGACAATATAGAGATCAATGGCGCTGTTGAACCTTTAGATGAGGTACTTGATGCAACAAATAAAACAGTAATCGAAGTAGGAGATACTGAGGTAATCTTAGGAGAAGCATTATCAGTAGGTATTAAAGCAAACAGTTCTCAAGAAATTTATGCGGAAGAAATAGCCGTAATATTTAATCCACAATATTTGGTGTTTGGGAATATTGTTTCATCAGATGAAACTAAATACTACATAAGTGATGTAATCCTTGATGAAGCAACAGGAGATATCAAACTTATTATTGTACAAAAGGGTCAGCCACTAGAAGGTGAAGACATATTATTTACTATTAATTTTACCTCTAAAATAGAAGGAACAACATCAGTAAGTATAGTAGATGCTGTATTCACTGATGGAGTCGGCAATGAATATGTTGCAGAGTTGTCATCTGTTCAAATCAATATAGTAGATACAGTTAAACTACATGATCTCAATGGAGATGCTAAAGAAAGTATTGCAGACCTAGGTATGATTTCTAAGAACTATGGCATAGAATCAGAGGACCTGGAATGGAATGATGATGTTGAGAAATGTGACTTAGATAATAATGGAATAATCGACTCTCTGGATTTTGACATTATGATAAGTAGGATATTGTATTAGAAAGGGAAGAGTCATCGACATTTTTAACCATTGGTATGACTACATTACCTATATTAGCAAAAAAACTCTTAAGAGTTAAACAATTTTGTTGGCAAAGGTCACGTAATTCATAAAGAAATTGAATTACGTGTCTTTTTTTGTCTTATCTATCAGTTTGGGTTAGATTAAGTTAACTGAATTGTGGGATAATAAGCGGAAGAGTGTATAAAATGCTTGATTGTCTATTATTGAGTAAAAAGGAGTTTATTATGGAAGAAAAGAATATTAAAAGTTTGATAGAAAAATTTTTGGAAAGATGTATCGATTTACATGTAAGTGAAATAAGATGTAATTACTTTATGGATGAGTTAGAATTAGAATTTAAATATGAGAATAGGCAATCTGTAATTATATTTACATCTTGTTGTGACATACATTTTAGACATGATTTAGGCTTAGATGATAAAAGGTCAAATTATAAGTTATTAAATGGGAATAAAACGCCTTATATACTATATAATATTGATTTTAAACAATCGTCAATCAAGAATATAGAATTACTGTATTTTAATATTGATTTACAAGGATGTATACTAGAAATATATTGTAAGGATATTGTGGTTGAATTTAAGGAGATTGAATCCACCAACTAATATAAACTATTAAATATAAGAGATGATTTTATGTCAAATAAACAGAAGAATTCATTTTGGGTCATACCACTATATATCGTGATTATCTTTCTATTTCCAAGATTTCCATGCAATATTCAGTTGATTCTGTTATTCATTACATTAATTTATTGTCTAATAGTATATATTAAAGATAAAAAGAGGAGTATACCCCTGTATCCAGGTTATATTCTGTTTTCTAGTTCTTTTACCCTTGGATCCATAATTATTTATGTTGTTGCAAAAGATTATTTTTCGATAACTGAAAGTGTATTGATGAAATATATAGTTGCACCTGGTGGATTTGTATCCTTGCTCGCACTTATTAAATATGCTATCGTAAAGTATAGAAAAGGTGATAATGAACAGAAAAGAATAATGAAACTGGCTGCAATATTCTTAATTACTGGGTTATTAATGTGGCTTATTGTAGCAATAAAAATAATAAGCATAAATCTTTAGCTTGCAACTTTATTATCAGGGTACAGTAAAGGAGAAAATGAATATGTGGATTTTTTCAAATGAGCCTATAGGAAAAGGATACAAAGAATTAATAGATTTAGCAGCAATATATTGCAATGAGTTTATTTTAGTAAAGCGTTTTGAAGATGACTTAAGTAAAAACGCTGACTGTTTACTGAAGCATTTAAGTGGTTTTCTAGTGGAAATCAAAGATCAAGAAGAATGGCCAGGTACTCGTATAAGTGGAGGTTATGCTAAGGTATATTATTACATACTTAATAATACAACAAAGGAAATAATAAAAAAATATTCTAAAGGTCTATACTCGTGGAGAGGACCATTACTCTTGGAAGATCTATGTTTTTTAAAAGAAGGTAGAAAGCCATGGATTATCAATATTGCTCATGAACAATTTAGCTATATGAACAATAACACAGATGATGAAATTAATGAATTGAAGGCTATAAAAGGAATAGAGTTAGAAGAATTGGATGTTAATCAATAAAGAAAGGAAAGTATGATAACTTACGAATATCATACAAGAGTAGCATGTCAAAAAAAATTATATCTCAGGTTTTGAGTAATAAGCTTTTTAGGCAAATGAATAAGTATTGGGATACAGATGAGTTTAGATGGTATCCTTTAGTAGAATCTAAATGTAGTGTATTATGTGTAGATGAAGAGCAAATAGATTTTAGCAAACTTAAGCAAGCTTTAGTTGAGCTTTCTATAAAAAAAGTATATGTTATTCATGAATATTACGTAATAGAAGATTATATTTGTGATATCAATGAGTTAGAATTCAAGCAACTCAATATTGAGCAATTTATATTTGATGATACTTTTAAATGGATCATTTATTTTACTCATGAAGGTTATATAACAATTGGGGGGCTTGTGTTAATGAACAGAGTAAAAGTACTTCATAATGAAGAATTAAAACATGTGATCCTATAAATATTATATTTATTCTACTAACAGTTAACGTTGTTAGCAAAGGACATGTAACTCAGATCAATAATCCAGTTACATGTCCTTTTATATTTACAATGTGAGGTGAATTTATGACTTTAACATAAATCTCATTTCACATCTTATAATCCTCAAAAAAGTCAGGATTTTTATTAACAATAATTGTATAATAGAATCAAGGAGCTGATAAGTGATATGCCGAAGAACTATTACAAAGAACTGAATACTATTGTCATTTACATAGAAAGTAACTTAAAAGACAAAATATCCTATACCCACTTCGCTCAAGCTGTGGGCTTTTCAATACCTCATATTAGAGAGATATTTAAAGCAAGATTTAAAAAGCCTCTGGCAAGATACATTCTTGAGAGAAAGGTATCTCATATCGCATATGAATTATCTAAAAGCGATAATACATTAACTACCTTGGCTCTAGAATATGGTTTTGAAACCTATGAGGTTTTCATACGTGCATTTAAACGAATAACGGGAATGACACCTAGCAAATTTCGTAAAAGTTCTTGCTTCGCGGCAATTGGATATATATCATCAGGAGTATATGGACCGCTTATTTATTATAAAATTATGGAGGATGATGAAAAAATGCCTGCTATGAAAAACAGATTTAGTGATTGTGTACTTTCGAGTGTTCCAGCTGTCAACTTTGGAGGGGGTGTGAGGTCTACATTTCCGGCCTGTTTACAGACCTGTTTAGAGTATTTGGGTCAAGATATTGATTACGACTACCTTATGACTGTTAGTGGTACAGCCTTTAGACTCCGCTGGAATACTGAGTGTATTGATGGTGGCAATATAGGTATTTTGAATATTTTTGATGATCCATACAAGCCTTTTAATTTATGCTTTAAAGCTTGTGGACGAACATATAATATACTTAAGAAAGAAGATAACATGACAAAAGAAGATTTCATTCAATTTATTATGAAAGAAATCCAAGAAGGAAAGCCTTGCATAGCTTTGGGAATTGTAGGACCACCAGAAGCTTGTGTTATTACAGGATACCGTGATAATGGGGAAAAATTACTTGGTTATAGTCTGTTTCAAAACGATCCCTCATTTTGTGCCAATACGATCATTGAAGATTCAGGATATTTTGCTTGCAGTGATTGGTGGCAAAACGGAGAAAACGGCGATATTAAACCTGTTTTCTCTATAGGGCAATATAAAGATTATACAATAGACATCCATGAAATTATTAGACAAGCAATAGGCGTTATGGGTGATCGAAACATCAAACAATATGCAAGTGGGCAAAACGCTTATAGTGAAGTTATAAATTTTATTTTAGATGATGATAAGTGGTTGAACTCCAAACTTGATGCAACTTTGTTTGAACAGGTTGTAGTCTATGGGGATGCAATGGTGATGCTTTGCAACAGGGCTTCTGCTGCAACTTTTTTTACAAACTATTCAACTCCTAATTCCCAACTCAAAGAGTTACTCAATCAAATATCAAAGAAGCTAAAGCAGATCGCTGAACTTCCAGAAAAAATGTGCAATGTTCCTCCGATGGGATGGAATATGAGCAGGGAAATGATAGATTGTATTTGTAAGTCAGAAATACGGAAGAAAATAGCTAATTATTTCCTTGAAGCAAAAAAATTAGAAGGTGAGATTATCGATTTATTTACAGAAGCATTGGCTTTAGATATATGATATGTTTATAAGCTGTATAGACATGTCTTGTTACTGTAACATTTAACACTAATCAACATATAATATTAATTAGTTTAGAAGAGTATTTATAAGGAATACTATGATTATATATAGCAAGGAGGAATAATAATGAGATTTCAAGAGAAAAAATTACCAGAGGGAGCAGTAAAAGTTGGTGAAACACCTTTAATGAACGAGGAAACGGTTTTAAAACCTATTTTAAATAAACATATGGCTCCTAGAGGAAAATATGGTTATGTAGTTGTTGAAAAGGGTAGTTTACAATTCGTATGGGAAGATAATATTGAAGATGTACTATTATGCGATAAAGAACATCCAATTGTTATTACTCCAGAAAGATATCATCATGTCATCATAACCGGTGAAGTAGAATTTAAAGTTGAGTTTTATAAAGTTAAGGATATAAGTGACGAAAAACTAGACGAAGAGTCTGTTCGACCTGGAGAGCAATTTGTTAAATAGATGAGTAATGCGTTTATAGAAATGATAAAGATTGACGAGGGTCCTAATAGTTTATTAGGACTTTTCTATTTACTAAAGAATATTCAAAGGAAAAAAATATTCCAGTTGAGAGAGTAAGGGGTTACCCGTAAACTCAGAGTTTACGGGTAAATCCATGTTCAAAATAGATTATTATTGTATAGTAGCCTTAATTCTCCGAACACCTGATGAGGAACTTTCCTCCTTAAGTATTTTGAAAGACCCTAATTTGCGTGTATTTTCTATATGCGGTCCTCCACAAATTTCTTTTGAATAGCCATCAATAGTATAGACTTTAACTTTTCTGCCGTATTTATTATCTAAAACCCCTACTGCACCAGAGTTTTTTGCTTCTTCTAAGCTCATTTCTTTACAAGTAATATTAATCTCTTTTTGTATAGCTTCATTTACAATGTCGCTGACTTTGATGAGTTCATCTTTGGTTAATTTACGATGAAATGAAAAATCAAATCGTAAGCGTTCTGACGTAATATTACTTCCTTTTTGATAAATACTGTCACCCAAAACAGTTCTAAGCGCGCCATTTAATAGATGGGTTGCTGTATGAAGTTTGGTTGTTTGTACACTGTTATCAGCCATCCCTCCTTTAAATTTTGCTTCTGCTCCTTGACGTGACTTCTCTTGATGCTCTTTGAACTTTTCATAAAAACCGTCCATATCCACCATTATCCCTTTTTCAGATGCAAGCTCCTGGGTAAATTCAATAGGGAAACCAAAAGTGTCATACAGCTTAAAAGCGAGTTCGCTACTCAATATTGAACTACTAGAAATATGATTAAAATATTTTTCTGCTTGCTTTAAACCTCTATCAATTGTTTTGGCAAACAAAGTTGATTCTTTATTAAGCTGTGTTAAAATAAACTCCTTGTTCTCAGAAAGTTCTGGATAAACATCACAGTACATAGAAATAATTTTATCTGCTATTTCACAAACAATATTATCAGCACCAAGTTTTTTACAATGTCTAATAGCACGCCTGATAAGTCTTCTTAAGATATATCCTTGCTCAGTATTGGAAGGCGTTATTGCTTTCTGATCACCAAGAATAAATGTAGCAGCTCTGATATGCTCGCAAATAATTCGGAATGATTTTTCGTTATCTTCTATCATTTTTACACCTGTTAGTTCTTCTACCTTTTCAATGATAGGTATAAATAACTCAGTTCTGTAAACTGTATTCTTACCATTCATGATAGCCAAAACACGCTCAAAACCCATTCCAGTATCAACATTTTTCTGTTTTAAAATAGAATAAGTGCCATCAGCATTCTTGTTATATTCCATAAATACATTATTCCATATCTCCACATATTTTCCGCAATTACATGCAGGACCACATGTTTCACTACATTTTGCTTTTCCTGAATCAAAGAATATTTCGGTGTCTGGTCCACAAGGTCCTGTCAACCCAGCAGGACCCCACCAATTTTCTTTTCTTCCATAAAAGAAAATCTGATGATCCTTTAAGCCTTTTTCCATCCATATTTCATAGGACTCATCATCTCGAGGAACATTTTCATCTCCTTCATAAACTGTAACAGCTATGTTTTCAATGGGAATGTTTAATTTTGTGGTTAGAAAATCATAACTCATTGAAATTGATTCAGCCTTAAAGTAATCCCCAAGGGACCAGTTCCCGAGCATTTCAAAAAAGGTTAAATGAGTTAAATCACCAACCTCATCAATATCACAGGTACGTACACATTTTTGAATGTCTACAAGTCTTTTCCCTAGCGGATGTTTTTCACCTAGTAGATATGGAATTAAGGGATGCATACCTGCAGTTGTAAACAATACACTGGGGTCATTATCAGGTAATAGTGAAGCAGAGGCAATTGTTTTATGACCTCTTTCTTCAAAAAATTCAATATACATTTGCCTAAGTTCGTTTGCTTTCATTAATTTCATCTCCTCTATTAATATTTATTTCAAAATAAAAAAGTCCTAAGTCGAATATGAAATTCAACTTAGGACGAACTAACAAGCCCGCGTTACCACCTAACTTCAGAGAATAACTCTGCACTCTGCCGGTACAGAGCAAGACCCGATACCGCTATCCCTTTATACGGCGGATACTCCGTCGAAGCCTACTTAGATTACTCTGTTCGGTTCGCAGCTCCAAGACTGCTTCAATATCACTCTTGTAAAGACTCTCAGCTCAGCATACAATGCCTCTATCTTCTCTCTGTGACTCAAGTTGATATTTACTATCTCTCTTCATAGCTTTTAGAATTATTTAATTTTAACTAGTATAACATAGATTATTTTTCTGTCAAGTACATATAAGATTATTTATTTATTATATGCATGATAATTAGATAAATAAATATTAAACTACACATAATGTAATTAAATAGAATCATCATAATAAAGTAAATACTTAACAATCATTGTTGAAAGGGTGTCATAAATGAAGGTAACTAATGTAGATGAGTTGACGCGTAAAATAAATGAATTAAGAAAAGCACAAAAGCAATTTTCTACTTATTCTCAAGAACAGGTAGATGAAATTTTTCGTCAAGCAGCTATGGCTGCCAATAATTCTAGGATTATGCTTGCAAAAATGGCAGTTGAAGAGACAGGAATGGGACTGATAGAAGATAAGGTAATAAAAAATCATTTTGCTTCAGAATATATTTATAATAAATATAAGAATGATAAAACATGTGGTGTTATAGAGAGGGATAACTCATTTGGAATTACAAAGGTTGCAGATCCTATTGGTATAATTGCTGCTGTTGTGCCAACCACTAATCCAACGTCAACTGCTATATTTAAGGCATTAATTGCGCTAAAGACAAGGAATGGTATTATATTTTCACCCCATCCAAGAGCAAAAGGTTGTACTATTACAGCAGCTAAAATTGTCCTTGAAGCTGCAGAAAAGGCTGGTGCTCCAAAAGGAATTATTGGATGGATTGATGAACCTTCAGTTGAGTTATCAGCAGAAGTAATGAAGCAATCAGACTTAATTCTTGCAACAGGTGGTCCGGGAATGGTTAGAGCCGCATACTCCTCAGGGAAACCGGCAATTGGTGTTGGAGCTGGTAATACTCCCGCAATTATCGATGATACAGCTCATATTAAAATGGCTGTAAGCTCTATATTATTATCAAAAAGTTTTGATCATGGTGTCATATGCGCTTCAGAACAAGCAGTATTAGTGTTAGATGTTGTTTATGAAGAAGTAAAAGATGAGTTTTCACAAAGAGGTGGCTACTTACTTAAAGATGAAGAGATTGAAAAGGTAAGAGGAATAATACTGAATAATGGGAAATTAAATGCCAATATTGTTGGACAGTCAGCTCTAAAAATTGCTGAAATGGCTGGTATAACGGTTCCAGAGGATACAAAGGTTTTAATTGGTGAAGTTGAATCTGTTGAACTTGAAGAACCATTCTCTCACGAAAAATTATCACCTATCTTAGCCATGTATCGGGTAAATACTTTTGATGAGGCACTAACAAAATCCGTTCGATTAGTAGAGCTTGGAGGTTTAGGACATACATCAGTACTTTATACAGATCAAATAAAATCCAAAGATAGAATTGAAAAATTCAGTCAAGCCATGAAAACAGGAAGAACAATCATTAACATGCCATCATCACAAGGGGCAATTGGTGATTTATATAACTTCAAACTGGCACCATCATTGACTCTTGGCTGCGGTTCTTGGGGTGGTAACTCCGTAACAGAAAATGTCGGGGTCAAACATCTGATTAACATCAAGAGTGTAGCTGAGAGGAGAGAAAATATGCTCTGGTATAGGATTCCGGATAAAGTATACTTCAAATACGGATGCCTTGGTATAGCATTAGAAGAATTAAAAGATATGCAAAAAAAGAAGGTATTTATTGTAACAGATAAAGTACTCTATGACTTGGGATTTGTAGAGAAGATAACCCATATCTTAGATGAGTTAGATATTGACCATACAGTATTCTTTGATGTTGAACCAGACCCAACACTTGCTATAGCTAGAAAGGGTGCGGATGAGATGAGAAACTTTGAACCTGACACCATAATTGCCTTAGGTGGTGGTTCACCAATGGATGCTGCTAAAATCATGTGGGTAATGTATGAACATCCAGACGTTCGATTTGAAGATCTCGCTATGCGATTTATGGATATAAGAAAACGTGTCTATCGTTTTCCTAAGTTAGGACAAAAGTCTATTATGGTTGCTATTCCTACATCAGCAGGTACTGGTTCTGAAGTCACTCCATTTGCAGTCATTACCGATGAGCAAGAAAGTATTAAGTACCCGCTGGCAGATTATGAATTAACCCCCAATATAGCCATTATTGATAGTGAGCTTATGATGAATATGCCGAAAGGATTAACAGCTGCTTCTGGCATTGATGCCTTAACCCATGCTATTGAAGCTTATGTGTCTATATTAGCGTCTGAGTATACCAACGGTCAAGCATTAGAAGCTATAAGATTAATATTTAAGTATTTACCAGATGCTTATCATGAGGGAACAACGAATATCAAAGCAAGAGAAAAAATGGCACATGCTTCAACTGTAGCAGGAATGGCTTTTGCTAATGCTTTCTTAGGAATATGTCATTCAATGGCACATAAATTAGGTTCTATGCACCACCTACCACATGGTATTGCTAATGGATTATTGATAAACGAAGTTATTCGTTTTAACGCTGTGGACAATCCAAGAAAACAAGCGGCATTTCCACAATATAAATACCCTAATGTTAAATGGAGATATGCTAGAATTGCAGATCATTTACAATTAGGTGGTAATACTGAAGAGGAAAAGGTAGAGCTTTTAATAAAGGCTATTGATAAGCTAAATGCAAAAGTTAATATTCCAAAATCCATTAAAGAAGCAGGAGTTTCCGAAAAAAAATTCTATGAAACATTAGATGAAATGTGTGAGCAAGCTTTTGATGATCAATGTACAGGTACAAATCCTAGATACCCTCTTATGAGTGAAATAAGGGAAATGTATGAAAATGCTTTTAATAAATAACTTCTTTACACTTTCCCTTTAAAAAGGGAGATATGTCGAAAAGGATGAACAAGAGATAATTATGAAGAATTAAAAAAGAATGGTCAAGACTAAAATATACTTTAGTCTTGACCATTACCCCCACCTCTTTAGACGTATTCATCCTCCTTGCAGAAAACACTTGATTGCATATCAAAAGTATGGTATAAATAACTATCGAACAATTTTTATTGATTTGTAAATAATGTTCGAATATAGTTTACCAAGGAGGATAAAAGAATGATCAAAAAGTTAAATGCATTGATAGCAGTAATGGTAGTGTATATGATGATTTTTACTGGCTGTACAGTAACTTCTGCGAGTACTACAGAGTCTAAAGAGGTTACAGTATCCTCAGAACAAGTAACAGAAACTGTAATAACAGAACCGGTTATTAAAATGATGAATACAATTGGTATCATCGGTGCTATGGAAGAAGAAGTAACAATTTTAAAAGATAAAATGGATATTGAAAAAAAAGTACAGGTAGCAGGAATGACATTCTACCAAGGTACATTACATAATCAAAATATTATTTTGGCTCGTTCGGGTGTGGGTAAGGTTAATGCAGCTACATGCGCACAGCTTATGATTACATTATTTGATATTGACTATTTAATAAATTCTGGTGTAGCAGGTGGAATGTACGAAGAATTAAAACAAGGTGATATTGTAATATCTACAGATGCAGTACAGCATGATTTTGATGTAACAGCACTAGGAGAGCCTTTAGGAGAAATATCAAGATTAGGTATTACATACTTTGAGGCAGATGAGGATTTAATTAACCTATCCGAAAAAGCAGCTGAAAGCATCAACTTAGAAGATGTGAAAGTGTTTAAAGGTCGTATTGCAAGTGGTGACCAATTCGTAGCAGGTGGAGCTTTAGAAGAAAGAATTCAAACAAACTTTGCTCCTTACGCAGTTGAGATGGAAGGTGCAGCCATTGCACATGTTGCTTACTTAAATGAAATACCATATGTTATCATTCGTGCTATTTCAGATAATGCTGATGGTGAAGCTGAATTATCTTACCCTGAGTTCTTACCGATAGCAGCAAAAAATGCAAGCACATTATTAGAGGAAATTATTCGACTTGCAGAAGAAGAACTTCCAGTACTTTCTCCATCTGTAGAGTTAAAATAGAAAATAAACTAAACTTATAAGAGAGTTTCTGTTAAATATAAGCCATGTTAATTCAGTTTTCATACTTGATTAACATGGCTTTTTGTATGTTTAGGTGCAAATGGTTTAGTGGTCCTATATGTCATTGTAATCTTTTACGGCAATATAAAATTCTATAAAATCAAAATCATTGAAGAAAAGCTGTTTTAAATCATGTACTTCAACAATTTCGCCTATTAATCTTAGATTGTTTTCCTCAGCGAACCTATTAATTAAACTTATAAAAAAGCTATTCTCAACTAGCTTTTCTCTAGGATAGAAACAATGTATAAAAGTATCATGGGAATAAACAAAATCTTCATTCTCAGAAACTTCGATATGAACATCATAACCCTCTAAGGTTTCTGTGTCAAAGTTTGTTATAAACAACTGTTTGCCTTGCATGTCTTTTGAAATTGAAAAGTTTGAAGGGGCGGGTGTATCCACCTTTTTGAGCTTAAATACTCTTTGAATAAGTTGTAAATTCACTTCTCTTGAAGTTGGCATTTCATAAGTTTCTTTTAATACATCTCTTTGATAGTTAAGTTTTTCAATTTCATTATTGATTTGCTTTATATGCTTATCAATAATTTCTTTTTTATCATCAATAGCGTCTCTTTTTAGGAGTTCCTTTATTTCTGATATACTGAAACCCAAGTTTCTGTAAAAGTTGATTTTATATATTTTAAAGTAATCTTCATCGGTGAATGCGTTATAGTTATTATCATCTTTTTTAGTCTCAAGTAGACCTTTCTTTTGCCAATGTCTTATGGTATCTTTACTAATTCCAATAAAATTACTTACTTGCCCCATTCTATATCTGTTATTCATCTTAGCATATCCACCTCCTAAAAATATTTTAACATAATTTTTAAATTTTATGTTGACTATTGACTTGGTCTACACCTTAGAATTCTTCTAGGGATGATAAAAATCCATAAGGTTAACTTTTATTAACGGATAATATTACGTAGAGGTGACTAACTATTAAAAGTCAATAGTTTTTTGAGAAAAATTCTGAAATAAAAATGGGCATGACAAATAAGCCT